>NZ_JBIVIF010000044.1:0-54890 GCF_044749595.1 Pseudomonas sp. NPDC089392
CGTTCGCGCGCGAATCCCACAGGAATAATTGGCCCGAAACAAACGTAGGAGCGGCTTTAGCCGCGAAGCGCCGCGCGGGCGGCGCTCGATCTCACCTGCGACGCTAAACGCACGGCGAACACGTTGATAATATCGGCCCAGATGAAAGATACTGTTTCTCATTAACGCCCGATAATTCCTCCTAATGGCCGTTCCCCATCCCATGCTGACTTCACCCGTGTCGGGCCTGCTGGCGAGTTTCCAGGAGCACTACGACGACCTGCTGCAATTCCTGACCCGGCGCATGAGCGACCGCCAGCGCGCCGCCGACGTGGCGCAGGAAACCTACCTGAAGCTGGTGAACATCGACGAGCAGGCGCTGCCGGTGCTGCACGCGCGCAGTTTCATCTTCCGCGTGGCCGGTAACCTGGCAATCGACGCTTTGCGCCGCGAGCAGCGCATCGCGGCCAGCCACGGTGACAGCGACGGGGCAGGCGAGCTGGCTTGCCCGGCGCCCGCGCCCGAGGCGGCATTGCTGGCCCAGGAACGCCTGCAGATCCTTGACCAAGCGCTGTTGCAACTGCCCGACAATGCCCGCCAGGCGCTGTTGCTCAACCGTGTCGAAGGCCTGACCCAGAAGCAGGTGGCGCAACGCCTGGGCGTTTCCGAGAGCATGGTGGCCAAGTACATTGGCCAGGCCCTGCGCCATTGCCGTAGCTGGCTGAAACAGGCGGGTGTGGCGGCCTGCGTGGTGGTACTGGTCACTGCTGCGGTGGCCTGGCAGCGGGCACCCATGCTGCTGGCGGACTACCACACGGCAGTGGGAGAGCGGCAGGTGATTACCCTGGCTGATGGCTCGCGGGTAACGCTGAACAGCGCCAGTGCCCTGAGCGTGGTGTTCAGCGAGCATGAGCGGCGGGTGGTGCTGGATGCTGGCGAGGCGTTGTTCGAGACGGCGGACGATGCACGGCCGTTTGTGGTCGACACGGGTGGTGAGCGGGTGCAAGGCCGGGCCGCTACCTTCAGCGTGCGCCGTGATGGCCGTGTGGTGCTGGCGCGCGGTGAAGCCAAACTCGGCGAGCACCACCTGGCGGTAGCGGCCGATGCCGGTACACAAATGGCCTGGCAGCGCGGCAAGCTCATCTTCAACGGCAAGCCGTTGGGGCAGGTGTTGGCAGAGCTTGAGCGTTACCGGCATGGGCGCATTGTGCTGTCCGATAGCAAGCTGGCGGCCATGGAGGTGAGCGGGGTGTTTGACCTGGATGAGCCAGAGGCCCTGTTGCGTACCCTGGAGCAGCGTTATGGGCTGAAGGTGACTTATCTGCCTTGGTTGGCTGTGGTGCATTGATCAGCCTGTGGCGGCCTCTTCGCGGCTAAAGCCGCTCCTACATCGACCGCGTGCCTCGAAGATCACGCGGTCGATGTAGGAGCGGCTTTAGCCGCGAAGAGGCCGCCACAGGAAAAAATATTTTCCAAGCCGCACTGCAAGTTCCTGCAAGCCAGATCGTCGTAGTGGGACTGATCAGCAACCCATTCTCATTTACGATTTGTCTGGAAGCTCATTCGTGCCTCTGATGCTCAAGCCTTTGCACCGCCGCCGCGGTTCGCTTCAACATGCCCTGATCTCCTGCAGCGCCCTGGCCATGCTGGTCGGCCCGCTGCACGCCGTGGCCTCGACCGCCGCCGAGCAGGCCCAGGTCCAGTCCCGCCAGGCCCAACTGGACCTGCCGGCCCAGCCATTGGACCAGGCCCTGACCGCCTTCGCCGACCAGGCCGGCCTGCACCTGCTGTACACCACTGGCGATGTCGCCGGCCAGGCCAGCCCGGCCTTGCAGGGCCGCTACAGCGCCGAGCAGGCCCTGCAGCAGTTGCTGGCCGGCAGCGGCATGAGCTGGCACTTCAGCGATGCCCGCACGGTGACCCTGCGCAAGGCCGAGGCAGCGCCGCAGGCAGTCAACCTCAAACCGATCGAAGTCAGCGTCGCCTCGCGTACCAGCACTGCCATCAGCGAAATCCCCGGCACCGTCTGGGTGGTCGACCAGCAGCAATTGCGCGAGCAGATCGACAGCGGCGTCAGCCTGAAGGAAGCCATCGGCAAGCTGGTGCCAGGCCTTGACCTGGCGCCGGAAGGGCGTACCAACTACGGCCAGAACATGCGCGGGCGCAACGTGCTGGTGATGATCGACGGCGTCAGCCAGAACAGCTCGCGTGGCCTGTCGCGCCAGTTCGACAGCATTTCGCCGTTCAACGTCGAGCGCGTAGAGGTGCTGTCTGGCGCAAGCGCCATCTACGGCGGCGGCGCCACCGGCGGCATCATCAACATCGTCACCAAGAAGGGCGAGCCCGGCCCGGCGCGCTTCGAGACCCAACTCGGCGCCAGCAGCGGCTTCAACAATAGCGACGACCTGGCCACCCGTTTCGCCCAGTCGATCAGTGGCGGCAATGAGCGGGTGAAAGCGCGGCTGGGTATTTCTGGCGAGCAGAACGAGGCCTTTTACGACGGTGCCGGCGACCAGATCTTCATCGACAACACCCAGACCGACCTGCAGTACAACCGCACCATCGACGTACTCGGCACCCTGGGCCTGCAACTGAACGACCAGCAGAGCCTCGACTTGCTGGCCCAGTATTACGACTCGGGCAACCATGGCAGCACGGGTATCTACTTTCCCAACCTGAACTACAATGCGCCGTCCGACCTGGAAGACGCCGAGCTGCGCAGTGGTTACTCGTCGGACCTGGAGCCGCGTACCCGGCGCCTGCTGCTGAACGCCAATTACCACCACAGCGACGTGCTGGGCCAGGATTTCTACCTGCAGGCCTCGTACCGCAAGGAAGACGACAACTTCTACCCGTTCCCGTACTACAACCGCGCCACGCCCATCGGCTCGCGCGGGGTGTACTTCGCCGCCTCGCAGCAGAACTTCGAGGTCACCAGCCTCAAGGGGCTGTTCGCCAAGCAGTGGGACACGCTGAAACTGACCTACGGCGTCGACCTGGACCGTGAGCGCTTCAATGCAGAGAAGACCACTTTCAACGCCCAGGCCTCGTCCGAGTCGGGTGGCCTGGAGCTGGAAAAAGACAGCAAGGCCGCGCGTTACCCCAGCTACCGGGTCGATGGTGTGTCGGTGTACGCCCAGCTGGACTGGCATGCCACCGACAACCTGACCTTCTCCGGCGGCGCGCGGCGCCAGCAGATGGACGTGGATGTCAGCGACTTCAAAGGCGTGCCGGGCGGCAGCAACGACTACCAGGTCAACCTGTTCAACGTCGGGGCCATCTACGATTTCAAGAACGGCCACCAGGTGTGGACCAACTACGGCGAAGGCTTCGACCTGCCAGACCCGGCCAAGTACTACGGCAAGCCGGGCCTGAGCGTGGCTGACAACCCGCTGGCCGGCATCAAGAGCCGCCAGGTGGAACTGGGTTGGCGCTATGCCGACCTGGACTGGGATGCCCAGGCGGCGCTGTACTACATCTGGTCGGACAAGATCATCAACGTTGACTCGCAAACGCTGACCATCAACGTGGAAGAGCAGAAGAGCCGTGACTTCGGCTTTGAAGGTGCGTTGACCCGGCACCTCCAGAGCGGCTGGGAAGCTGGCGGCACGCTGCACCTGACCCGCTCCGAGGAAGAGGATGTGGATGGCGGCTGGATCAAGCGTGATGCCCGCTATGCCTCGCTGTCCAAGGCCACCGGGTTCGTTGGCTGGAAGGGCGATGGCCGCAGCGCGCGGTTGCAGGCCAACCATGCCTTCAGCCTGAAGGACGATGCCGACCACGAGATCGACGGTTACACCACCTTCGACCTGCTGGCCAGCCAGGACACTGGCTTCGGCACCTTCAGCGCCGGCATCCAGAACCTGCTGGACAAGCAGTACAGCACGGTCTGGGGGCAGCGCGCGACGCTGTTCTATTCGCCGACCTACGGGCCGGCGTACTTGTATGACTACCAGGGGCGCGGGCGCACTTACACCCTGACCTGGAGCATGGCTTACTGATTTAGGTTGCCTGTACTGGCCTCTTCGCGGGTAAACCCGCTCCTACAGGGATCTCAGAGTGCCTGAGGCCGGCGCCGTACCTGTGTAGGAGCGGGTTTACCCGCGAAGAGGCCGGTTCAGACAAACACCGTCAGCAAATCCTGCGCGAATACATTTGCCGCCTCACCCACCACCTGTGCCCGATGCCGGGCCAGGGTAAACGGCACGACAAAATCCAGCCCCGGGTCCAGCGCCCAGAGCATCCCCTCAGCCTCCCAGCCCTGCGCGCAATGACACGGCAGATAACCAATATGCCGCCCCGACAAAATGAACGTCAGCACGCTCTCGATCTGCTCCGCCACCGCCATGCTGCGCCGGCTCTGGAACGGCTCACCGCCCTTGAGAAACCGGTACGGATGGCGCACCTGGTCCATCTCCAGCAAGCGCTCAAACCCTACTTCAGCCTTACCGAACAGCACATGCCCCTGGCCGCAATACAGCCGTTGCCGCTCCTCGAACAACGGCTGGTAATCAAACGCCGCCTGATTACCGGAAAAGTAGCTGATGGCGTAATCCAGCCGCTGCTCCAGCAACAGCCGTTCCAGCTCCGCCGGCGGTGCACTGATCAGCTCCAGCTGCACCGACTCTTCTCGCCTGCGAAAGGCCGCAATGGCCGCCGCCAGTTTCAGGCTCACCGCCTTGTCCTGGTTCTCCGCCATGCCGATGCGCACGGTCCCCAGCAAGCGCCCGGTCACCCCATTGGCCTGCTGGCGGAACTGTTCGATGTTCAGCAGCAGCCCACGTGCCGCGTCCAGCATCAACACGCCTTTTTCGGTCAGGCGAAAACCGCCCTTGCCGCGGCTGCACAGGCGGTAACCCAGGCGTGCTTCCAGCTGCGCCATGCGCTGGCTGATGGTGGGCTGGCTCAGGCCCAGCACGCCCTGCGCGGCGCTGAAGCCACCGGCCTCGACTACAGTGACGAACAGCCGCAGCAGGTGCAGGTCGGGGTCGTGCACTTGTCCGAGCATTACATTGCTCCTGATGAATGTCAGCTTTGCAAACTTGCCATTCCTGCAATGTAACCCGGCTGGCATGCTCGCGGCATCCACCCATTTGCCGAGGTGTCCGTCATGCGTCGATCGTTGTGCCTGTTGTCCCTGGTCCTGGCCTTGCCGCTGCAGGCCGAAGAAAAGGTCCTCAACCTCTACAGCTGGGCCGACTACGTCGCCCCGCAAACCCTCCAGCGCTTTGAACGGGAAACCGGCTACAAAGTACGCTACGACACCTTCGACACCACCGAAGTGCTGGAAACCAAGCTGCTGACCGGTGGCAGTGGCTACGACGTGGTAGTGCCGTCGTCAACCGTGCTGGCGCGGGCGCTGAAGGCAAATGCCCTGCAGCCGCTGGACGCCCAGGCCATGCCCGGCTATGCCAACCTCGACAAGGACCTGCTGGCCAAGCTCGCCGAAGCCGACCCCGGCAACCGCCATGCCGTGCCCTACACCTGGGGCACCCTGGGGCTGGGGGTGAATGTGGAGGCAGTGCGCCAGCGCCTGGGTGATGTGCCGCTGGACAGCCTCGACCTGTTGTTCAAGCCCGAGTACGCCAGCCGCCTGAAGGATTGCGGCATCGCCATGCCCGACTCGCCGCAGGAGGTGATCGGCGTGGCCCTGAACTACTTGGGCAAGGACCCTTACAGCCAGGACAAGGCCGACCTGGCCGCCGCGCAGAACCTGCTGGGCCAGTTGCAGCCGTCGATCAGCTACGTCGCCAATGGCCGGCAAATCAGCGACCTGGCCAACGGCAGCGTGTGCCTGGCATTGACCTACAACGGCGATGCGGCGATGGCTGCCGACCAGGCGCGGCGTGCCGGCAAGCCGTTCGAGCTGATCTACCGCATCCCTCGTGAAGGCACGCTGGTATGGCAGGACAACCTGGTCATCCCCAAGGACGCCCCACACCCGGAAGCCGCGCGGGCATTCATCGCCTTCATGCTCAAGCCCGAGTCGGTGGCTGCGCTGACCAATACGCTGTTCTTCGCCAATGCCAACCAGGCCGCCACGCCGTTGGTGGACGAAGCGGTGCGCAATGACCCGGACATCTACCCGCCTGCTGATGTGCGCCAGCGCCTGTACGCCGACCGCAGCATGGCCCTGGCTGACCTGCGCCAGCGCAACCGCCTGTGGACCGCTTTCCGCAGCCGCCAATAACTCATAACCACAAAGGAGCCCGACCGTGGAGCAAGCCGCAAGCAACGACCAGGCCATGACCCGTGACAGCCTGTATGGCACCGCCGCAGAAAGTACCTACGCCGGCATTACCAGTTTCTCCCGCCGCCGCTACAGCCGCGACCTGCGTGGCGTCGATGTGGTGGTCAGCGGCGTGCCGTTCGACACCGCCACCAGCAACCGCCCCGGTGCGCGCTTTGGCCCGCGGGCAATCCGCGCCGCCTCGGTGCAGCAGGCCTGGGCCCGGCACTGGCCGTGGGCGTTCGACCCGTTCGACCACCTGGCGGTGATCGACTATGGCGACTGCGCTTTCGACAGCGGCACGCCGCAGTCGGTGCCGGACAGCATCCAGGCGCATGCCGAGCATATCTTGCAGGCCGGCTGCGCCATGCTCACCCTGGGCGGCGACCACTTCATCAGCTATCCGTTGCTCAAGGCCCACGCCCGCCGGCACGGCCCGCTGGCGCTGATCCATTTCGATGCGCACAGCGACACCTGGCCGGACGAGGAGGGCAAGCGCATCGACCACGGCACCATGTTCTGGCATGCCGCCCGCGAAGGCCTGGTGGACCCGGCCCACTCGGTACAGATCGGCCTGCGCACCACCAATGACGATAGCCAGGGCTTTGCCATCCTCGACGCCCGGCAGGTGCACCGCCAGGGCACCGAGGCGGTGATTGCGGCGATTCGCCAGCGGGTGGGCGAGCGGCCGGTGTACCTGACCTTCGATATCGACTGCCTCGACCCGGCCTATGCGCCCGGTACCGGTACGCCGGTGTGCGGCGGGTTGAGCACGGTGCAGGCGCTGGAAATTCTCGGCGGGCTGCGTGGCATCAACCTGGTGGGCATGGACTTGGTGGAAGTGGCGCCAGCCTACGACCATGCCGATATCACCGCTTTGGCCGGGGCGACCCTGGCGATGGAGATGCTGTGCTTGTATGCGGCGCGGCACAAAGTGGATAAAGGCCAGTAATCAGGGGCCGCGTTGCACCCCTGTGGGAGCGGGTTTACCCGCGAATCAGGCGACGCGGTGCATGGCACCGGCGTTGCCGGTGTTCGCGGCTAAAGCCGCTCCCACAGGAACTGTGTAGCGGCCTTGCGTCGCGATGGGCTGCAAAGCAGCCCCCGAGGCGCATACTGAAACATCACGAATCAACTCCACCCATATTCACACTTTTGCCGCGAACCCCTCGCGCCTTAGGCTATCAAACCCACCAGGCGCGGCATTTTCGTACAGGAGGTGAAGCATGACCCCGGCATTGCCCATCCTGGCCCTCGGCCTGGCCTTGTGCCTGCCCGCGCACGCTGCCCCGCAGCCACCGTTGCAGCTTGCCGCTGGCAACAACAACCCCTACAACAGCCCGATCCAGCGCGCCAACCCCAACAGCCGCCAGGGCAGCATGCCGGCCACGCCGCCTGTGCGCGGCCCGTCCACCGACCCGTATCAGCGCCCCCCCACCCTGGACAATCGCGGCATCGGCAACGGCGACAACCTGCGCCGCCAGCAGCAAACCCCGAACCTGGAACCCACCCGGCCCCCGCGCGACAGCACGCGCGCGCCGTGAGCCCCACTGAAAGGAATCCTGCATGTTTCGAGCACCCTGGCTAGCCACCCTGACCGCCGCAGCACTGTTGCCTCTGCTGGTGCAGGCTGCGGATGAACAGCAGTTTCGCAGTGAAGAAGGCACCTTGACCGTCAGCACCCTCGCCGATGGCCTGCGCAACCCCTGGGCTTTGGCCTTCCTGCCGGGCGGCAAGGACATGCTGGTGACCGAGCGCGCCGGCAACCTGCGGGTGGTCAATGCCGAAGGCAAGGTCGGCCCGCCGATCAGCGGCGTGCCCAAGGTCTGGGTCGAGGGCCAGGGCGGCCTGCTGGACGTGGTGTTGTCGCCGGAATTCGGCAAGGACCGCACCGTGTACCTGTCCTACGCCGAGGAGGGCAGTGACGGCAAGGCGGGTACTGCGGTGGGCCGTGGCCAACTGTCCGAAGACCGCGCCCGGCTGGAGAACTTCAGCGTGATCTTCCGCCAGCAGCCCAAGCTGTCGGTGGGCAACCACTTCGGTTCGCGCCTGGTGTTCGACCGCGACGGCTACCTGTTCATTGCCCTGGGCGAGAACAACCAGCGCCCCACTGCCCAGGACCTGGACAAGCTGCAAGGCAAGATCGTGCGCATTCTGCCGGACGGCGAAGTACCCAAGGACAACCCCTTCGTTGGCAGGGATAACGTGCGGCCGGAGATCTGGTCGTTCGGCCACCGCAACCAGCAGGGCGCCGCGCTCAACCCGTGGACCGGCAAGCTCTGGACCCACGAACACGGCCCGCGTGGCGGTGACGAAATCAACGTCCCCGCGCCCGGCAAGAACTACGGCTGGCCGATTGCGACCCACGGCATCAACTACTCGCTGCTGCCGATCCCCGAGGCCAAGGGCAAGCACGTGGACGGCATGGTCGACCCGCACCATGTATGGGAAAAGTCGCCGGGCATCAGCGGCATGGCGTTCTACGACAGCCCCACGTTCAAGGCCTGGGACCACAACCTGTTCATCGGCGCGCTGGCCACCCAGGAGCTGATTCGCTTGCAGCTGGATGGCGACAAGGTGGTGCATGAAGAGCGCTTGTTGGGTGACCTGAAAGCGCGTATTCGCGATGTGCGGGTAGGGCCGGATGGTTACCTGTATGTGCTGACCGATGACAAGGATGGTGCTCTATTGAAAGTAGGATTGGGGAACGGCACCTGAAGCGGTCCCTGTAGGTGCGGCCTTGTGTCGCGATGGGCCGCGCAGCGGCCCCAGGATTTCAGCAGTGCTGCATAGATTGCTGGGGCCGCGTTGCTGCCCAGTCGCGACACAAGGCCGCTCCTACAGGGATCGCGTGGCTGTGTAGAATGCCGCATGGCCATCTCCCCCGAACATCTCTACCAGCAAGCCCTGACTACCCAGGGCTACGTTGCCGACCCCGCTCAGGCCCGCGCCGTCGCGGCCTTGCAAGCTTGCTTCCAGGCCGTCGAACAAGGCCATCCAACCCTGGGCATCTACCTCTGGGGCCCGGTCGGCCGTGGCAAGACCTGGCTGATGGACCAGTTCCATCGCTGCCTGCGCATACCCAGCCGGCGCCAGCACTTTCACCACTTCATGGCCTGGGTGCACCAACGGCTGTTCCAGCTCAATGGCACAGCCGACCCGCTGCTGGCCCTGGCCCGGGAGCTGGCCGGGCAGATCCGCGTGCTGTGCTTCGATGAGCTGTTTGTCAACGACATCGGCGACGCGATCATCCTCGGCCGCCTGTTCCAGGTGCTGTTCGACCAGGGCGTGGTGATCGTCGCCACCTCCAACCAGCCACCCGAACAGCTCTACCGCGACGGCTTCAACCGCGAACGCTTTCTGCCCGCCATCACCGCCATCCAGCGGCATATGCAGACATTGCCGGTGGCCGGCGATCAGGACCATCGCCTGCACCCCGGCGCCGAACGCCAGCGCTACTGGGTGGCGCAAGTGGGGCAGGCCAGCCAGTTGCACGAGGTGTTCCGCCAGCTTAGCGCTGAAGACGCCGGCACTGACCAGCCGTTGGCTATCGGCTCCAGGCAGGTGCAGGTCGTACGGCGCAGCGAACAGGCCGTCTGGTGCCGTTTCACCGACCTGTGCGAACAACCGCTGGCGGCCATGGAGTTCATGGCCTTGTGCGACCGTTTTCCGGCCATCCTGGTGTCGGGTATCCCGGCGCTGGGCGGTGAACAGCGGGCCGGGCGCATTGCCCGCGGCACCGAGGACGCTGCGGCGCGGGTGGTGGCGGGCGATCGCGAACTGCCAGCGCTGTCACCCAAGGACGATGCGGTGCGCCGCTTCATTGCCCTGGTCGACGAATGCTACGACCGTAGGGTGGCATTGTACCTGGAGGCACAGGTACCGCTCGATGCCCTCTACACTCAAGGGTATCTGGCGTTCCCGTACCAACGGACGTTAAGCCGGCTACGGGAGATGCAACTGCAACGCTTCGCCTGAACAAGGAGCCGAACCATGCAGCCGTTGTCGCATCATCTGCTGACCCAGGCCTACAACAATGGCTGGGCCAACCACCGCCTCTACAAGGCCTGCCTGCAACTGACCCAGGACGAGTTCGTCGCCCCGCGCTGCAGCTTCTTCCCGTCGATCAAGGCCACCCTCAACCACCTGCTGACGGTGGACTGGTTCTACCTGCACATGCTTGAGTGCGAGCAGCGAGGCGAGCAGCCCGATGCCGACGGCGAGCGCTTTTTCGACCCGGAGCAGCCGTTTGCGTTGTGTTCCGATCTACACGCCGAGCAGGCCCAGGCCGACCACCGGCTGATCGCCTATTGCCGGGGGCTGAGTGATGACGAACTGGGCCGCTATGTGAGCATCGTAAGGCCCGACCGGGTGCAGCACGAGCAGCGGTTGCGCCTGCTGGCGCACCTGTTCGAGCACCAGGTGCATCACCGTGGGCAGGTGCATGCGATGCTCAGTGACACGGCGGTCAGGCCGCCGCAGCTGGATGAGTTTTTCTGCGAGGAGGAGGCCGGGTTGCGGGCGGACGATTTTGCCGAACTGGGCTGGACCGAGGCGCAGGTCTGGAAGTTGTAGGAAAGTCCAAAAGCCTGCGCGATCCCTGTGGGAGCGGGTTCACCCGCGAAGAATGCGACGCGGTGTATGGCACCGGCTATGCCGGTGTTCGCGGGTAAACCCGCTCCCACAGGGGGTCTATTTGCTCAGCCACTCCACCAGCGTGCGGTTGAATCGCACCGGCTCTTCGATCTGCGGCGCATGCCCCATGCCTTCGAAGGTAATCAGCTCACCCTTGGGGATCAGCTTGGCCACCTGCGGCCCCAGCTCGGCATACTTGCCCAGCTTTGCCTTCACCTCCGGCGGCGCAATATCGCTGCCAATCGCCGTGGTGTCCTTGTCGCCAATCAGTAGCAAGGTCGGCATCTGCAGGTCCTTGAACTCGTGGTACACCGGCTGGGTGAAGATCATGTCGTAGATCAGCGCCGAGTTCCACGCCACCGCTTCATGCCCAGGCCCTTTGTTCAGGCCCACCAGCATTTGCACCCAGCGTTCGTACTCGGGCTTCCAGCGCCCGGCGTAATAGGTTTTGCGCTCATACTCGCGCACGCCCTCGGCATCCAGCTTCAGCTCGCGAGCATGCCACTGGTCCACGGTGCGGTAGGGCACGCCGAGGGCTTTCCAGTCTTCCAGGCCGATCGGGTTGACCATCGCCAGCCGCTCCACCTGCTGCGGGTACATCAGCGCGTAGCGGGTGGCGAGCATGCCGCCGGTGGAGTGGCCGAGTACGATGGTTTGCTTCACACCCAGCTGTTCGAGCAAGGCATGGGTGTTGTCCGCCAGTTGCTGGAAGCTGTACTGGTAATGCGCCGGTTTGCTGGAGCTGCAGAAGCCGACCTGGTCGGGGGCGATGACCCGGTAGCCAGCCTTGCTCAGGGCGTCGATGGTGGTTTCCCAGGTGGCGGCGCAGAAGTTCTTGCCGTGCATCAGCACCACGCTGTGGCCGTTGGCCTGGCCTTGGGCGGGTACGTCCATGTAGCCCATCTGCAGGGCCTGGCCCTGGGACTTGAAATCAAAGTGCTTGAGCGGGTGCGGGTAGCTGAAGCCTTCGAGCTGAGGGCCATAGGTGGGCGATTCGGCAGCGAAGGCCGAACCGCTGGCCAGGCAGGCCAGGGCCAGGGCGGTTGCGCGCAGCATGGGGGCACTCCATGTAGGACCATGTAGGAAAAAAGGAATGTAACAGCCCATGGACCACGCGGAACGTGAAAGGTGTTACCAGGCGTGAAACCAGCCCAGGGTGATCATCGCCAGCACCGCATAGCGGCCGGCCTTGGCCAGGGTTACCAGCAGCAGGAAGCGCCAGAACGGTTCGCGCATGATCCCGGCGATCAGTGTCAGTGGGTCGCCGATCACCGGCATCCAGCTGAGCAGCAGCGACCATTGTCCCCAGCGCTGGTAGCGCTGCTGCGCGCGCTCCAGCTGCGCCGCGCTGAACGGGAACCAGCGCTTGTCGCGCAGGTGCTCGATGGCACGGCCCAGCAGCCAATTGACCACTGAACCGAGCACATTGCCCAGGGTGGCCACCAGTAGTAGGGTCGCCCAGGCCTCGGGCTGGCGCAGCAACAGGCCGACCAGCACAGCCTCCGATTGCAGCGGTAGCAGGGTGGCGGCACCAAAGGCGCTGAAAAACAGCGCCCACAGGCTGAGCATCAGTAATTGGCGACCACGGTGTCCTGGCCATCCTGGGTCACGCCGATGACCTGGTAGGCATCCTTGTGGTCACCCATCTCCATGCCGGGCGAGCCCATGGGCATGCCCGGTACGGCCAGGCCCTTGAGGTCGCTGCGCTTGGCCAGCAGGTGCACTTGCTCGGCCGGCACATGGCCTTCGACGAACTTGCCGTTGATTACCCCGGTGTGGCACGACGCCAGGCGCGGTGCCACGCCCAGGCGTTGCTTGACCGCGCTCATGTTCGGCTCGACGTGGTCGTTGACGGTGAAACCGTTGTCGCGCAGGTGGCTGATCCAGGCCTTGCAGCAACCGCAGTTGGGGTCGCGGTAGACGTCAATGGTCTCGGCGGCCTGGGCCAAGCCGGTGATGGCCAGCAGGCCCAGGGTCAGCAGGTGTTTGCGCAGCATGGTGAAGCACTCCTTTAAAAACGCAGGCGGATACCGGCGACCAGGCGAGTTTGCCCCTGGTCTTCGCCGTCTTCGCGGGCCTGGTCGGCACGCTTGCCGTGCAGGCGGTTGAAACTGATCCCCACATAGGGCGCGAAACTGCGTGAGATCTCGTAGCGCAGGCGCAGGCCCACCTCGCTGTCGGCCAGCCCCGCACCTTGCTCGCGCCCGGCATCGTTGCGGCCGTAGAGGTTGGCTTCCAGGGTCGGTTCCAGTATCCAGCGGTTGGTCAGCAGCATAGCGTAAGCGGCTTCCAGGCGCAGCGCGGTTTGTTGGCGCTCGCCGGCGTAGGCGGTGGCTTGCAGTTCCAGGCCGTACAGCGGCGTGCCCTGGATGCCGAAGGCGGCCCAGGTTTGGCCTGAGGCGGGTTTGAAGTCCTGGCGCACACCGGCCACCAGCTCCCACCATGGGCTAACGGCATGGCCCAACAGCGCCTGCAGTTCGGCCTTGTGGGTCTTGCCTTGCTCGCGTTCGCCTTCCGTGCGCAACCACAGGCGGTCGATATCGCCGCCGACCCAAGCGGTGGCGTTCCAGTTCAGGGCACTGCTGCTCTCGAAGTTCTGGTATTCGAGCTTGTCGATGATCACTGCCCAGTTCATTGCCCGGTCGTGCACCTGGTGCCCGGGCAATGGCGGGAAGGCGGCGCGGCGGTCGGCGTCGCTGATGGCGGGCAGGGGCGTGCGCGGCTGGCTGGGGGTGGCCGGGCCATGGCCCATGCTTTCGTGGTTCATGCTGTCGTGGTTCATCTGGCCATGGTTCATGTGCTCCATGCCAGCGGCCATCGCCCGTTCGCTGGCGAGCAGGCTCAGCAGGGTCACGCCGGCCACGATGCTGCGGTTGCGGGTGTCATTCATCGACGCGTACCTCGCGGAACATGCCGGTCTCCATGTGGTAGAGCAGGTGGCAGTGATAGGCCCAGCGGCCCAGGGCATCGGCGGTCACCCGGTAGGAACGGCGGCTGCCAGGCGGGATGTCGACGGTGTGCTTGCGCACCAGGAACTGGCCGTGCTCGTCCTCCAGGTCGCTCCACATGCCGTGCAGGTGGATGGGGTGGGTCATCATGGTGTCGTTGACCAGGGTGATGCGCACCCGCTCGCCATAGGTCAGGCGCAGCGGCTCGGCATCGCTGAACTTGATGCCGTCGAACGACCAGGCAAAACGCTCCATGTGGCCGGTCAGGTGCAGCTCGATGTCGCGCGAGGGCGCACGGCCATCCGGGTCGGGGTAGGGGCTACGCAGGTCGGCGTAGGTCAGCACGCGGCGGCCATTGTTGCGCAGGCCGATGCCAGGGTCGGCCAGGTTGGCGCGCGGGGCCATGGTTTGCATGTCCACCAGCGGGTTGTCGGTTTCGCTGGCCGGGTGTTGCTGCATCGCCGTCATGGCGGCGTGGTCCATGCCGCCCATGTTGCTGTGGTCCATGCCCCCCATGGCGCCCATGCCGCCGTGGCCCATGTCGTCCATGGTCAATACCGGACGCGGGTCGGGTTCAGGCACCGGTGCCTGCAGCCCGGCGGCGCGGGCCAGGGTGCCGCGGGCGAAGCCGGTGCGGTCCATGCTCTGGGCGAACAGGGTGTAGGCGGGCAGATCGCCCACGGTCACCAGCACGTCGTAGGTCTCGGCCACGGCAATGCGCAGTTCGTCCACGCTCACGGGTGTTACCGGCAAGCCGTCGGCGGCAATTACCGTCAGCTTCAGCCCGGGGATACGGAAGTCGAAGTAGGTCATGGCCGAGGCATTGATCAGCCGCAGGCGCACGGTTTCGCCGGGCTGGAACAGGCAAGTGAAGTTGCCATCCGGCGGCTGGCCATTGAGCAGGTAGCTGTAAGTGGCGGCGCTGATATCGGCCAGGTCGGTGGGGCTCATGCGCATGCGTGCCCAGGCCGTGCGCTCGGCGACGGTCGGGCTCCAGCCCTTTTCGGCCACGTCGTCGATAAAATCGCCGACTGTGCGCTTGTGGTAGTTGTAGGCGTCGGACTGCTTCTTCAGCGTGGCCATCAGCTGTTCCGGCGCCTGGTCCGACCAGTCGCTGAACAGCAGCACATGGTCGCGCTCGTAGCGGTGCGGCTCGGGCTGGCGTGGCTCGATGACAATTGCCCCGTAGACCCCGGCCTGCTCCTGCAGCCCCGAATGGCTGTGGTACCAGTAGGTGCCGCTCTGGCGCAGGGTGAACTGGTACAGGTAGTCGCCGCCAGGTTCGATGCCGGCGAAGCTCAGCCCCGGCACGCCGTCCATGTTGGCCGGCAGGATGATGCCGTGCCAGTGGATCGAGGTGTCCTGTGCCAGGCGGTTGTGCACGCGCAGGGTTACGGTATCGCCTTCGCGCCAGCGTAGCAGTGGGCCGGGCAGGCTGTTGTTGATGGTCAGTGCGGTGCGTGGGCGGCCGGTGATGTTCATCGGGGTCTGGCCGATGAACAGCTCGAAGTGCTGGCCGGCCAGGTCACGGCCTTCGGCCGCCTGGGCCAGCGGGCGCCACAGCCCCAGGCCCGCCAGTGTGGTGGCGGCGCCCAGGCCTTTGACGAAGGTACGGCGGGAGGGGTTGCGCAACATGGCGTGGCCTCATGCGGGAGAGCCACGATGTTCGCCCCCATAGCCTGTCAGGTAGCTGAGGCGAACATTACAGCGTTGTCAGCTGGCGGCCTCGTCGGCGCCGAGGTCGCGCATCAGCAGGGCGTATTCGAGCCCTACCTGTTCAGGGATCGGCAGGTACACCACATGGCCGTCACCCGGCGCCACCTCGATGGCCTGCTGCTGGCGGTTGCACAGGCGGTGCAAGTCGAAATGGTAGTTGCCGCGCGGGGTCATCAGCTCCAGGTGGTCACCCACGGCAAAGCGATTCTTCACCTTGACCTCGGCCAGGCCATCGACGCGTACGCCGGTCAGTTCACCCACGAACTGCTGGCGCTCGGAAACCGAGTTGCCGCGCTGGTAGTTCTGGTATTCGTCATGCACGTGGCGGCGCAGGAAGCCTTCGGTGTAGCCGCGCTGGGCCAACGACTCAAGGTTGTCCATCAGGGCGCGGTCGAACGGCCGCCCGGCCACCGCGTCGTCGATTGCCTGGCGGTACGACTGCACCGCGCGGGCGCAGTAGAAGTGCGACTTGGTGCGGCCTTCGATCTTCAGCGAATGCACACCCATGCCGGCCAGGCGCTCGACGTGCTGGATGGCGCGCAGGTCCTTGGCGTTCATGATGTAGGTGCCGTGCTCGTCCTCGAACGCCGGCATTTCAGTGCCGGGGCGGTTGCTTTCCTGCAGCAGGAACACCTGCTCGGTGGGCGCGCCCAGGCCGAGCGTGGGCTGCACTTCGCGAACGATATCGCCAGTGGCGTTCTCGGTGGCAGGTGTGGCGTCGTACTTCCAGCGACAGGCGTTGGTGCAGGTGCCCTGGTTGGCGTCACGCTTGTTGAGGTAGCCCGACAGCAGGCAACGGCCGGAGTAGGCCATGCACAGGGCGCCGTGGACGAACACCTCCAGCTCCATGCCCGGCACCTGCTGGCGAATTTCCTCGATTTCTTCAAGCGACAGCTCGCGTGACAGGATTACCCGGCTCAGCCCCAGCTGCTGCCAGAATTGCACGCTGGCCCAGTTGACCGTGTTGGCCTGTACCGACAGGTGCACCGGCATCTGCGGGAAGTGCTGGCGCACCAGCATGATCAGGCCGGGGTCGGACATGATCAGCGCATCCGGCGCCATCGCTACCACTGGCGCCAGGTCCTTGAGGAAGGTCTTGAGCTTGGCATTGTGCGGGGCGATGTTGACCACCACGTAGAAGCGCTTGCCCAGCGCATGCGCCTCCTCGATGCCCAGCGCCAGGTTGGCGTGGTCGAACTCGTTGTTGCGCACCCGCAAGCTGTAGCGCGGCTGGCCGGCATAGACCGCGTCGGCACCATAGGCAAAGGCGTAGCGCATGGTCTTCAGGGTGCCGGCGGGGGCCAGCAGTTCGGGCTTGGCGAGAGAGGTCATGGTGCGCACCGGGGCAAAGGGCGCGGATGCTAAAACCCTCGGCCAGTACACGTATTGATTTACATCAAGGGAGTAGCGGCACTTTTGGACAAGCGGCGCGTACTAATACTCCAGAAGCCACCCGGGGGACATGCGATGAACGAAGCCGCTCTACAGAACAAAGCCCTGGCAGTGCTCCTGGCGCTGGTGACCATCGCCTTTGTGTGGATCCTGCTGCCGTACTACGGCGCCATCTTCTGGGCGGTGATCCTCGGCATCCTGTTCGCGCCGCTGCAGCGGCACTTGCTGATCCGTTTTGGCCGCCGCCGCAACCTGGCTGCTGCCGCGACCACGCTGGTGTGCCTGCTAGTGGCGATCCTGCCAGTGATCATCACCAGCGCGCTGCTGGTGCAGGAGGGCGCCATGTTGTACCAGCGCATCGAGAGCGGGCAACTGGACATCGCTGGCTATGTCGAGCGTGGCAAGGACATGCTCCCGCCCTTTGCCCAGCATGGCCTGGACAGCATGGGCATGGGTAACCTGGATGGGCTGCGCGACAAGATCACCAAGTGGGCCACCCAAGGCAGCCAGGTGCTGGCGAGCCAGGCGTTCAGCTTTGGCCAGGGCACGTTCGAGTTATTGATCAGCTTCGGCATCATGATGTACCTGTTGTTCTTCTTCTTGCGTGAAGGCGCGGAGCTCGCCCGCCGGGTACGCCTGGCGGTGCCGTTGCCCGAACAGCAGAAGCGCCGTTTGCAGCTGAAGTTCAACCGTGTGGTGCGGGCGACTGTGAAAGGCAACGTGTTGGTGGCCATTACCCAAGGGGCGCTGGGCGGGTTCATTTTCTGGGTGCTGGGTATTCCCAGTGCGCTGGTGTGGGCGGTGCTGATGGCGTTTCTGTCGTTGTTGCCGGCGGTGGGTGCGGGCATCGTCTGGGCGCCAGTGGCGGCGTACTTCCTGCTGAGCGGGGCGATATTGCCGGGGGTGATCCTGACCGCGTTCGGGGTGCTGGTGATTGGCCTGGTGGACAACCTGTTGCGGCCGATGCTGGTGGGCAAGGATACGCGGATGCCGGACTACCTGATCCTGGTGTCGACGCTGGGCGGGCTGGCGGTGTTCGGGCTCAATGGCTTTGTGATCGGGCCGTTGATCGCGGCGTTGTTCGTGTCGAGCTGGGCGATATTTGCGGCGACCAAGCCGCAGGTGCAGTTGCCGGAGTAGGGCGTTGCTCTCGAGGTTGCCGCGGTCCCTGTAGGAGCGGCCTTGTGTCGCGATCGGGCTGCGCAGCAGCCCCAGCAATATTTGCATCGGCGCAGAAATCCTGGGGCTGCTGCGCAGCCCGATCGCGACACAAGGCCGCTCCTACAGGGGCGGTGCAAGCCTTCAGGAAGATTGCGGCATCTCGCCCTTGGCCAGGCGGCGGTTGATGTCGGCGATCACCTCAGGCAGCTCGTTGATGGTGTCGATCAGGTAGTGCGGGCGCGAGCCGGCAAACAGGGTATGAATGCGCTTGCGCTCGCTTTCCAGCTTCTCGGCGCTCAGCGCGCGGTAGCCTTCCCAGGTCAGCCCCAGGGCATTGCCCGAGCACACCAGGGCCACGGTCCACATGCCGGCACGGCGGCCTTCGAGAATACCCGGCACGGTGTCGTCGACCTTCACACAGGCCGCCACATCATCAATCCCCAGGGCAATCACGTTGGCCAGGGCCTGGGCCGGCCATGGGCGGCCGTTCGGGGTTTCGTCGGTGGCCACCACGTGGTCGGCCACGTAGCCGTTCTGCGCGGCCAGCTCCACCACCTTGTCCATCACTACCTTCGGGTAGCCCGAGCACGAGCCAAGCTTCAGGCCGCCCTGGCGCAACCCGGTGAGGGTGTCCAGGGCGCCGGGGATCAGCGCCGAGTGCACGGCGATTTTCTCGATCTGCAGCGGCATGAAACGGTTGTAGATGGCGGTGACGTCATCGTCGGTCGGGGTGCGGCCGAACACCTTGCGGTAGCGCTCGGCAATTTCCGGCACGTCGCACAGGGTACGAATGTGGTCCCACTTGCCCATGCCCATCGGGCCACGGGCTTCTTCGATGGACACCTGTACGTCGAACTCGGCAAAGGCTTCGACAAAGATCTGGGTTGGGGCAAAGGAGCCGAAGTCGACCACGGTACCGGCCCAGTCGAGGATGGCGGCTTGCAGCTGGGTAGGGTTGCTGTAGTTCATGTGCGCTAATTCCTGAAATTGGGTGGGCAGAGGGTCAGATGTCCAGCACTTCCATTTCCCGCAGCACTTCGGCCACGGCATTCACGGCGGCCTGCATGCCGTCCGCCCCGACCACGCCGATGCAGCCGACGCGGAAGGTTTCGACCTGGGTCAGCTTGCCCGGGTAGAGGATGAAGCCTTTGGCCTTGACCCGCTCGTAGAAGTCCTTGAACTGGTAGCGGGCATCGTTCGGTGCATGGAAGGTAACGATGATCGGCGCCTGGATCTCGGCCGGCAGGAAGCTGCGCAGGCCGATGGCGGCCATGCCATCGAGCAGGGTCTTGCAGTTGTCGGCGTAGCGCTGGTGGCGGGCTGGCAGGCCGCCTTCCTCGTTGTACTGCTGCAGCGCTTCGTGCAGGGCAGCGACTACATGGGTTGGCGGGGTGAAGCGCCACTGGCCGGTCTTGGCCATGTAGGCGTGCTGGTCGTGCAGGTCCATGGCCAGCGAGTGGGCATTGCCCTCGGCGGCGGCCAGGGCGGTTTTTTCGGCGAAGACGAAGCCCATGCCGGGTACGCCTTCCAGGCACTTGCCGGAGGCGGCGATCAGTGCTTCGAAGGGGATTTCGCGGGCGTCGATCGGCAGTGCGCCGAACGAGCTCATGGCGTCGATGATCAGGCGTTTGCCGTGCTGTTTGATCACCTGGGCGATCTCTGGCAGCGGGTTGAGGATGCCGGTGCTGGTTTCGCAGTGGATCAGCGCTACGTGGGTAACGCTCGGGTCGGCGGCCAGCAGGCGGTCGACGTCGGCGGCGGTGGTTGGCTGGTCTTCAGCGGTTTCGAAGGTGCTGTAGGCGCGGCCCAGTACCTTGCAGATCTTTGCCAGGCGCTGGCCATAGGCGCCGTTGATCAACACCAGGACCTTGCCGTCACGTGGCACCAGGGTGCCGATGGCGGCTTCCACGGCGAAGGTGCCGCTGCCTTGCAGGGGCACGCAGTGGTGGCTGGCGCTGCCGTCGATGATTGCCAGCAGTTGCTCGCAGACGCTGGCGGTCAGCTGGTTGAAGTCGCGGTCCCAGGAGCCCCAGTCCACCAGCATGGCTTGGCGGGTGCGGATTGATGTGGTCAGGGGACCTGGGGTCAGCAGAATCGGGGCGTTGCTCATTCCGTTATTCCTCACAAGCGGTGGGCTGAAACTACGGGGCCTAGGTTGCAATTCGCGCTGCCATCAATCAAATTGTTTGTTGTTATCCGAGCTATAAGTAAGGCCGATACATATGAACCTGTTCCAGTTGCGTGCTTTCGATGCCGTCGCCCGTGAAGGCAGCTTTACCCGTGCCGCTGCACGCCTGTTCATCAGCCAGCCGGCGGTGACCGGGCACGTAAAGGCGCTGGAGGAGCACTACCAGATCACCCTGCTGCGGCGTACCGCGCGGCGAGTGGAGCTGACCGAAGAGGGCACGCGCCTGGCAGCGATCACCCGCGCCATGTTCGGCCTGGCCGAAGAGGCCCAGGCCATGCTCGAAGCCAACCGCCAGTTGCTGACCGGGCGCCTGGAAGTGGCCGCCGATGGCCCGCACCGGGTCATGCCGATGCTGGCGCAGCTGCGCGAGCGCTACCCGGGCATTACCGTGAACCTGCGCTTGGGCAACGCCCAGGAAACCCTGGCCGCGCTGCTCAGTGAGCACGCTGACGTGGCGGTACTGACCGAGATCGAACCGCGCAACGGCCTGCACCTGCAGAACCTCTGTGAGTCGCGCCTGTGTGCCTTGCTGCCAGCGGGGCATGTCTGGGCCGGTGGCGAGGGCGACTTGCCATTGGCCGAGCTGCATCAGCAGATCATGGTGTTGCGCGAGCCCAGTTCGACAACTCGTCGTACCTTCGACAAGGCCTGTGCGAAGGCGGGCGTACAGCCACGGGTATTGCTGGAGCTGGACAGCCGCGAGGCAGTGACCGAAGCGGTGGCCTCGGAGCTCGGGATCGGCGTGGTGTCATCCACCGAAGTGGCCAATGACCCGCGAGTAGTGGCGCGGCCGCTGGCTGGCCAGGGGTTGCTCAACCAGCACATGGTCGGCTGCCTGGAGCGCCGCCGCGAGTTACGTCTGATTCAGGCGTTCCTGGGCCTGGCGGCGGGGCTTTGATGGCTGTTTTGCGCAGGGCGGCCTAAGATGGCCGGCATTGAATTGACGGGATCGCCGATGAGCGAGAAAGACACCATTTCCATGCAGCTGGTGCGCGAAGCGCTGTTGCAGACGTGCCCCGCCGGTGAGCCCGACAACGGCTTGCTGGCTCGGGCCGGCATCGCCGTTGAACAATTGCACCTGCCAGAAGCGCGGGTCAGCGCCGAATCCTATGCCCGGCTCTGGCGCTTGCTGGCGCGGCGCTGCAACGATGAATTCTTTGCCATGGACCCACGCGGCCTGCGCAGCGGGTCGATGGCGTTCATGTGCCGTGCCAGCATGGGCCAGCCGACCCTGGCCGCCGGCCTGGAAACCGCGCTGGCGTTCCTGTCGCTGATGCTCGAAGACCTGCAGCCGAGTCTGGTACGCCAGCAGGGCCTTGCCGAGATTGTCATCAACGAGCCGCGTGATGCACCCCGCCGCGCGTTCACCTATTTCACCTTCTGGATGATCGTGCACGGCGTGGCCTGCTGGCTGGCTGGGCGGCGCATCCCGATCCTGGCCATCGACCTGCGTTGCGCCGAGCCGCCGTTTTGCGAGGACTATCGGGTGATGTTTTCCGAGAACCTGCAGTTCGAGCGCCCGCGCACGCGCATGATCATTGCCGCTGACAGCCTCGAAGTGCCATTGAAGCGCACACCGGAGGAGCTGCAGCGTTTTCTGGCCGAAGCGCCCGGCAACATTCTGGTCAAGTACCGCGACCCGGCCAGTTTCGCCCGGCGTGTTCGCCACGGTCTGCTGCATCAGGCCCCCGGGCAGTGGCCTGATGGCGACAGCCTGGCCCGGCAGCTGTGCCTGTCGCCGTCGACGCTAAGACGGCGCCTGGCCGAAGAAGGGCAGACCTATCAGGGCCTCAAGGACAGCGTACGGCGCGAACTGGCCATTGCCTGGCTGAGCCGGGAGGATGCAGCCCTGGGCGAGGTCGCCGAACGCCTGGGCTTTGCCGACAGCAGCTCGTTCTACAAGGCGTTTCGCAAGTGGTTCGGTTGCAACCCGGGGCATTACCGCGCACTGATCCAGGCGCGCGGCCCGGGGCGCTGAGGGGCGAGCAGTTCCGGCTGCCGGGCGGCAACGCGCAGGTGCAGGGTGGCAGGTCGAATTACCCAGAGGATTTCGACCATGCCTGAAGCGAAGGTGCACCCGAAACTGCAGCAACCAGCGGATGACTTCATTGTGGAGCAGTTGCCCGGCTGGCTGAAAAACGCTTCCCCGGAGCAACTGAAGTCATTGCGTGCTTGCATGACCGCGCATTTGCAAAGCCAGAAACGCATGGCGGCGGCTTCCCGGCAATTGCTGGCGCTCGACCGGTTTGCCGCCCAGCGGCTTGAACAGGCCATGAAAGAGCAGATTGCGCTGGAGATCGACCTGTCCAGGGCTCTCTGGCATGAAGAGCGCCGCCGCTTGTCAGTGGTGCAGGGCCAGGTGAGTGAGTTCGAGTCCTGGTTCAGCACGGTGCCAGCCTTGCAGAAACTGATGCAGAACTTCAAGGAGGGTGAGTCGTTCTTTGACGGCACGGCACTCACCGACGCCACAACGCTGCCAGGCGAGCCGCAGCGGGTCATCACCCAACGTATTGACGATATTGTCAGGCTTTGCCGGCGCACCGATGTCGGCAGGGCCTACCAGGACCATCTGCGGCAGATCCTGTCACCCGACTTTCGGCGTCTGTTGGCCACAGACAAGCGACTGCAGCTTGCTGTCGCGGTCGAGATCGCGGCCATGAAGCGACAGCTGGCACACAATGACCTGCAGATTCTGCGTCGGGTCGCCCAGGCAAAGCGCCCAGACTTGCCCATGCATCAAGAGCTGTTCATGGGGGCCCTTGAACTGCTTGGGCATCGGGTCGACGGCGCAATCGCGTTTGAACAGGTGGGAACGCCAAGTGGCTCTTCTGGCCTGGTCTACACCCCGAAGCGTCTGCTGAGGGTCATGTTGTACTTGCCAGATGATTCAAGGCAGCCACTGCGTAGTTTCAGCGACTGGCCATCTGCTAACCGCGCCTTGGCTGTTGCCATGGCGGACACCCGGTTCCGCCAGGCGATTGGCCGTCGTATCGCACTGGGCGGCCAGGCGGATTATCAGGTGACGTTGGGCAAACGCCTGCAGGACAGCAAGCCTGATCTGGAACCCGCGCGGGTGGCCGAAAGCGCTGAGCTGTTTGAAGGTTTGGCGGCCGGGCATGTACAACGCATCAAAGCCGATGCTGCGTTCATCGCCGTGCCGACGGCGCAGGCAGATGCCAAAGCTGCGGCGCAACGCATGCGCATGCTTGAGAGCGCCGGTTTGGTGTTGCTGAACCTGGCCGGGCTATTCGTACCGGCTGTGGGGGCATTGCTGCTGGCTGATCTGGCCCGACAGGTGCTAGGCCAAGTGTTCGAGGGTGCCAGCGACTGGGCTCAGGGGCATCAGCACGAAGCGCTGGAGCACATGCTTCAGGTTGCCTCCACAGTGGTCACAGGTGCCGCGATTGCCGGGGGCACGCTGATGCTGCGCAGTGCATTTGTCGAGCAACTGGAGCCGATAGTCACCGAGGCCGGTGAGCAACGCCTGTGGCACGGCGACCTGCAGCCCTATGAGCAGCATGGCGCAAGCCCCGCCCTGACGGGACTTGACAATGGGTTGCTCAGTGATGGCCAAGCCCATTGGTGGCGCTGCGACGGTGTGCTTTACCGGGTGCAGCGCGATGCGGCGGGCACTTGGCGCTTGTTGCATCGTGACGGGCCAGGCGCTTTTGGACCCACGCTGGAAAACAATGGAGAGCGTGCCTGGCGGCTCACTTTCGGGCGGCCATTGGAGTGGCAGGGCGCGGACCTGTTGCTCAAGCGCCTGTGGCCTGATGCAGCTGGGCTTGAGCAAGAGCGAATACTGCAGATCCTGACGGTTGCCGATATCGACGAGGCGCAGTTGCGCGGCCTGTTGGTAGAAGGCCGGCCCCTGCCTGTCAGGCTTCGCGATACGCTGGAACGCTTTGCCGCCGACGCCAGGGTCAGGGGTTTCTTTGCACAAATTGGTGTGACCGACGCTGACAGCGAAGCCTTGCAGTGGTGTATCGACACGCTCGGCCTGCAAGGGGAAACCTTGTCGGAGCAGGTTCGGTCGATCCAGGCTTCTGCGCAGTGGCTACGAGGGCCGATGCTGGAGCATTTTGCCCAAGCCTACCTGCCCGCAGATGCGCTGCTGGGCGTATTGAAGGGCAGCTTTACCGGCCTGCCGGATGCTTACGCGCTGGATCTGCTGAAGAATGCCAGTGTGGATATACGCCAGCGTATGGCTACAGGAATGCGGGTGCCGCTGGGACTGGCGGAACAGGCTCGCGAGATGCTGCAGCAAGCCCGTCTGACCCGGGTTCGCGAATCGCTCTTTCTGCCCGACAGTTACCATGCCGATGCGGTCGACTTGGCATTTTCATTGCTGCGCCGCCGTGGCCTGGCGCCTGGCAGGGCTAACCTGGTGCTGCGCGAGCACTCCAGTACCGGGGCGGTGCTGGTGCGGTTGTTCCCGGAACAAGGTGGGGCAGAGCAGGTTACAGTGATGGTGTGGAACCAGGGCGGATTCCAGCTGTTCGACGATATGGGCCGTTCCCGTGAGATTGAGCTTGCCCAGCCACAGGGTTTGTTCCAGGTCCTGGAAGCCTGCCTGCCATCGGCATTCCTGCAACAACAAGGGTGGGTTGGCGAAGGCGCCGCAGAGCGAATGCGTTCGGCCATGCAAGGTTGGCTACCCAGGGGCCGCCTGCAACTGATACACCTGCTCGGTTGGCGCGAAGCAAGGCCTGTAGCGTCCGTACTGCAGCGTTTGCCTGATGGACGGATAGGTTATCCACTCAGTGGTAGAGGTGCTTCGGCGGGTGGCCATGGGCAGATACTGCGACGACGGATTCGCAGCCTGTACCCGTCATTCGACGGGGAGGCTGTCGAACGGTTCCTGCACGTGTTGGTGGAACATTCGAATTCGGCCTATGCCAGTCTGCTACGCCAGGAGCAGGAATATCGCCGGCTTGACGAAAGCCTGGGGCGCTGGACACACGCTGTTGCCGGTGAGGGGCGTGGGCACAGGCGGGGGGTTGCCGATGCGTTTCGACGAGCGTGGCGGCTGGAGGGTGAGGAGGTGGTCTACAGCAACGGCGAACCTGGCGGCCTGCGGCTGAGTATTGTTGGCATACCTGCTGGCGGCCTGCCGGACATACCGCTGGGGACGGATTTCAATCATGTCACCGACCTGGCGATTGTCGGTTTGCGGCTGGAAGCCCTGCCTGGGAACTTTCTCAGAAGTTTTCCCGAGTTAAGGCGCCTGGACGTGAGCAACAACACGCTGCGTGCACTTCCAGATGGCATTCAGTGGCTACCACGGCTGCATCATCTGCGCCTTGCCCGCAACCGGATTCGCATGACGGCAGCAAGCGTGCAAGCGCTTGCCGGCCTGACCCACCTGCATCTGCTGGACCTGAGTAACAATCCATTGGGGTCGATCAGTTTGTACTTCAATCAGTTGTCCCGCATGCGCGAGCTCTACCTGTATCGTTCCGGCTTGCAGGTAGTGCCGGCCGGTCTCGAGTGGTGCGGGTTGCTAGAGTATGCCGACTTGCGCAATAACCAGATTGCCAGCTTGCCACAAGCCTTGCTTGATGCGCCGCTGGCCCTGCGTCAAGTGCTCCAGATGGAAGGCAATGCGCTGTCGGTAGCCGACCGCGAGCGGTTGTACGCAGCGCCTCCGGCCCATGCCCATCTTCAAGAGGACGACGCGTCTATCCAGCAAGCCAGGGGGGCATGGCTGGGTACATTGGCCGCAGCAGAGCAGGCATTGGCAGGTGAACGATGGGATGCCTTGAGGCGCGAGCCTGGCCATGTCCAGTTCTTCCTGCTATTGGCAGAGCTGACCGGTGGTGCCGATTTTCGCCTGGTGCGTGAGGACCTGGCGCGGCGGGTGTGGGCGATGATCGATGCGGCCAACGACTCTGCCCAGATTCGTGAGGAGCTTTTCGAGCGGGCTACTGACCCACGAACCTGTGTCGACAGTGTGGCGCATTGCTTTAGCCAGCTGGAGGTGCGCATGCGGGTGCTGCAGGTGACATTTGGCGGCGATCCGCTCGCCACCCGTGATGCACGGTTGCTGTTGGCTCAGCGCCTGTTCCGCCTTGACCAGGTAGAGCGCCTTGCCAGCGCCGACTACCTTGCCCGGGCTGACGAGGGGCGAGCAGTGGACGAGGTCGAAGTCAGCCTGGCCTACCGTACAGGGCTGGCCAGCCGCCTGGACCTGCTTGGGCAACCTCGTACCATGCAGTTCCGCCAGATAGCTGGGGTAACCGAAGCGCAGCTCGAACGGGCTTACCGTGCAGTCCTTACGGCGGAAGCCAGTGGGGAGCGCACGCGCTACATCAGCCAGCGGGACTTCTGGACGCCTTACCTGCGAGCCAGGTTTGCACAGGAGTTCGCACAGGTTTCCGAAACGTTTAACCGGCAGATGGATATGCTGGACGAAGAAAAGGAAACCTTGGGCAGTGGCCTTTATGTACAGCGCTGCGAACAGCTGCGCCGGGATACCGAACTTGCCTTCGAGGCGCTGGCGTTGCGCCGTACCCAGGACGAACTGAGCGCGCCATTACATGGATCACTTCCCCCTGTGCCGTGATCCATTACTTGCCCAGCATGGTTGGCTCTGCCCGACATCTCAGGAGTCAATCATGCCCGTACCTTCGACTGGCACCGATCATTTCATTGGGGCCAGGTTACCCGCGTGGCTCAAACGTGCCTCAAGAAGCCAGATCAACACCCTGAGCAACAGCCTGAACGCCCACCACGCGAGCCAGGCGCGCCTGCGTGGCTTGATGGTAGATTTGCTGCCGCTGCCGCAGTTTGCCGAACAGCACCTGGCGGCGTTGCTGGATTCGCCCTTGCCTGCAGGGCAGACGTTTGCCCAGCTTGAATGGCTGCTGGTTGCGCCACGGGTAGGCAGGCTGCCGGGCAGTTTGCAGCAGGTCTATGAGTACAGTGAAACCCGCGAAAACGGCTTGCTGCGGCTAATGCGCAACTTTGCTACAGGCACCACTTATTTCAATGGCACAGGGCTGGTAATGCCTGGCCGGGACCAGCCATTGATCGCGTCGCTGAACACCTTTATCGAGGCATGTCGCACGCTGGATGTTGGCCAGCGTTACCAGGATGAGCTGCTGCGGGTCTTCACCCCGGCTACCCAGGCAGTCATGTCCGAGGACAAGCGCTCAGGGCTGAAGCTTGCGATCGAAGTGGCCGCATTGCAGGGAGTCATCAGCGCCGACGTACAGATCGCCTTGCGTGAGGTGGCCAGTGACGGCCAAGTGCATCGTTCTCAAGGGCTCAAAGGTGACGCAAGGCTGCTGACAGCTTTGGGGCAGGCGGTGGCGGATGGCTTGCTAATTGCTTTGCGCGATAACGCCGGAGAAGAACGGGGCTTCGTGCTTTATCTTTCCAGCGACCCTCAGCAGGCCTTGCGCTACTTCGCCAATGCAGCGGCGATGAATGCTGCTGTGACGCAATGCTTGCAGCAGGAGGCTTACAGGCAGTATTTCACGCAACTGATCAGCCTTGAGCACCGGGCAGGTTTCGTCACGACCCTGGGCATGCGCCTCAGGGACAAGCAACCAGACCTGCAGATCGAAAGTGCCCCGCAGCATGGGAACGTCTTTACCCAACTGGCCACCCTGCTAGTACAACGGGTCAAGGATGATGCCCGGTTGTTGCTGGTACCGAGCGCCGATGCCGACAACCTGGCTGTACATGTCCGGCACGCAGAGTGGAAAGCGGTGGGGCTCGACCTGGCCAACCTGGCGGGGTTCTTTATCCCTGTCGTGGGCGCCTTGTTGATGGGGCAGCTGGTTGTGCAGACCTGCTCGGAAGTGTTTGAAGGTGTGACGGATTGGTACCGCGGGCACCAGCACGAAGCACTGGAGCATTTGCTGGGGGTCGCAGAAACCCTGGCGGCCACGGCGGCTACCGTGGCCGGAGTCAGTTTCCTGCGCAGCGCGTTCGTCGGTGGCCTTGAGCCGGTAAGCCTGGGTAACGGAAAAAGCCGTCTGTGGCGCTACGACTCCGCCCATTATCAATCGATGCCAGACACCATCGAGTTGCTTGAGGAAGGGCGCTATGGCGTGGCCGAGCGCCGCTGGGTCTGCATTGAAGGACATTATCACGAGGTGCATCAGCCAGTTGCCGATGGGCCCTACCGCTTGCGCCATGCGTCAGGCGATGACGGCTATGGGCCGGTCATGCTGCACAACGCAGAGCGTGGCTGGCGCTTGATGCACGAACAGCCACTGACCTGGCAGGAGCCTGCGCGCATGCTTGATGTGCTCTGGCCGCAACATCCCATGATCGAACCGGGCCAAGCGGAGCAGGTGTTGCGGGTGGCGGGTGTCGACCTTGAAGAGCTGCGTGGGGTGCTGGTGGAGAACCGCCCAGCGCCGGTAAACCTTGGGCAAACCCTGCGTGCTTTCAAGGCTCATGCACGCATCGAAACGTTCTTCACGCGCGCCCGCCTGAATACCTTGATGCCACCCGACAGTGAACTGTTGGCCTGGAGTGAGGGGCGGCTGGAAGCCGGCAAGGGGCTGGCGGAGGTGCTTTCGCGTGAGGCCGAATTGCGGCCACAGTTGTTTGCTTACCTGACACGTCAACCCTTTGCCCAGGACCCACTGACGCAGTTGGTAAAGCGTGATTTCCCTGGCTTGCCTTCGGCCTATGTGCGCGAAGTGGTCGGTCAGGCAGGTGACCTTGAGCGTGACATGGCCCGGGTCGAGCAACGCTTGCCTTTGCCCTGTGCGCAAAGCGCGCGCTCGCTATTGCGCCTGGCGCGACTGAACCGGGCGATTACAGGGCTCTACCTGAGCACTGGCTACAGCGACGAGACGGGTGAACTGGTCCTCGCTTTACTCGATAGCCTGGGACTCGAAAATATCGATATCGACTTGCGTGAAGACGCCGTGGATGGTCGCTCAATCAAACTTCTGGGTAGCGGGGGGCAAGGTCAGGCAGACAGGGTACTGGTGCGCAGCAATGGCATGTTTCAACTCTTCAATGGTCTGGGAGAGCAGCAAACCGTTGCGTTGGCTGACCCCGGCTGCATCTTCGAAGCGATCTTTGCAGCGCTGACCCCTGCGCAGCGGCCGGGTATTACCTCGCCGGAGCAGTTGCGGGATCAACTGCTGGCACAGCTGCCTGCTTCACATGGGGGAATCACCCGCATGCTTCGCTGGCCCAAGCAACGCGCCTGGTTCAATCCAGGCCGTCGCCTGGACGATGGGCGAGTGGGTTACCCCCTCAGTGATCACCCTTCCGCCAGCCCCAGGCATGGGCAAGCGATCATTCGCGATCAATTGCGTGCGCTGTATCCAGGGTTGGACGAACAGGCGCTTGATGAGGAACTGGCGCGTTTGCAGCAGGGGGAGCGCCCGGTGCTTGAACGCCTCGTGGAGTTGCAGGACGATCATGATCAGCTGGTGCGCCACCTCAACCGCTGGGTCAATGCCGAGTTGCAGGAAAGCCGGCAGGCGGCACGCAGGTTGACGGCAGACAGCATCCTGAGGGCCTGGCGGCTGCAAGGCGAAATTGTTCCCGCCAACGAAGGGCGGGGGCAGGGCCAGCGTTTGTCATTGAGAGGTAGCCATTTGCGTACACTGCCGTCGTTACCGACCCAGATCGAGTTTCATCGCATTACGGTGCTTAGCCTGAACGACTCATTGGTCAGTGATGTACCGGATGACTTCCTGCGCCCATTCACTGCTGTGACGGAGCTGAACCTCGCCCACAATCAGTTGCTGCGTCTGCCAATAGGCATCGCTTATCTACCCGATGTTCAAGTGTTGCGCCTGGCGCACAACCAGATCCGGTTTGATGCCCAGGCGCTGGAAGTTCTCCACGGGCTGCCCAGCCTTTCCCATCTTGACCTGAGCTACAACCGACTCGAGACGCTTGACTTGAGGTTTCACCATCTATCCCGGCTGACCAGCCTGAACCTGCGCCATTGCCGGCTGGGCGCGTGGCCACAGCGCCTGGAACTGTGCGGCTTGCTTGAGCGTGCCGACCTGCGTGACAACCAGTTGCGCACGGTGCCGGAGGATATCCAGCAAATGCCTTACGCGTTCCGGCGAACCATTTTGGTCGATCGCAATCCGTTGTCGACCATGCAGTTGCAGCGGTTGTACTCACTTGACGTCATTGATGAGCATGGGCACTTGCCGGAAGCCTCAGGACCTGTTGATTTACCACGGACCCTTGCGCTTTTGGCCGGTAGTGCAGACGCAGCAGGCCAGGAAGTGCGGCAGGGCTTATGGCAGCGGATGCTGCAGCAACCTGCGAGCAGCGGTTTGTTCAGGCTGCTGGCTCGTCTGGAGTTCACCGCAGACTACAGCGGTGCAGGCGAAGGGCGAACAGCACTGGTCGATGGCGTTTGGGGCTTGTTGGGAGCCTTGGACGCTGACCCCGTTCTGTGCGGACGGGTTTTCGAGCATGCCGGGCTGCCCTTGTCCTGTTCAGACGCGGTTGCCAGCCGCTTCAGTGAACTTCAATTACTGGTCAGGCAGGCCCAGGCTGAAACCGAAGCGCTAAACCCTGAAAACCGGGGGCGGTTGATGGAACTGGGCCGACAGCTGTTCCGCCTGGAACGGCTTGAAGGCGTAGCCTATCGGGATGGCCGGCAGCGTCTCTCCACAGGGCAGCATTATGATGAGCTGGCATTGCATCTGGCCTACAGAGTGCGACTGCGCACTCGCCTGGGCCTGCCCTGCCAGCCCCATGCCATGCGCTATCCCGATGCAACCGAACTGACGGAGGCTGTGATCGAGGATGCTTTCAGCCAGGTCACCCACGCTCAAACGACTGGTGCCCTGACCGAGAGCCTGAGCCAACGCGAATTCTGGCGCCGTTACCTGCGTCAACAACATGGCCAAATGTTCGATGTGATTGTCGCAGACTACAACCAGCGCTCGATTCAGCTTCAGGCGGGGCGGCCCGCTTTGTCGCAGGTGGAGTACGAGGATCAGCTGAGCCTCTTGCGAGACCGGGAAACCGCCGACATCGAGCGCCTGATCAGCGGCTTGACCCAGTCCTATGTGCGGGCTGCCGAGCGCGGCGACGGCTGAGCCCGAGGCGGCCAAACCGGTCATCCAGATTGACAGCTTTGGCCATTGCCGCCACGTCCGGGCGGCGCGAACATCGTTGGACCGATGGTTCCACTCCAAAAACAAGAAACCAGGAGTCCGACGATGCGCGATTACGCCGAGGCCGCTCGTGCGTTCGACCATGCCCAGGCCGCCGCTGCGGTGCTGCATGGCGACCTTGATGCCCTCAATGCCTGTGTCGAATGCTGCGACCGCCATGCCACCGGTGCCGGCAAGCTGGCGCTGATCCACGAAGACCGCGATGGCAACAGCGCGCAGTACAGCTTCGACCAGCTCAGGGCGCAGGCTGCCCGTTTTGCCAATGTGCTCAAGGCGCAGGGTGTGGGGGCCGGGGACCGGGTCGCCGGCCTGATGCCGCGCACCCCCGAGCTGCTGGTCACCATCCTCGCCACCTGGCGTCTCGGGGCTGTTTACCAGCCGCTGTTCACTGCCTTCGGCCCCAAGGCCATCGAGCATCGCCTGGAACAGTCGCACGCCCGCGTGGTCGTTACCGACAGCCACAACCGCAGCAAGCTGGACGATGTACACCCTTGCCCGACCATCATCACGGTCAAGGCCCGCAGTGGCGAACTGGACTTCCAGCAATGCCTGGACAGCGCCGCAGACGTCTGTGAGCCCGTGATGCGTTCGGGCAACGACCCGTTCCTGCTGATGTTCACCTCGGGTACCACCGGCCCGGCCAAACCGCTGGAAGTGCCGCTGCGCGCCATCGTCGCGTTCCAGGGCTACATGCGCGATGCCATCGACCTGCGCCCCGAGGACAACTTCTGGAACCTGGCCGATCCGGGTTGGGCCTATGGCCTGTACTACGCGGTCACCGGCCCGTTGTCGCTGGGCCATGCCACCACCTTCTACGATGGCCCGTTCAGTGTTGATAGCTGCGCCCGGGTGATCGACAAGTTGGGCATCACCAACCTGGCTGGCTCACCCACGGCGTACCGCATGCTGATTGCCGCCGGCGAGGCCTTCTCGGCGCCGATCAAGGGCCTCCTGCGGGTGGTCAGCAGTGCCGGCGAGCCGCTCAACCCGGAAGTGATCCGCTGGTTCGCCGACGAACTGGGCGTGACCATCCACGACCACTACGGGCAAACCGAGCTGGGCATGGTGCTGTGCAACCACCATGGCCTGCAGCACCCGGTACACCTGGGCTCGGCCGGCTTTGCCATCCCCGGTCACCGCATCGTGGTACTGGACGAGCAGGGTAACGAACTGCCCGCCGGCCAGCCGGGCATCCTCGCCGTCGACCGCGAGCAGTCGCCGCTGTGCTGGTTCGCCGGCTACCACGGCCTGCCGACCAAAGCTTTTGTCGGCAAGTATTACCTTAGCGGCGACACTGTGGAGCTGAACCAGGATGGCAGCATCAGCTTCGTCGGGCGCAGCGACGACGTGATCACCACCTCCGGTTACCGGGTCGGCCCGTTCGACGTGGAAAGCGCGTTGATCGAGCACCCGGCGGTAATCGAGGCGGCGGTAATCGGCAAGCCGGACCTGGAGCGCACCGAGCTGATCAAGGCTTTCGTGGTATTGGCCATCGGTTACCAAGGCAGCGCCGAGCTGGAGGAAACCCTGCGCCAGCATGTGCGCCAGCGCCTGTACGCGCATGCCTACCCAAGAGAAATCGAATTCGTCAGCGAGCTGCCCAAGACCCCGAGCGGCAAGCTGCAACGCTTCATCCTGCGTAACCAGGAAGTCGCCAAACAACAAGCGCAACAGGCCACCCCTGCCAGCGCCTGAAAGGAAACCGATCATGCAGATAGCCCACAAACACTTCATCGTCAGCGGCGCCGCCTCCGGGCTGGGTGCTGCCACCGCGCAGATGCTGGTCGAGGCCGGCGCCAAGGTCATGCTGGTCGACCTCAATGCCCAGGCCGTGGAAGCCAAGGCCCGCGAGCTGGGTGACAACGCCCGCTTCGCGGTGGCCGACATCAGCGACGAACAGGCCGCCCAGGCAGCGGTCGATGCGGCTGTCAGTGCCTTTGGCAGCCTGCACGGGCTGGTCAACTGCGCCGGCATCGTCGGCGCCGAAAAGGTGCTGGGCAAACAGGGCCCGCATGGCCTGGCCAGCTTCGCCAAGGTCATCAACGTCAACCTGATCGGCAGCTTCAACCTGCTGCGCCTGGCCGCTGCGGCCATGGCAGAAGGTGCCGCCGGTGAGGGCGGCGAGCGCGGGGTGATCATCAATACCGCTTCCATCGCCGCTTATGACGGCCAGATCGGCCAGGCCGCGTACGCTGCCTCCAAGGGCGCCATCGCCAGCCTGACCTTGCCGGCCGCCCGCGAGCTGGCGCGCTTCGGCATCCGCGTGATGACCATCGCCCCAGGCATCTTCGAAACACCGATGATGGCCGGCATGACCGAGGAAGTGCGTGCTTCGCTGGCCGCGGGCGTACCGTTCCCGCCGCGCCTGGGCCGCCCGCAGGAATACGCCGCGCTGGCCCGCCACATTATCGAGAACAGCATGCTCAACGGCGAGGTGATCCGCCTCGACGGTGCACTGCGCATGGCTGCCAAGTAAGGAGAGCGAACATGACCCTCGCCAATGACCCGATCGTTATCGTCAGCGCCGTGCGCACGCCCATGGGCGGCCTGCAGGGCGACCTCAAGAGCCTGACCGCGCCGCAACTGGGCAGCGCCGCCATCCGTGGCGCCGTCGAGCGTGCCGGCATCGACGCCGCCAGTGTCGAGCAGGTGCTGTTTGGTTGCGTGCTGCCGGCCGGCCAGGGCCAGGCCCCGGCGCGCCAGGCGGCGCTGGGCGCCGGGCTGGACAAGCACACCACCTGCACCACCCTGAACAAGATGTGCGGTTCGGGCATGCAGGCGGCGATCATGGCCCACGACCTGCTGCTGGCCGGTACGGCCGATGTAGTGGTGGCCGGTGGCATGGAAAGCATGACCAACGCCCCGTACCTGCTGGACAAGGCCCGTGGCGGTTACCGAATGGGCCACGGCAGGATCATCGACCACATGTTCATGGACGGCCTGGAAGACGCCTACGACAAAGGCCGCCTGATGGGCACCTTTGCCGAAGACTGCGCACAGGCCAATGCCTTCAGCCGCGAAGCCCAGGACCAGTTCGCCATTGCCTCGTTGACCCGTGCCCAGGAAGCGATCAGCAGCGGCCGTTTTGTTGCCGAGATCGTGCCGGTGGAAGTCACCGAGGGTAAGGAAAAACGCGTGGTCAAGGACGACGAGCAGCCGCCCAAGGCGCGCCTGGACAAGATCCCGCAACTAAAGCCGGCGTTCCGCGAAGGCGGCACGGTGACTGCGGCCAACTCCAGCTCGATTTCCGACGGTGCTGCGGCGCTGGTGCTGATGCGCCGCTCCGAAGCTGACAAGCGTGGCCTCAAGCCACTGGCGGTGATCCACGGCCATGCTGCCTTCGCCGACACGCCCGCGCTGTTCCCCACCGCACCGATCGGTGCCATCGACAAGCTGATGAAGCGCACCGGCTGGAACCTGGCCGAGGTCGACCTGTTCGAGATCAACGAAGCCTTCGCCGTGGTCACCCTGGCGGCCATGAAGCACCTCGACCTGCCGCATGACAAGGTCAATATCCACGGCGGCGCCTGCGCCCTCGGCCACCCGATCGGTGCTTCCGGCGCACGTATTCTGGTAACCCTGCTGTCGGCTCTGCGCCAGAACAACCTGCGCCGGGGTGTGGCGGCCATCTGCATCGGCGGTGGTGAAGCCACAGCCATGGCTGTCGAATGCCTGTACTGAGGTGAACCATGCTGGTAACTGACGAGCAACAACAGATCGCCGACGCGGTACGCACCTTCGCCCAGGAGCGCCTGAAGCCGTTTGCCGAGCAATGGGACAAGGAGCATCGCTTCCCCAAGGAGGCCATCGAGGAGATGGCCGAACTGGGCCTGTTCGGCATGCTGGTACCGGAGCAGTGGGGCGGCAGCGACACCGGTTATGTGGCCTATGCCATGGCCCTGGAGGAAATCGCCGCGGGTGATGGTGCCTGCTCGACCATCATGAGCGTGCACAACTCGGTGGGCTGCGTGCCGATCCTGCGCTTTGGTAGCGAGCAGCAGAAAGAGCAGTTCCTTACCCCGCTGGCCAGCGGCGCAATGCTCGGTGCTTTCGCCCTGACCGAACCACAAGCCGGCTCTGATGCCAGCAGCCTGAAAACTCGCGCACGCCTGGATGGCGACCACTACGTGCTCAATGGCAGCAAACAGTTCATTACCTCTGGGCAGAACGCCGGGGTGGTGATTGTGTTTGCGGTGACCGACCCTGACGCCGGCAAGCGCGGCATCAGCGCGTTCATCGTGCCCACCGATTCGCCCGGCTACCAGGTGGCGCGGGTCGAGGACAAACTTGGGCAGCATGCCTCAGACACCTGCCAGATTGTTTTCGATGATGTGCGCGTGCCGGTGGCCAACCGCCTGGGTGCTGAAGGGGAGGGTTACAAGATTGCCCTGGCCAACCTTGAAGGTGGGCGCATAGGCATCGCCTCGCAGGCAGTGGGCATGGCCCGCGCGGCGTTTGAGGTGGCGCGCGACTATGCCAACGAACGGCAGAGTTTTGGCAAAACGTTGATCGAACACCAGGCCGTGGCCTTCCGCTTGGCCGACATGGCGACCAAGATTGCCGTGGCCCGGCAGATGGTGCTGCATGCCGCTGCGCTGCGTGATGCCGGGCGCCCGGCACTGGTGGAGGCGTCGATGGCCAAGCTGTTTGCCTCGGAAATGGCCGAAAAGGTCTGTTCGGATGCCTTGCAGACCCTGGGCGGTTATGGCTATCTGAGCGACTTCCCGCTGGAGCGGATCTACCGCGACGTTCGGGTCTGCCAGATCTACGAAGGCACCAGCGACATTCAGCGCATGGTTATTGCGCGCAATCTTTGAAGGAGCAGACTGCATGGCATTCGAAACCATCCTGTTGGACATCCACGGCAAGGTCGGCTTGATCACCCTCAACCGCCCGCAGGCGCTGAACGCGCTGAACGCGCAGATTGTTGGCGAGATCAACCAGGCCCTGGACCAGCTCGAGCGTGACCCGAACATCGGCTGCGTGGTGCTGACCGGTTCGGCCAAGGCGTTTGCCGCTGGTGCCGACATCAAGGAAATGGCCGAGCTGCAATACCCGCAGATCTACGTCGACGACCTGTTCAGCGACTCGGACCGCATTGCCAATCGGCGCAAGCCGATCATTGCCGCCGTGTCCGGTTTCGCCCTTGGCGGTGGCTGCGAGTTGGCGATGATGTGCGACTTTATCCTTGCCGCCGATAACGCCAAGTTTGGCCAGCCGGAAATCAACCTTGGCGTGTTGCCGGGCATGGGTGGTACCCAGCGCCTGACCCGTGCGGTGGGCAAGGCCAAGGCCATGGAACTGTGCCTGACTGGCCGCCTGATGGGCGCCGAAGAGGCTGAGCGTGCCGGGTTGGTGGCGCGGATTGTGCCGCAAGCGGAGCTGGTGGAAGAGGCGCTGAAGGTGGCGGCGACCATTGCCAGCAAGTCGATCCCGATTAGCATGATGATCAAGGAGAGCGTCAACCGCGCGTTCGAAGTTACCCTTAGCGAGGGTGTGCGTTTCGAGCGCCGGGTGTTCCATGCGGCGTTCTCTACCGAAGACCAGAAAGAAGGCATGGCCGCCTTCATCGCCAAGCGCGAGGCGCAGTTCAAGGATCGCTGATTCTGGATGGGGATTTGGGCTGGGCCTCCAGGTGCATGTCTTGAGAGGTCTGGTGGCTGTGAGATCGAGCGCCGCCCGCGCGGCGCTTCGCAGCACAAGGCTGCTCCTACATCTGTTTCTGGCCAGTAACGCCTGTACCAATGCGCGCGACCGCCTTGTTTGTCCGACACGATATCGAGGTGGACGCCAAGGGGCCGCGCGTCGCTGCCTCAGGAATAATTGGCCCGAAACGGATGTAGGAGCAGCCTTGTGCTGCGAAGCGCCGCGCGGGCGGCGCTCGATCTCATAGGCGCTGAAAATGTTGTGGCGAGCTCCCCAAGACCAGCCATCCCGGCACCGACCAGCGGATTGTAAGCATTGGAAGCAAATTCGCACCCATTTGCAGTTGCTCCACGCGACGTGGCGCCTTAGACTGCCGCCCCCTGTAAAAGAGTGCCGGTTGGCGCTTGAAGAATTCCGCTGCCGATGCCAAGGCGTCGGCGGCACATGAATCGCCCAAATGCACATTTTTTCATAGAGAAATCGATGACCAAGGAACAGTTGCTGGCCATGTCGGCCGATGACTACATGAACGCCGACCAGCTGGCCTTCTTCACTGAGCTGCTGAAGGCGATGAAAGTCGAAACCCATGAACGCATCGAGCTCAGCCGCACCACCATCGAAGGCCTGGACACCCCGTCGGACCCTGCCGACGTGGCTTCGGTCGAGGAAGAGCGTAGCTGGCTGGTAAATGCCATCGACCGCGACCAGCGCCTGCTGCCACAGCTGGAAATGGCCCTGGACCGTATCTCCGACGAGAGCTTCGGCTGGTGCGATGACAGTGGTGAGCCGATCGGCCTGAAGCGTCTGCTGATCAGCCCGACCACCAAGTACTGCATCGAAGCCCAAGAGCGCCACGAGCAGCTCGACCGCCACCAGCGCCAGGTATAACCCCGCGCGCGGTGCCAAGCCCCATGGAGCGATCCCTGGGGCTTTTTGTGTTTCTTGTCGGTGACCGGTTTTTGTTGCCCAGTGCGTAACACTGCTGTACCGGGACGCGCTGTTTCCTCTCCATAAGCAGGCGTATCATGGCATTATAGTTAGGGTGCTAATTAAATTCCGGAGGGAATGATGAATAGCCGGGTCGATGTAGCCGTGATGATTGGTTCGGGTGTGCCAACCGCCCTGCAGGCGCTGGGCAAACGCATCTGCTGGGTGGTGCTGGTCAATGGCGAGCGCCGAGGCACTGCATTCGCAACGCGTGAAGAAGCGTTGGAGTGCCAGGCTGCCTGGTTGCAGCAGTTGAAGAATGGGCTGGCCGCCTGATAAATGCTTTTTGCCTCTCGACGGGTTTCGGTGTTTTCGGGCATATTTGTCCTACAGTAATACGCACATGGATGCCAGGGCTTGTCTTCTTGCAAGTTCTCCCCCGTGTTTGCGTTTTTCTGGCGAGTGATCTCAGGCATCACGCTTCCCAAGCCGGGAATGAGCCAAACGCCTTCGGTTGAGGGCGAATCTGGCAAGCCAGAGTAAAGATTCCTGCACGCTGCATCGCCAGCGAGCACAGACATTTCGCATATCGCTTTATTACTCTTTTCGCCTATCGATAAGAAATGGCCGCGCCTCCCCGAGCTTGGGTGAGGGCGGGTTGTAACCGGTTGAGGATTACTTCATTGGCAGTCAGCACTCTTGATACCCATGCGTTGTTCGCCTTGGGCGACTTGCGCGGTAAATTGGCCCAGCTGTTCCAGGGCCGCTTTATCTATGTAACCGAACAGAATCCCGAAGGCCTGTACATGGCCGAGATCGACACCGAAAGCGCATTGGTGGTCGATGACAAGCAGCGTTTGGAACTGAAAGTCGGCGACCACTTCCGAGCCGCCGTACTGCCCAGCCGGGAAGGCGGCAAACTGGAAATGCGCTTTCGCGAAATCAAACTGAACGTTTACGGCGTGGGCGATTACGCCTTCGTTTCGGTGCCCGAAGGCGAGGGCATCGTGTTCCGTGAAGGCCAGGGCGTGATGCTGGTATTCGCCGCGCAGCAGCAAGTACAGGAAGGCCTGGGCAAGTTGCTGAAGGCGGTGACCGGCAAGGTTGCCAAATGGCGCAAGGGTGAGCTGACCACCTTCAAGGCCAGTGAATGACCGAGAGTGACGGCGCACCTGCCACGCGTGCCGAGTTTCATCGGCAGCACCAGGCAGATGCCGTGGCTGAGGCTGAGCGCTTGCTGGCCAGGCGTGAGGAACTGCAAGGCGCCTGGCTGGCCTGGGTGGCGGGCGAATTGTACCGCCTCGGCCCGCCGCCTTATGCCGCCATGGTCCGGCGGGAGTTGCAGCGCCTCAGCCAAGGGTGAGGCGGCAAGCTTTCAATTGCCGCGATCGCGGCCGCTGCTGACTTCTTCAGGCACCGGTTCTTTCGACATGCGTTTGCGAAACAGTGCCGCCCGCGCCAGCAACAGCGTGGTGACTGGCACGGTGATCGACAGCAGTATCGGAATCAGCCAGGCGTGCAGCACCGGCGCGTCCTTTAGCCACGAGAAGTAAATGATCGAGGCCAGTGCCACGCACCAGGCACCGATGGTCGAGGCCAGTGCCGGCGGGTGCATGCGCTGGAAGTAGTCCTTCAGGCGCAACAGGCCCAAGGCGCCGATCAGGGCGAACAGGCTGCCAGTCAGCAGTAGCACGGCGGTGACTAGCTCCAGCCAGAAAGGCAGTTGCAGGGTTTCAGTCATTCGATCACCTCACCGCGCAGCAGGAATTTGGCCAGGGCAAACGAGCCGACGAAGCCGAACAGCGCAATCAGCAGGGCACCTTCGAAGTAGGTGTCACTGGCATAACGGATACCCAGCACAAGCATGGTCAGCATGGCCAGGATGTATAGGTAGTCCAGCGCCAGTACCCGGTCCTGGGCGGACGGGCCGCGGAACAGCCGGATCAGCGCCAGGCCCATGGCCAGGGCGAAGATGAACAGGCTGGCGAGGACAGCGTTGGCGAGCAGGCCTGTCATTGGAAAATCTCCATCAGCGGGCGTTCGTAGGTGTCTTTGAAGTGCGTGATGAAGGCTGCTTCATCGTCCAGGTCGAACACATGCAGCAGCAACACGCTGCGGTCCAGCGCCAGCTCGGACCAGACTGTGCCAGGCACCACCGTGGTGATCATCGACAACGCCGCCAGGCCATGCGGATCGCGCAGGGCCAGCGGTATGTGGACGAACGCCGAGCGTGGCGGTTGCTTGCCGGCGCGCAGCACGCCGCGGGCCACCAGCAGGTTGGACAGGATCACATCGAGGCCAACCCGGCCTATCAGCCGGGCAACGACCAGTGGCCGCCGCACGTGCGCGTGTTGCGGGCGCAGCGGCGCCAGCAGCAGTGGCGCCAGCACGCCAAGCGCGGCGCCCAGCAGCACGTTGCCGGGGCTGACCGAAAGGTTCAGCAACAGCCATAGCGCGAACAGCGAAACCGAAAGCAGCGGGGCGGGAAACAGTCGGTTCATGGCTGCACCTGTACGTCGAGCGAGGTGGGGCCAGGAATCGGCCGGGCGGCCATCACGGCTTCGATATAGGCGTCTGGGGCCTGCAGGCTGGCGGCAGTGTCCTGGGTGTAGCGCAGCAGCGGCTCGGCCTTGAGGCTAAGGACCATGCACAGGCCGAGCAGGATGACGATGGGCAGGCACTCATAGCGGCGCAGCACCGGCGACGGGCGCTCTTCGGGCTTCCAGAAACGCTGGATACCAACGCGGCCGAAGGCGATCAGCGAGGCCATGCCAGACAGGATCAGCAGGGCTACCAGGCCCCAGCCAGCAGCGCCCAGCGGTTGCTCGGGGGGCACGCCCAGGCCCAGCGGGTTGAACAGCGCACTGATCAGGTTGAGCTTGCCGACAAAGCCCGACAGCGGCGGCATGCCGATGATCAACAGGGCGCAGGCGATAAAGCTGAGGCCGAGGAAGGCCATGGTCCACGGGATGATCTGCCCGATTACCGCCTTTTGCTCGTCGTCGAGGTTGATGCCCTTGGGCGGGTGCAGCGACTCCAGCGGTGGCGGCATGATGTCTTCTTCATCGTCCAGCGGCGCTTCGTTGGCCGAGCGCGACCGCTCGACCAGTTCGGCGAGCAGGAACAGCGCGCACAGCGCCAGGGTCGAGTTCACCAGGTAGAACAACGCTGCGCCGGTCAGCGCCGGCTGGGCGAAACCGACCGCGCCCAGCAGGGTGCCTGCCGAAACCAGGATGCTGAGCGCCGCCATGCGCTCCAGGCGCTGCGCGGCCAGGATCGACACTGCCGCCACCGCCAGGGTGACCAGGCCACCGTACACCAGCCATTGGCCACCGAAGTGCGCCGAGGCCCCGGCCTGCCCGGAGAACAGCAGCGTCCACAGGCGTAGCACGGCATACAGGCCGACCTTGGTCATGATGGCGAACAGCGCCGCCACTGGCGCGCTGGCCGAGGCATAGGCCGGCACCAGCCAGAAGTTCAGCGGCCAGATACCCGCCTTGACCAGGAAGGCCATGGCCAGAATGGCTGCCCCGGCGTGCAGCAGGCCACGATCAGCCTCTGGCACCAGCGGAATCTTCAGGGCCAGGTCGGCCATGTTCAGGGTGCCGGTTACCCCGTACAGCATCGCCGCGCCAACCAGGAACAGTGATGAGGCGAACAGGTTGATGGCGATGTAATGCAGGCCGGCGCGCACCCGGGCGCGGCCCGAGCCATGCAGCAGCAGGCCATAGGAGGCGGCCAGCAGCACTTCGAAGAACACGAACAGGTTGAAAAGGTCGGCGGTGAGGAAGGCACCGTACAGGCCCATCAGCTGGATCTGGAACAGCGCATGGAAGCTGGCCCCCGCAGCGTCCCAGCGGGCGCGGGCAAACAGCAGGGCGCTGAAACCGATGACCCCGGTCAGGGTCAGCAGCAGCGCGGACAGGTGGTCCACCACCAGCACGATGCCGAACGGTGCCGGCCAGTTGCCCGGCAGGTACACGCCGATCGACTCTGCCTGGCCCTGGGTACGCACCCACAGCAGCAGGCAGACCGCGATGGCCAGGCCGGCGAAGGTCGACAGCAGGTTCAGCCGGGCCTTGATCCGCCGGTGTTTCTCGCCCAGCAGCAGCATCACCGCCGCGGTGATCAGCGGCAGCAGGATGGGCGCGATGATCAGTTGACTCATACCACTCATTCGTCACGCTCCCGGCCATCCACGTGGTCGGTACCGGTCAGGCCTCGCGAGGCCAGCAACACCACCAGGAACAGCGCGGTCATGGCGAAGCTGATGACGATGGCAGTGAGTACCAGGGCCTGTGGCAGCGGGTCGGTGTAGTGCAACAGGTCCTGGGTGACGCCCTCCTTGATGATCGGCTCCTTGCCGATGAACAGGCTGCCCATGCTGAAGATGAACAGGTTGACCCCGTACGACAGCAGGCACAGGCCCATGATCACCTGGTAGGTACGCGGGCGCAGGATCAACCATACCCCCGAGGCGGCCAGCACGCCGATGGCGACTGCAATCACTTCTTCCATCAGGCGGCTCCTGCTTGGCTGGTTTTCGCCGGGTTGCCCGGGCGGTAGGCGCGCACCGACTGGTGCGCCAGGGCCGTGAGGATCAGCAGGGTCGAGCCGACTACCACGGTGTACACGCCGACATCGAAGAACAGCGCGCTGGCCACGTGCACATCACCCAGCAGTGGCAGGTGCAGGTGGGCGGTATGAGTGGTCAGGAACGGGTAACCCAGCAGCATGGCACCGACCCCGGTCAGGGTTGCGCACAGCAGCCCGGTGCCCATCCAGCGCAGCGGGCGCAGGCTCATCTGCGCCTCGACCCACTGGGTGCCAGCCACCATGTACTGCAGGATGAACGCCACCGACATCACCAGGCCGGCGACGAAGCCGCCACCTGGTTGGTTGTGGCCACGCATGAACAGGTACATCGACACCAGCAGGGCGATCGGCAGCAGCAGCCGCACCAGCACCGCAGGCACCATCATGAAGCCCAGGGCGGTGTCGGTGGCGTGCCGCGGGTTGATCAGGTCGGTGACCACGTCGGGCGCCAACTGGCGTTGCTGCGCTGGCAGTTGCATGCTTTCTTTGGGTGGGCGGAAGCGCCGCAGCAGGGCGAACACAGTCAGTGCCACGGCTACCAGCACGGTGATTTCACCGAGGGTATCGAAGCCGCGGAAGTCGACCAGCATGACATTGACCACGTTGGTGCCGCCGCCCTGGGGCAGCGCCCGGCTCAGGTAGAACGAAGAGATGTCGTTGGGTGTCGGGCGGGTCAGCATGGCATAGGACAGCACAGCCATGCCGCCACCCACCAACACCGCCAGCAGCAGGTCGCGCAGGCGGCGCATGCGTGCACGTTCCAGGCTGCCGGGCAGCGGTGACACACCTTCGATCCGCCGCGGCAGCCAGCGAAGGCCGAGCAGGATCAGCACGGTGGTAACCACTTCCACCACCAGCTGGGTCAAGGCCAGGTCAGGTGCAGAGAACCAGACGAAGGTGATGCACGTCATCAGGCCGCAGACACTGACCATGATCAGTGCCGCCAGGCGGTGGTACTTGGCCTGGTAGGCAGCGCCGATGGCGCAGGCAATGGCGATCAGCCACAGTGCGACGAATACGCCCGAGCCTGGAATTTTCGGGCGGTCACCCCAGCTCAGGCCGCTGTATAGCATGGGTGTGAGGCCGGCGAGGAATGCGGCCACCACCAGCATGAACAGCTGCGACTGCAGGCGGCGGGTGGTGAGCAGGCGCTCGATGCGCCGTGCCAGCAGCATCAGTTGAACCTGGCCGTGCTCGAACAGGCGCTTGCCGTTGAAGCGCTCGATCACGGGCGGATAGGGGAAACGGCCCAGGCGCAGCTGCTTGCGCAGCAACAGGTACAGCACGATACCGCCGCTCATGGCCACCAGGCTCATGATCAATGGCGCGTTCCAGCCGTGCCAGATGGCCAGGCTGTATTCCGGTAGGGTGCCACCCACCACCGGCAGGGCGGCGGCGGCCAACAGCGGGCCGACCGACTGGGCGGGGAAGATGCCCACCACCAGGCAGGTGAGCACCAGCAGCTCGACCGGGGCGCGCATCCAGCGTGGCGGCTCGTGCGGGGTGTGCGGCAAGTCCTGGGCGGTAGGCCCGAAGAACACATCGACGGTGAAGCGCAGGGCATAGGCCACGCTAAAGGTACCGGCCAGGGTGGCGACCACTGGCAGCGTGGCTTCAACCCAGGCGGTGGAGCTGATGAATACCGTTTCAGCGAAGAACATTTCCTTCGACAGGAAGCCGTTCATCAACGGCACGCCGGCCATCGAGGCGCTGGCCACCATGGCCAGGGTGGCGGTGTACGGTACCAGGCGGATCAGGCCGCTGAGGCGGCGGATATCCCGGGTACCGCTTTCGTGGTCGATGATGCCGGCGGCCATGAACAGCGAGGCCTTGAAGGTGGCATGGTTGAGAATGTGGAACACCGCGGCGACGGCAGCCAGCGGGCTGTTCAGGCCCAGCAGCAGGGTAATCAGACCCAGGTGGCTGATGGTCGAATAGGCCAGCAGGCCCTTGAGGTCATTCTGGAACATCGCGGCAAAGGCGCCGAGCAGCAAGGTGATGGCGCCAGCACCGCCAACAATCCAGAACCACTCTTCGCTACCGGACAGCACCGGCCACAGGCGTGCCAGCAGGAATACCCCAGCCTTGACCATGGTGGCGGAGTGCAGGTAGGCCGATACCGGCGTAGGCGCTGCCATGGCGTGTGGCAGCCAGAACTGGAAAGGGAACTGCGCGCTCTTGCTCAGGGCGCCAACAAGGATAAGGGGCAGCAGCACCGGGTACAGCGCATGCTGGCGGATGGTGTCGCCGGCAGCCAGGACCTTGTCCAGGTCGTAGCTGCCGACCACATGGCCGAGCAGCAAGGCCCCGACCAGCAGGCACAAGCCGCCTGCGCCGGTCACCATCAGCGCCATGTAGGCGCCGCGGCGGGCGTCGGCGCGGTGGTGCCAGTAGCCGATAAGCAGGAAGGAGAACAGGCTGGTCAGTTCCCAGAAGAACACCAGCTGGATCAGGTTGCCGGAGATTACCAGGCCCAGCATGGCGCCCATGAAGGCCAGGAAGAAGGCGAAGAAACGCGGTACCGGGTCTTGCGGCGACATGTAGTAGCGCGCATACAGCGACACCAGTGTGCCGATGCCCAGTACCAGCAGCGAGAACAGCCAGGCGAAGCCATCCATGCGTAGCACCAGGTTCAAGCCCAGGCTGGGCAGCCACAGGAACTCTTCGCGAATTACCCCACCGTGGGCAACCTGAGGGTACAGCAGTGCTACCTGGACGGTACCGACCAGGGCTACGAGCCCGGCAAGAATGGACTCGGCGTTACGTGCGTTGTGCGGCAGCACGGCTGCCAGGCAACTGCCCACGAACGGCAGAAGCAATAGCACTATCAATGACATAGCGGCCTATTCTGGAGAAGTTTGCAAAGAATCATACGTGCCGAGGTGATGATCACCAACACGCAAGCTGTCGCAGAATCCTACAAACAGGCTGTGACAAGCGTTTTTTTTATAACAGTTCTTTACAAAGCATAGCCGCTGTTACCCGCTTTACAGCCCGGCCTGGCGTTCGCCTTGATCCTGCCCATCGCCCGCTTCGACGGCTTCGCGCGAGCGCCGCACCTTGAGTTCGCTGACCACCACCGCAACCACGATCAGCAGGCCGCCAAGCAGTGCCACGCCCGGCAGGCGTTCGCCGGCGATGCGCCCGACGATGCCGGCCCACACCGGTTCGCCGGCATAAATGAGGGTGGCGCGGGTGGGTGAGACCGACTTCTGTGCCCAGTTCATTGCCACCTGGATCACCGCGCTCATCGCGCCCAGGCCCACGGCGCTGGCCAGCAGCAGCCAGGAAAAGTCGGGAATGCGCTCCTGGGTTGGCACGATCATCAGGAACGCCAGCAACGACGCGGTCGCCAGTTGCACCACGGTGACCCGGCGCACATCGACCTGGCCGGCGTAGCGGCTGATCAGGATGATTTCGGCGGCAATGGCCACGGCACTGACCAAGGTGACCAGTTCGCCCTCGCTGAAGTGCAGGCTGCCGCCTTCTGGCCCGGCCAGCAGCATCAGGCCGACAAACGCCAGGCAGATGCCGAGGCTGGGCATCAGGCCTGGCCGCCGCCCCAGTACCAGCCATTGCAGCAGCGGCACGAACGGTACGTACAGCGCGGTGATGAACGCCGACTGGCTGCTGCTGATGGTTTGCAGGCCCATGGTCTGCAAGCCGTAGCCAAGCATGATCGACACGCCGATCAGCATGCCGGCTTTCAGTTCGGTAAAGGTCAGCCCGGGCAATGCCCGCGCCGAGACCACGCCCACGAACAGGGCGGCTGCGGCAAAGCGCAGGCCGACAAAGAACATCGGGCCGCTGACTGTCATCACGTTATGCACCAGCAGGAAGGTGCCGCCCCACAACATGGTGATGAACACCAGCACCAGTTCGGCCTTGCTCAGGCGAAAGGTAATGGCGGGGGTCGGCTTGCTGCTGGGCTGGTTCATGGTCTTGCGTACTCGAAGGGGGCGGCGCACAATCGCCGCAAAGTGGGCAGTATACTGCGCAGCAACGACCAGTGAGCAATATAGTGCACAAAGATTCTTCGCACCGGGCATCGGTGCTGCAACATGTCAGCCTCAATGTACGCAGCCTGCGCAACGCTTCTGGCATGAGCCAGACAGCGCTGGCCGAGCGTTCCGGGGTCAGCCGCCGCATGCTGGTGGCGATCGAGGCGGGTGAAAAGAATGTCAGCCTGACCACCCTGGACCTGATCGCCGAAGCCTTGGGCGTGGCTTTCAGTACCCTGATCCAGGCACCTGACCAGCGCGACCCCGGGCGTATCGAAGAGCTGGCCTGGGCCGGTGAACACCTGCAAAGCAGGGCAGTGTTGCTCGGCACCAGCCCGGCGCGGCGCGAGGTGGAGTTGTGGGAGTGGACCCTGGCACCGGGCGAGTGCTATTCCAGCGAGGCCGATGCCGAGGGTTGGAGTGAGCAGATCTATGTGGCTGAAGGGCAACTGACGCTGATCATCGAAGATATTGAGCATCGCCTGCAGGTGGGGCAGTTTCATGTGTTTCCCAGCAATTGCCGGTATGCCTATCGCAATGATGGCTTAGTGGCGGTGCGCTTCGTGCGTAATGTGGTGATTTGAGGTTGCAGGTTTTGGGGCTGCTGCGCAGCCCATCGCGACGCAAGGCCGCTCCTACAGGAGGTACGCGTTCCCTTGTAGGAGCGGCCTTGCGTCGCGAAAGGGGCGCAAAGCGCCCCCAAAATCTCCACCCCTATCAGTGATCCAGCAACTCATCAGTCTTCACCACCTTGGCATAGGCAAACGCCAACGCTGCCATCGCCGAATCATGCACCTGCGCCGCCGGCACCTGCTTGCCGTCGAACTCCAGTGGCAGGGTCGCGCAGGCATCGTGCGCCACGGTCACCTCATAGCCCAGGTCGGCCGCCGCACGGGTGGCGGCGTCGATGCACATGTGGCTCATGCTGCCGACGATGGTCAGGGCTTCGACGCCATGCCGGTCCAGCGTGTGCTCAAGGTCAGTACCGAGGAAGGCGTTGACCTTGTGCTTGAGTACCACCGGCTCGCCCGCCGCTGGTTCGACCTTGCTGTGGATGGCCGCGCCCTGCGAGCCGGGGGCGAAGAACGGCGCATCGGCGCTGTCGAACTCATGCCGCACATGCACCACCAGGTCGCCCCGTTGGCGTGCGGCCGCCAACAGCCGGGCAGCGTTGTCGGCAGCCTGGTCGGCGCCGTCGAGGGTCCACTTGCCGCCCGGGAAGTAGTCGTTCTGGATGTCGATGATGATCAGTGCCTGCTTGTTCATGCTGCCTCCTGTGGCAGTAGTCGTTGGATGACGTTAGTTATAGGCTGTGTGCACTGACCTGAGGATTGGCGCGAACGACACTATGCGGGCAAAAACTGACACCCCGGCCATCCTCGACATCGGCCTGCTGCTGTACCCCGGCGTGCAGCGCGCTGCCGTGCATGGCCTGGCCGACCTGTTCCTTGTGGCCAGCCGGGTTGCTGCCGAGCTGGGGGCCGTCGAGCTGCCGCAGGTTCGCGTCAGTTTCTGGCAGGCAGATGAAGCAGGGCAATTGCAGCCTGCCCCTGATAGCCCTGCCGCGGTCGACGCTGCCCTGCGGGTATTGATCATTCCGCCAAGTCTGGAATCGGCCCCGCAAACCGAACTGCTTGACCGCCACCGCACGTCGTTGTGCCAGCTGCACGGCAGCGGCACGGTGCTGGCATCGGTGTGCATCGGGGTGTTCTTCATTGCCGCCAGCGGCCTGCTGGACGGGCGCCCGGCCTGCACCCACTGGAACTACGTGCATTCGCTTGCCCAGCGCTTTCCCAATGTACGGGTAGAGGCCCAGCAACCATTGCTGGACGACGGTGACATCGTGACCTCGGCCGGGTTGATGGCCTGGACCGACCTGGGCTTGCGCCTGCTGGAGCGTTTTCTGGGGGCGACGGTGGCGCGGGAGACCGCTCGTTACCTGGCGGTCGAACCGGTCACGGCACCCTTGCCTGGGGCCTTGTTCAACCCGCGGCTGGACCATGGCGACGAGGCGGTGCTGAAAGTGCAGCACTGGTTGCAGGGCAATGGCGGGCAGGATGCCGACCTTGCTGCCATGGCGGCGTGCGCAGGGCTGGAAGCGCGCACCTTCCTGCGGCGCTTTCGTGCGGCCACGGGGCTGCGCCCGACCGAGTACTGCCAGCAAGTGAGGGTGGGGCGGGCGTGCCGCTTGCTGGAATTCACCCGGCGCAATGTCGAGCAGATTGCCTGGGGTGTCGGTTACCAGGACCCTGGCGCGTTTCGCAAGGTATTCCAGCGCATCACCGGCCTGACCCCCAGTGATTATCGGCGGCGCTTCGCGGTATCTGGTTAGCGGGCGCATGCAGGGTGGAAAAACCACTTGACCTTGACTTAACTCGAGGTTTTACCCTGCTCGGCATCGCGCTGCATGCGTCCGTAGCCAGGAGACCGTTGATGACGGCGTTACCTCATGCCCTGTGGTTCACCCAGATGATCGAATATGAAGTGCCCAGCATGTGCCAGCAAGCATTGGCCCAGGCGCTGGTAGCGCGCAGCGAGGAACTGGCGACGCGCTGTGAAGGGCTGCAGGGTGTCAGCATCCAGGCCAGCGATGATGGCAGCCGGGTGCTGCAGTACCTGCAATGGCAGTCACGTCAGGCCTGGGCGGCGGCAGCCGTGCATTTCGTCGAGGAGCCGTTCCTGGACTTGCTTGCCCGGCATCAGGCGCGTGGCGTCAACTTTGCCGCCTACCAGACCCTGCGCAGCCTGGTGCGCGTTGCCGATGGCGGCCTGCATTGCCAGGTTGGTGAACCTCAGGCGTACCACGGCGCATAGTGCGGGTAGCGGTCCAGGCGGGCGCCGACCACCATTTCGCTGATCCATGCCGCCAGGATCGAACTGTAGGCCTTCTGGCTCTCTTCGCTGGATAACGCGTGGTCGGCACCGTCGACGATACGATGGGTAAGTGAATGGGCGCTGATGAATGCCGAACGGTAGCTCATCAGTGTGCTGTGCGGCACGTAGTCGTCCTGCTCCGACTCCACCAGCAGCACATCGCCCCCGAACTCGGCGCAGGCTGCCAGCGCGCGGTTGTCCGCCGGGCCGAGCGAGCGCTGGCGGTAGGCGTTCAGCCGTTGCCGGTCGAGGGTTTGCTTGGGGGTATCCCATTCATCGTCCCAGTACATGGCGGGCACCCGCAGGGCCAGCCATTTGACCGGCCGCTCGCGGGTCAGCAAGGTGGCCAGGTAACCGCCATAACTGCTGCCGATGATGGCAATGGCACTGCTGTCCACCGCTGGATGACTGAGCAGCCGGTCGTAGGCCACCAGCAGGTCCTGCAGGTTCTGTTGGCGGGTGACGGTCAGGCGTTGGCTTTCGGTTTTTTCATGGCCGCGCAAGTCGAAGGTCATGCACACGCAGCCCAGCCCGGTGATGAGCCGGGCACGGGCCAGGTCGCGCTGCTGGCTGCCGCCCCAGCCGTGGACGAAAAGGATGCCCGGCATCTTGCTGCCAGGGCTGACCAAGGTGCCGGCGATGCTGTCGTTCTCGACCTGCAGTTCAACGGTCTCACTCTGAATGGCCATGTTCGCGAATCCGCGCAAATTTGCTGAGTTGTCCGAGTTCACTGTCGTTTCCTTGGTAGAAGAGGGTGGCGTCAGTGGGCAGGTCGGGTGTGCCGAACACCTCATGGGTGGAGGCACGCACCCGTTGCAGTGCCGGGTCGTCGGCAAAAGCCTGCAAGGCCAGCAGCTCGGCACTGCTGGCACCGCCCAAACGCCAGGATTGTTCGAGCACACCGCTGCGCAGGTGGCCCTGAGGGGTCTGGCCGCGGGCGATGTCATAGTTGCGCCGCGAGGCGATGAATCCGGGGAAGTGCTGCTCGGCCGCCTGCTCGTAGGCCATGGCCTGGTTGATGGCCAGGCGCAGGTGGTCTTCCATAGGCAGTTGCAGCAGGGCCTGGTAATCGCCACGTACCACCACCAGGTCGGAGCCGCCGTATACCTCGGTGCCCTGATGGTCGTGGGTCAGTTGCTGGGTGCCGTGATAGCTGCAGGTCAGGCCAGCGACGCGGACCTGGCCGACGCTGAAGGTTTCTACGTCACTCAGGTCTTCTTCCAGGACCAACCCCCACAGGGCTAACTGCTGGTCATCCATGTCCGCCAGCAGGGGTTCCAGCTCATCCGCCGCAGTGATCACCTGTTGCCCGCGGCCTGCGCAGGCCAGTACCGGCTTGATTCGCAGGGGGCCTTCCAGCAGTAGCAGCTGTGCGGCGCTGCGCGCATCGGCCTTGCTGAACACGGTGTAGCCGCGCAGCAGGGCGTCGCTCGCCTGCTGGGCGAAAGCATCGGTCCAGCCCGGCGGAAAGCTGCCACCGGCCGGCAACGGGTGGGAGATTGCCTTGGTGGCCATGTAGGGGTACGACACCAGGCCGCCAAACAGGTCCTGTTCGCTGTGAATGCCCAATGCGGCATGGCGCTTGGGGTCGATCAGGGTTTCGGTCGGCAGGTAATAGTAGCCAGCGGCGGCGCCGGGCAGCTGCCAGGCCTGTACATGCGGGCAGCCCAGCAGGCGGGCCAGGCCATCGGCAAGCTTGAGGTGCACGGCATGCTCGTGCTCGGGCGTGTGCTCGCGGGTGTCGAGCAGCACCACGGCGGTTTTCGGGTCGCAGGCACTGGGCATGGTCATTTGCCTGTGTGCAATGAATGTACTGAGTGTGAAGCCGGTACCTTGCGGAAGTTCAGCGGGACTTGATCGGTGGTGCCGGCCTTGCTGTAGGAAGCGTCCTGTTCGCGCACTGACGATTGCAGGGCTCTGACGGCTGTTCCATTATCGGCACATTGGATCAACCGTGATGTAGCCGCAGGAGAGCGCATGAACGTCCAGACCACCCCTGAGCAAAGCGTGCCACAGCGCCTGGCGCGCGTGCGCCAGGCCATGGCTGCAGCGGGCATCGATGCCTTGCTGGTGCCTTCAGCCGACCCTCATCTTTCCGAATATCTGCCCGGTTACTGGCAGGGGCGCCAGTGGCTGTCAGGGTTTCACGGCTCGGTCGGTACGCTGGTGCTCACCCCCGGCTTTGCCGGGTTGTGGGTCGATAGCCGCTACTGGGAGCAGGCGGATCACGAGCTGGCCGGCAGCGGTATCCAGCTGATGAAGCTATTGCCGGGCAAGCCCGGTGCGCTGGAATGGCTGGGCGAACACGTCGAGCCTGACGGCAGCGTCGCGGTGGATGGTGCGGTCATGGCGCAGGCCTCGGCGCGCCAGCTGGGCGAGCGGCTGAAGGCGCGTGGGGCGCGGCTGGTCACCGACAAGGACTTGCTGGGCCAAGTCTGGGACGAGCGCCCGGCGCTGCCCGCTAATCCGGTGTACCAGCACTTGTCGCCACACGCCACGGTGAGCCGGGCAGAAAAGCTCGCCACACTGCGCCAGGATATGCAGTGCAAGGGCGCCGATTGGCACTTCATCGCTACCCTCGATGACATTGCCTGGCTGTTCAACCTGCGCGGTAGTGATGTGTCCTACAACCCGGTTTTCCTGGCCTTTGCCTTGATCAGTCAGCAGCAGGCCATCCTGTTCGTCGGCCAGGACAAGGTGGACGCGCACCTGCGCCAGGTACTGGCGGCCGACGGCATCGAGGTGCGCGACTATAGCGAAGCAGGCAAAGCGCTGGGTGCTGTTCCGGCCGGGAGCCGGCTGCTGGTGGATCCGGCCAGGGTCACCTGCGGCCTGCTGGGTAACCTGCCAGCAGAGGTGGTGCTGGTCGAGGGGCTCAACCCTACTACCCTGAGCAAGTCGTGCAAAGGTGACGACGACCTGGTGCATATCCGACAGGTCATGGAGCAGGACGGTGCGGCTTTGTGCGAGTTCTTTGCCTGGTTCGAGGCCACTTTGGGTAAGGCGCCAATAACCGAGTTGACGGTCGACGAGCAGCTTAGTGCCGCGCGTGCCCGCCGCCCGGATTTCGTGTCGCTGAGTTTCTCGACCATCGCCGCCTTTAATGGCAACGGGGCGATGCCGCATTACCGTGCCACCGAACAGTCGCATGCGCTCATCGAAGGTGACGGGTTGCTACTGATCGACTCGGGCGGGCAGTACCTGGGCGGCACTACGGACATCACCCGAATGGTGCCAGTGGGCAACCCCAGCCTCCAGCAGAAGCAGGACTGCACCCGGGTACTCAAGGGCATGATCGCCCTGTCGCGCACCACGTTCCCGCGTGGGGTGCTGTCGCCGCTGCTCGATGCCATTGCCCGGGCGCCGATCTGGGCTGATCAGGTCGACTATGGTCACGGTACCGGGCATGGGGTGGGCTACTTCATGAACGTGCACGAGGGGCCGCAAGTGATCGCCTACCAGGCGGTGCCCGCACCGCAGACTGCAATGCAGGTGGGCATGATCAGTTCGATCGAGCCGGGCACGTACCGCCCGGGGCAGTGGGGGGTGCGTATCGAGAATCTGGTGGTCAACCGCGAGGCGGGCAAGAGTGCCTTCGGTGACTTCCTGAACTTCGAGACCCTGACGCTGTGCCCTATCGATACCCGTTGCCTGCTGCCCGAGCTGCTGGCCAGGGAAGAGCAGGACTGGTTGAACGCGTATCACGCCACGGTGCGCGAGCGCCTGGCACCATTGCTCAAGGGCGAAGCGCTGGCCTGGTTGGCGGCGCGCACTGCGCCGCTGTAAGGGCAAATGAAAAGGGCAGCTTGCGAGCTGCCCTTTTTCTACTTGCAGATGATGATCATGCTACGGCTGGTGTAGCCCGCCGGATTGATTCCGAACAAGTAATCACCGGGTTCTTCATCCTTATCGCCCGAGCGTGCGATGACCCGATAGCCGCGGGTGCTGCATGAGCTCTGCGCCTTGCTGTAGCAATTCTCCCACGAGGAGGAAAGGCCGGAGCAATTGATATGCAGGCCTTTCTTTCCCCTTTTGACCTCAGTCTTGGCCGTGGCGGCACATCCAGCAATAGCCAAGATGGCCAGGATGAGCAAAATACGTTTCATTCCTGTCCTTAAATGCAGGGCGAATCAGCTGTCAGGCCCCGTCGTTATCGCTTTGTTCTTCCTGAATTTTCCCCTGCGTCCGTGTGCGGGTCCAGTAGATAGCGTAATGATGATGATTCTGTGACAGCTTAATCAGCGAGACGGGCCGCTACAATCATTAATCCCGTCTCAAATGAAAATATTTCTCATATCAGTCCGCTGCGACGACCGGGCTGGCCTCCTTGCGCATGGACAAGGTGGTGCCAACCGACGCGGTAATGATCGCCAGAATCGCCAGCCATTGGGTGGTGGTCAGTACCTCACCAAGGAACAGCAGGCCGGACATTGCGCCGAACGCCGGTTCGATGCTCATCAGGGTGCCGAAGGTGCGCGCCGGGATGCGGGTGAGGGCAACCATTTCCAGGCTGTAGGGCAGGGCAGTGGAGAGTACTGCGACGCCCAGGGCAATGGGGATCAAGGCGGGCGTAAGCAGTGCGCTACCGGCGTGGGCGATACCGATGGGGGCGACGAACAGGGCGGCGACCACAACGCCGAGCGCTGCACTCTGGATGCCATGCTCGGCCCCGGCGCGCTGGCCGAACAGGATGTACAGGGCCCAGCACACCCCGGCACCCAGGGCATAGGCGGCGCCCAGTGGGTCAAGTGCCTGCCCGCCGTGGCCGGCAGGCAGCAACAGCAGCAGGCCGACGATGGCCAGGGCAATCCACAGGAAGTCGATCGGCCGGCGCGAGGAGAAAATCGCCACGGCCAGCGGGCCGGTGAACTCCAGGGCCACGGCGATGCCGATAGGCACTGTTTGCAGAGCCATATAGAAGAGGAAGTTCATGCCGCCCAGCGCCATGCCATAGATGACGACGTTGCGCAGGGTGTTGGCGGTCATGCGTACCCGCCATGGGCGCAGGATCAGCAGCATGATGATGCTGGCGAAGATCAGGCGCAGGGTGGTGGTGCCTTGTGCGCCGATGATGGGAAACATGCTTTTGGCCAAGGAGGCACCGGACTGGATCGATGCCATGGCGATTAGCAGCAGGCCGATCGGGAAGAGGGTAGCGGCCAGGCTGCGGGGCTGGGTGTTCATTTCTGGGCGGCGATCCTTGGGCTGGGTGGGGTGGTGCGCAATATAGTGCGCAATTGTGGGGTGGGGGGCAAGGTACCTGGCTGGAGTTTTGTTTATGGAGTTTTGGGAGTTAGTTGTTGCTGTTGCTGTTGCTGTTGCTTCGCTGGGCGTCAGGGCGGCGATGGGCCTGTCTATAGATGGTGTTGGCTTTGACAAGTGTCCGCCACAACACCTTCAGCGCCTGTGAGATCGAGCGCCGCCCGCGCGGCGCTTCGCGGCTAAAGCCGCTCCTACGTTTGTTTCGGGCCA
>NZ_JBIVIF010000045.1:0-53394 GCF_044749595.1 Pseudomonas sp. NPDC089392
AGGCGCATAAAAAATCCGATGCTCGTTTCCAAGCATCGGATTTTGCGGCCTATGGGCTAAAGGTCAATGCGTCAGTCTTAACTGACTGGCATTAGGCCTTGGCCGGGTTTTTTTATGCCTGCGAATTAAACCGTGACATGCAGGCGCACATCCACATTCCCGCGGGTGGCGTTGGAATACGGGCACACCTTGTGCGCCTTTTCCACCAGCCCTTCGGCATCGGCCTGGGCCAGGCCCGGCAGGTTGATGTGCAGGTCGATGTCCAGGCCGAAACCACCCGGGATCTGGCCGATGCCCACCTTGGCGGTGATAGAGGCATCTGCCGGCAGGGCTTTCTTCTCTTGCCCGGCCACGAATTTCAAGGCGCCGATGAAACATGCCGAGTAACCGGCAGCAAACATCTGCTCGGGGTTGGTACCGTCACCCCCAGCGCCGCCCAGTTCCTTGGGGGTGCTCAGGCTGACTACCAGCTTGCCGTCGCTGGAGCGGGATTTGCCGTCGCGCCCACCGGTAGAGGTAGCTTCTGCGATGTACAGCGGAGTGACCTTTTGCATCTTGAGCCTCGCTAATGTGCTGTGCGCTCCCGTTTGCAGGAGGGCGCGGGTTGGTGTGGGACTTAAATTAGCGCGCAATTAGTTAGCGCGCAATATAAATCGTCACCGCTCATCCGAACGGCCATTGCACAGCATAGCCCTCAGAGGTTTTTCTGCAGGCTCTCACGCAGGCTCAGCAAATCGGCCTGCAGTTGCTGCAACTGCTCCAGGCTGCGCCCGCTGGCCTTGAGGATGCACTGCGGCACCTCTTTGGCCTGTTGTTGCAGGGCGCGGCCCTTGTCGGTCAGTTGCACCAGCACCACCCGTTCGTCCTCGCGGCTGCGGTTGCGCTGTAGCAGGCCTTCGCTTTCCAGGCGTTTTAGCAGAGGGGTCAGCGAGCCCGGGTCGGTGAGCAGGTGTTGGCTGATTTCGCCCACGGTCAGGCCATCTTGCTGCCACAGCACCAGCATGGCCAGGTACTGCGGGTAGGTCAGGCCCAGGGCCTGCAGCAGCGGTTTGTAGACCTTGGTCATCAGCAACGAGGTGGAGTGCAGGGCGAAGCAGACCTGGTTGTCCAGCAGCAGCTCGTCACAGGAGGCTTGGGTGTCGGCGTTCATGCAGGTCCTTGAAGGTAATCAATCGGAAAGTCTGGCACGCTGATCATTAGTGTGCGCATTACTCGCGCAGTTCACTGCGCAAGGCCAGGTCCCAGGGTGGAATCGGGCTGAAGCGGCTCTTGAGGAATTCGAGCAGCAAACGGCTGCGAGAGTTCGTTTCATGTTCCAGGCGTAGTGCGTAAATGCCGCTGGTCTCGGCTTCAGGCAGGCCGCCGTCGCAAAACAGCGGGATCAGTTCGCCGCGCAGCAGGTATTCGCTGATCAGCCAGGTGGGCAAGTGGGCGATGCCTAAGCCGGCCAGGGCGCCGAACAGCAGGGTTTCGGCGTTGTTGGCGGCCATGCGCATGCGCGTGGGGCGGTACAGGCGGGTTTGCCCGGCCACGTTGAAGCGCCAGGCGAATGGCGGCGCCAGGCCGTCCCAGTCCAGGCCGTCGTGCCCGGGCAGTTCGCTGGGGCAGGTGGGCATGCCGCGGCTGGCCAGGTAGGCCGGGCTGGCGCAGGCGATGCGCACCATGTAGGCCAGCGGCGTGGCGACCAGGCGGGTGTCGGCCAGGGGGCCGGCGCGTAGTACCAGGTCGACTTCGCCCAGGTGGCTGCCATGCAGGTCGACGAAGCTGTCGATCAGGCGCAGTTGCACATCCAGGCCCGGGTAAGCCACCAGGAAGTCGGCGATGGCCGGGGCCAGGTGGCGGCGGCCGAACGCTGCAGGGGCGTCGATGCGGATCAGGCCCTCGGGGGCATTGCTCAGCGAGACCGCTTCGGCCCGGGCCAGGCGCAACTCTTCGATGATGCGCCTGGCCCGTTCGGCGAAGGCATTGCCTGCAGGTGTGGCGCGCACAGCGTGGGTGCTGCGGGTGAACAGGCGGCTGCCAACGGCGCTTTCCAGGTTGTCGATGCGCCGGGCCACGGCGGACGGGGTCAGCGGGTGGCGGCGGGCGGCGGCGGAAAAACTGCCGGTCTCCAGCACATCGAGGAACAGGCTCAATTGGTCGGTCAGGGTGTCGGGGCTCATGGCTGCCTTGCTTTTGCGAAAAACGCACAGCCATTGTGCGCTGCTGTGCGTTTCCCCGCCAGCGCACAATCGTTAGCATGCTCGCATTATCTGTACAGGCGGACGAGGCCCTGATGATCGAGTGGTTGTTGTATATCGTGCTGGGCGCAGCCCTGGGGACCATGGGCGGGTTGTTCGGCATTGGCGGCGGGCTGATTGCGATCCCGGCGCTGGGTGTGCTGTTTGGCCTGGACCAGCAATTGGCGCAGGGTACGGCGCTGGTGATGGTGGTGCCGAACGTGCTTTTGGCGTTGTGGCGCTATCACCAGCGCAACCGCATCGAGCTGCGCCATGCCTTGCCGTTGTCGGCATGCAGCTTCGTGTTTGCCTGGCTGGGGTCGATCTGGGCAGTGGGGCTGGATGCGCACTCCATGCGCCTGGGCTTTGTCGGCTTTCTGGTGGCCCTGGCGGTGTGGAACGTGGCACGGATGTTCATGAAGGTTGCGCCGGCCAGTGCCGAGCTGCGCTATGGCTGGCCGTGGCTGGGTGTGCTGGGCAGCTTTTCCGGCACCATGGGCGGTTTGTTCGGGGTGGGTGGGGCGGTAGTGGCCACGCCGATCCTGACCAGTGTGCTCGGTACCACCCAGGTGGTAGCGCAGGGGCTGTCGCTGGCGCTGGCGGCGCCAAGTACCTTGGTGACCCTGGTGACCTATGGCGTGCACCATAGCGTTGACTGGGGGGTGGGGGTGCCGTTGGCGGTGGGGGGCTTGCTCAGCATCAGTTGGGGAGTGAAGTTGGCCCATGCGTTGCCGGAGAAGGTGTTGCGGGCGATGTTCTGTGTGTTTTTGGTGGTGTGTGCGGTGATGCTTGGGTTTGAGCTTTGAGATTTTGGGGCCGCAAAGCCCCCCCGGCTCACTTGAACCCTTCGACGATGTAGCCAGCCATGCAGTCGGTAATCGGCGAAGGGTTCTGGGTACTGCGCACCAGCATCACATTGGCCACCGGCAACTGCGGTAGCCCGTCGCTTTCACCCAGGATGCGGATATTCCCGCCAATCAGGCTCTGCAACTGCGCGGTCACCGCCAGCCCCGCCGTAACGATGGCAAAGATCGCCGCCAGGCTCGGGCTGGTGTAGGCAATGCGGTAGTCTATGCCCTGTGCCTCCAGCGCATTGCAGGTCCAGGCCCGGCAAAAGCAGTCAGTGTTGAACAGCGCCACCGGCATCGGCCGCTGTTCCTGCGGGCAAAAGCCCTCGGCGGCGGCCCACACCAGGCGCTCCTGGCGCAGCAACTGGCCAATCTCGTTGCCCGGCTCGCGGGTGACGATCGTCAGGTCCAGGTCCTGGCGCAACATCAGCTGTTTGGACGAGTCGCAATGCACCTCCACCTGCACCAGCGGGTAGGCCTGGGCAAAGCTCGACAGGATGGTCGGCAGAAAACGCATGGCGTAGTCGTCGGGGGTACCGATGCGTACCAGCCCGACCATGTGCGGCATGCGCAGGGTGTTGAACACTTCGCCATGCAGCTTGAGGATGCGCCGGGCATAGCCCAGCAGCACTTGGCCTTCGGCGGTCAGCCGCACTTGGCGGCCGTCACGTTCAAACAGCTGGCGCTGCAAAATGTCTTCTTCCAGGCGTTTCATCTGCATGCTCACCGCCGACTGGGTGCGGTTGACCACCTCGCCGGCGCGGGTGAAACCGCCTTGCTCGGCGATGGCGACGAAGGTGCGCAGTACGTCCGCATCAAGGCTCTGGTACTGGGACATTGCATCAATCTCCGAGATGCATGGCATCAGAAACATTCGTTGGATTGATCTTAAGCCTGGCGTGAGACTGAGGCCATCAACACGGAGGGCTTCACGATGAAAGGTCATGTCAGCAGCATCCAGCAACCTGCCTTTACCCTGAACCACCTGTGGCATGCGGCCCTGCAGCGCCCGCTGCGCTGGCTGCAGCTGTACCGCCAGCGCCAGGAACTGGCCAGCCTCAGTGATGCAACCCTGCACGACCTGGGGTTGAGCCGGGCGGATATCCAGCAAGAGGCCGAGCGGCATTTCTGGGATGATCCACTGCGTAAGTGACGCCAAGCGTGGTAGTGGCTCTTGCTCTTGCTCTTGCTCTTGCTCTTGCTCTTGCTTCGGCTTTTGCTTCTAAGCGCGCGATAGTCCAGGCGCCGCAGATTGCGACTTCAGGAGGCCGAGCGAAGGGGTTGCGGAGGGAGGTGACGGGCATGGATGCCCGTCAAGCGCTGAGGCCCCATGGATGGGGCCTGCAGCGCGTACTCCCGGGAGCAAGCCCGTAGCGAGGGGACCCCGGAGCGAAGCGTAGGGGCCGGATGATAGGAGCCAGCGTTTTTTGGTTACTTTTTGTCGCGTTTGACAAAAAGTGACCCGCCGTAAGGGCGGAAAGGTGACTTGGCGCCACCTGCGCGAATGAATGTCTACACGGTGTGAAGGCCCACATCCCAACAGCAACAGCAACAGCAACAGCAACAGCAACAGCAACAGCAACAGCAACAGCAACAGCAACAGCAACAGCAACAGCAACAGCTTATGCGGCGGCTTTAAGACGGAGAACAGTCCGTTTGCGATAGCGACGCTTACTCACCTTTTCGCCCTTACGGCGAGTCACTTTTTGTCAAACGCGACAAAAAGTAACCAAAAAACGCTGCGCTCCCATCATCCGGCCCCTACGCTGCGCTCCGGGGTTCCCTCTCTCCGGCCTTGCTCCCGGGAGTACGCGCTGCAGGCCCCATCCATGGGGCCTCAGCGCTTGACGGGCATCCATGCCCGTCACCTCCCTCCGCAAGGCCTGCGTTCGGCCTCCTGAAGTCGCGAAGATCAAGATCAAGATCAAGATCAAGATCAAGATCAAGATCAAGATCAAGATCAAGATCAAGATCAAGATCAAGATCAACAGCGTCAGCGTCAGCGTCAGCGTGCTGCGTTTAGCGCCTTACTTGCTTCAGCGTCTCGGCAATCAAAAACGCCAACTCCAGCGACTGGTCGGCATTCATGCGCGGATCACAATGGGTGTGATACCGATCCGACAACGCATCCTCGGTAATCGGCCGTGCGCCGCCAATGCACTCGGTAACGTTCTGCCCGGTCATCTCGATATGGATGCCGCCAGCATGGCTGCCCTCAGCCTGGTGCACCTGGAAGAACTGCTTCACCTCATCAAGGATCTGCGCAAAATCGCGGGTCTTGTAGCCGCTGCTGGCCTTGATAGTGTTGCCGTGCATCGGGTCGGAACTCCACAGCACCTTGCGCCCCTCGCGCTCGACGGTGCGGATCAACCCTGGCAGGTGCTCGCCAACCTTGCCGGCGCCCATGCGCACGATCAGGTTCAGGCGGCCTGGGTCGTTAGCCGGGTTCAGCGTGTCGATCAGGCGGATCAGCTCTTCGGGGTTCATGCTCGGGCCAACCTTGACCCCGATCGGGTTGTGCACACCCCGCAAAAACTCCACATGGGCGCCGTCCAGCTGGCGGGTGCGGTCGCCGATCCACAGCATGTGCGCCGAGCAGTCGTAGTAGTCGCCGGTCAGGCTGTCCTCGCGCACAAAGGCTTCTTCATAGTTCAGCAGCAGGGCTTCATGGGCTGTGAAGAAGCTGGTTTCGCGCAGTTGCGGCGCGCTGTCCAGGCCGCAGGCGCGCATGAACGCCAGGGTTTCGTCGATGCGGTTGGCCAACTGGTGGTACTTGTCGGCCAGCGCCGAGTTGGCGATGAAGTCCAGGTTCCACTTGTGCACCTGGTGCAGGTCGGCAAACCCGCCCTGGGCAAAGGCGCGCAGCAGGTTGAGGCTGGCGGTGGCCTGGTGGTAGGCCTGCAGCAGGCGTTCCGGGTCGGGGATGCGGCTTTTGGCGTCGAAACCGATGCCGTTGACGATGTCGCCACGGTAGGCGGGCAGGGTGATGTCGCCGATGGTTTCATCGCCTGCCGAGCGCGGCTTGGCGAACTGCCCGGCCATACGGCCCACCTTGACCACCGGGCAGCCGGCGGCAAAGGTCATGACAATGGCCATTTGCAGCAGCACCTTGAAGGTGTCGCGGATTTTCGCCGCCGAGAATTCGGCAAAGCTCTCGGCGCAATCACCACCCTGCAGCAGGAAGGCGCGGCCTTCGGTAACCTCGGCAAACTGCCGGCGCAGCTCGCGCGCCTCGCCCGCGAACACCAGCGGCGGGTAGCTGGCCAGGGTCTGTTCAACCTTCAGTAAGTGCGCGGCATCGGGGTAGGTCGGTTGCTGCTGGATCGGCAGGGCGCGCCAGCTGTCAGGGCTCCACGGTTGGTTCATCTCGGGCTCGGTCTTGTTGGTTGTAGGCTTCAAACCATGGTAACAGTTGGCGCTGCGCTTGTTGCATCAAGGGCGTTGACGGACAATGCGCGTTTTTGCGCGGGTGGGTGGTGAGCATGGCGGCGGAACGGGAAGAGCGGCTACTGGCACGGGTGGAAGATGCCTTTGGCGTCATCAGCGTGTACGAAGTAGACGACTACCGCTTTCTGGAATTTGGCGATGCCATCGAGCAGAGCTGCGTGTTCACGGCCGACCCCAGCTGGCTGGAGTACGACTACACCCGTGCCATGCTGGTGGGGGCGCTGTGCCATGAACAGCCGGAAAGCGCGCTGTTTCTCGGCCTGGGCGCCGGCACGCTGACCCAGGCCTGCATGAAGTTCCTGCCGCTGGACGATATCGAAGCCATCGAACTGCGCGCGGACGTGCCGCGCCTGGCTATGGAATACCTGGGCCTGGACGACGACCCGCGGTTATATGTGCGTATCGGCGATGCCCTGGAGCTGCTGCCCACGGCGGAGAAGGCCGACCTGTTGTTTGTCGACCTTTATACCGACCACGGGCCGGGGGTAGGGCACCTGGCGTGGAACTTCCTGGAGAACTGCCAGCAGCAGCTGAACCCGGGCGGTTGGCTGGTGATCAACCAGTGGGCCACCGATGACGGCAAGCCGCTGGGTGCGGCCTTGCTGCGCGGGTTGTACCACCGGCATTACTGGGAACTGCCGGTGAAGGAGGGCAATGTGATTTTGCTGGTGCCGGCGGACCTGGAGCAGAGCCTGGACCTGGAGGGCTTGCGAGCGCGGGCCGAGGCTTTGGCGCCGCAGCTGGGGTACAGCCTTGAAGGGTTGATCCGCGAGATTCGGCCGGCTACCTGAATGGCTGGTGCGGCTTATGCGAAACCTGAACGCTGTCGCGGTCCATGTAGGAGCGGCCTTGCGTCGCGAAAGGGCCGCAGAGCGGCCCCGGCAATGTCCGCTGCGAAGCTGAAAATGTGGGGCCGCTGCGCGCCCCTTTCGCGATACAAGGCCGCTCCTACAGGGATTGTGGCAGCGTCAGGGATTATCGATTCAGCCCGCGGCCATTGATGGCCCGATACTGGCCCTGCACCCTGAAAATATTCCTCACGTCCCTGCACTATTTCGGGTATAGTACGCGCCGGTCTTTTAGCGGACCTCAAAATCAGGTGGTGCAAATCCTCCGAGTCCAGCTTCGGCTGCACGTCCGCTAGGCGGACCTTCCCAAGTTTTCTTTTTCAATCGTTTTCGCAAATCCCCGCCGACAAAGCTGCCTGGGTGACCGTTCCGGTCTTTCAAGGCATGTGCAGCTTTGCAGCATGGGTCTTTGCGGATGCACTTAGAGGCAGACCCATGACCCAGGAAACCGGCGGCTTCGCCGCTCTCGATCTTAATCCGAATATTGTTGCTGCTGTTGTGGCTACCGGCTACGAAGAGCCGTCCGCCATTCAGCAACAATCGATCCCGATCATCCTCGCCGGTCACGACATGATCGGCCAGGCGCAGACTGGCACCGGCAAGACCGCTGCCTTCGCCCTGCCGATCCTGAACAAGATCGATGTGAGCAAGCGCGAACCGCAAGCCCTGATCCTGGCGCCAACCCGTGAGTTGGCGCTGCAAGTTGCTACCGCTTTCGAAACCTACGCCAAGCAGATGCCAGGCGTTAATGTTGTTGCTGTCTACGGTGGTGCCCCGATGGGCCCACAGCTGCGTGCCATCCGCAACGGCGCGCAAATCGTCGTCGCTACCCCGGGCCGCCTGTGCGACCACCTGCGTCGTGACGAAAAAGTCCTGTCGACCGTGCAGTACCTGGTACTGGACGAAGCCGACGAGATGCTGAAGCTGGGCTTCATGGACGACCTCGAAGTGATCTTCGACGCAATCCCGGCTACCCGTCAGACCGTACTGTTCTCCGCAACCCTGCCGTCGTCGATCCGTTCGATCGCCGAGCGCCACCTGCGTGAACCGAAGCACGTCAAGATCCAGACCAAGACCCAGACCGTTACCGCGATCGAGCAGGCCCACCTGATGGTCCACGCCGACCAGAAGATCCCGGCTGTGCTGCGTCTGCTGGAAGTGGAAGAGTTCGACGCGCTGATCGCCTTCGTGCGTACCAAGCAAGCCACCCTGGACCTGGCCGCCGCGCTGGAAGCCAAAGGCTACAAGGCTGCTGCGCTGAACGGCGACATCGCCCAGAACCAGCGTGAGCGCGTGATCGACTCGCTCAAGGATGGCCGCCTGGACATCGTCGTCGCTACCGACGTTGCTGCCCGTGGCCTGGACGTACCGCGCATCACTCACGTGTTCAACGTTGACATGCCGTACGACCCAGAGTCCTACGTACACCGTATCGGCCGTACTGGCCGTGCCGGTCGCGATGGCCGTGCGCTGCTGCTGGTCACCCCGCGTGAGCGCCGCATGCTGCAGGTGATCGAGCGTGTTACCGGCCAGAAAGTGGCCGAAGCCCGCCTGCCGAACGCCCAGGCCGTGCTGGATGCCCGCATCAAGAAGCTGACCAACAGCCTGGCGCCGCTGGTAGCCGAAGCAGAAGCCACCCACGGTGACCTGTTCGACCGCCTGACCACCGACCTGGGTTGCAGCGCCCGCGCCCTGGCCTCGGCCCTGCTGCGCAAGGCCACCAATGGCCAAGCGCTGGACCTGGCCGCGGTAGAGCGTGAACAGCCGCTGGTACCAAGCTTCGCCCCGCGTGGCGAGCGTACCGAACGTGGTGAGCGTAGCGAGCGCCCTGACCGTGGTGACCGCGAGCGCCGTGCGCCGCTGCCGCTGGCCGAAGGCCGTGTACGTTGCCGTACTGCCCTGGGTGCCCGTGACGGCATCGCTGCCAAGAACCTGTTGGGCGCGATCCTCAACGAAGGTGGCCTGGCACGTGACGCCATCGGCCGCATCCAGGTGCGCGACAGCTTCAGCCTGGTCGAGCTGCCGGAAGACGGCCTCGAGAAGTTGCTGTCCAAGCTCAAGGACACCCGTGTGGCTGGCAAGCAGCTGAAGCTGCGTCGCTACCGCGAGGATTGATCCTGGCGTAATGAAAAAATCCCCGGCCTAGGTCGGGGATTTTTTTTGCCTGTGCCGGCCTCTTCGCGGGTAAACCCGCTCCCACAGAGGACCCCATAGCTTCAAGGCCTGTGCTGAACCTGTGGGAGCGGGTTTACCCGCGAAGAGGCCCGTCAGTCGAACCGATAAATGTCCATCCCCAACGCCCCCAAGGTAAACCCTTGGTGCACCACCCCACACTTGCCTCCAGCCCCCAGGGCAAAGAACAACGGCAACAAATGCTCATCACTCGGATGATTACGCACCGCAAACGGCGCCTGCTGCCGATAACCCAGCAACGCGTCCCGGTCATCCGCCCGCAGCTTCTCCACCACCCAATCCCTGAACGCCAGCGCCCAAGGTTCGATCACGTCCGGCCCGGCATGCCAGTCCAGCTCGCCCAGGTTATGGGTAATGCTGCCCGAGCCAATCAGCAGCACACCCTCGCCACGCAACCCGGTCAGCGCCTGGCCCGCCTTGACCTGCAACGCCGGCCCCAAATGGCTGGGCAGTGAAACCTGCACCACCGGAATGCTCGCATCCGGGTACATCAGCGACAACGGCACCCAGGCGCCGTGGTCGAACGGCCGCTGCGGGTCCAGCCGCGCGGGTAGCCCGGCAGCCTGCAACAACTCGCTGATCTGGCCGGCAAGGCCAGGTTCGCCCGGCGCCGGGTACTGCACCGCATACAAGGCTGGCGGGAAACCGTAGAAGTCATGCCAGGTTTCTGGCTGCGCGCTGCCGGTGACCAGCAGCTCGCGGCTCTCCCAGTGCGCCGACACCACCACGATCGCCTTAGGCCGTGGCAGGGCGTTGGCCAGCCCGGCCAGCGCCGGCCCGCTGGCGCCGGGTTGCAGGGCAAGCATGGGGGAACCATGGGAAATGAACAGGCTGGGCAGCATGGCGGGGTCCTGAAGGTTAAGATGCAATCATCTTCGATCAAGTACAGATCGAAATCCAAACCAAGTTTTACCGACAAACCATCTAAAAATCGGGAGTGATCATGGAGCCAGCGTTCTGGCAGCAGCGGTGGGCCGACAACCAGATCGGCTTTCACCAGGCACAGGTGAACCCCTATCTGCAGCAGCATTGGCCAGCGTTGCAGTTGGCGCCGGGCAGCCGTGTGCTGGTGCCGCTGTGCGGCAAGAGCCTGGACCTGGCCTGGCTGGCAGGGCAGGGTTATCGCGTGTTGGGCGTGGAGCTGTCGCGGCGGGCGGTGGAAGACTTCTTTAGCGAGCATGGGCTTGAAGCCGAGGTGCGGCAGCAGGGCGCCTTCGAGGTATGGCGCAGTGGTGATGTGGAGCTGTGGTGTGGTGATTTCTTTGCCTTGCGGGCGGAGGAGGTCGGCGACTGCGTGGGGTTGTATGACCGGGCGGCGGTGATTGCCTTGCCAGCTCAGATGCGTGCGGCGTACATGCAGGCGCTGTCGGCTTTGCTGCCGGCAAGTTGCCGTGGGTTGGTGGTGACGCTGGACTATGACCAGTCGCTGCTGGCCGGGCCGCCGTTTTCGGTGGGGGATGAAGAGCTGAGGCAGGGGTTTGCCGGGTGGCAGGTGGATGAGCTGGAGGTGGTGCAGGTGATTGGGGAAAGCCCGAAGTTTTTGCAGGCCGGGGCTTCCAGTTTGTTGGAGCGGGTGTACCGGGTTAGCCGCTGACAGGTGTGTAGCCTGTACCGGCCCTTTCGCGGGTAAACCCGCTCCTACAGGGGAATGTGTACCCATGTAGGAGCGGGTTTACCCGCGAAGAGGCCGGTGCAGGCAAACACAAAAAAGGGCGACCGAAGTCGCCCTTTCTTTTTACCAGGGTGGATCAACCGCGGCGGCGCAGGGCCTCGATGCGGTCTTCCAGTGGCGGGTGGCTCATCAGCAGCCCGGCCAGGCCGTGCTTCAGGCCGCCATTGATGCCAAAGGCCTTCATGGTGTCAGGCATGTGCACTGGCAGGCCTTGCTCCACGCGCAGGCGCTGCAGCGCGCCGATCATCGCCGAGGTACCGGCCAGCTGCGCACCGGCCTCGTCGGCGCGGTATTCGCGGCGGCGCGAGAACCACATCACGATCATGCTGGCCAGAATGCCCAGGATCAGCTCGGCAACGATGGTCGCCACGTAGTAGGCAATGCCCTGGCCTTCTTCGTTCTTGAAGATGACCTTGTCGACGAAGTTGCCGATGATGCGCGCGAAGAACATCACGAAGGTGTTCACCACGCCCTGCACCAGCGCCAGGGTGACCATGTCGCCGTTGGCCACGTGGCCGATTTCGTGGGCCAGTACCGCACGCACTTCATCGGGCGAGAAGCGCTCCAGCAGGCCCTGGGACACCGCTACCAGCGCGTCGTTGCGGTTCCAGCCGGTGGCGAAGGCATTGGCCTCGTACGCCGGGAAGATACCCACCTCGGGCATTTTGATACCCGCTTCACGGGACAGCTCTTCGACCGTTTGCAGCAGCCACTGCTCGTGGCGTGTGCGCGGCTGGCTGATGATCTGGGTGCCGGTGGTCATCTTCGCCATCCACTTGGAGATGAACAGCGAGACGAGGGAGCCGGCAAAGCCGAACACGGCGCAGAACACCAGCAGGCTGCTGAGGTTCAGGTCGACCCCGTTGGCGGCCATGAACCCATTGAAACCGAACAGGCTCAGGGTAATGCTTGCAACCAGCACCACCGCGAGGTTGGTGGCCACAAACAACAGAATGCGCATCATGGTTGTTACGTTCTCCTGACGGATGAGTTGTCGCTTACTGCGGGGTATATAAGGGGCCTGCCGTGCCGATTCAATCGGGCGACTATTTCAAACTGTGTACGGCGGAGTATGGCAGAGGATGGTGCGGGGGCTGTGGGATAGAGCGTTGCAGGATGTAAGAAACATTCGGCTTGGTGTTGTGTTGAGGCTGCCGGGTGTTTGGCGCAGGAGGTGTGGTGCCTGTGAGATCGAGCGCCGCAGGTGTTCGCCGAAACATTTGCAGCGCCTATGAGATCGAGCGCCGCCCGCGCGGCGCTTCGCGGCTAAAGCCGCTCCTACGTTTGTTTCGGGCCAGTATCGCCTGTGCCAGGCGCGCGCGACCGCCTTGTTTGTACGACGCGATATCGAGGCATGCGCCAAGGCGTTCGCGCGCAAATGCCACAGGCATAACTGGCCCGAAACAAACGTAGGAGCGGGTTTACCCGCGAAGCGCCGCGCGGGCGGCGCTCGATCTCCGCGCCACCACCAACCCTCCGTCGAACCTCCGGCGCGCCCCATAAAACCTGCGGCGCGCCCCGTCAAACCCCGGCGCCCCCGTCGAACCTTACTGCGAATAAGTCCGCAGGAAGTTACCAATCCGCCCAATCGCCGCTTCCAGGTCATCCACCCGCGGCAAGGTCACCACGCGGAAGTGGTCCGGCCACGGCCAGTTGAACGCCGTCCCCTGAACAATCAACAGCTTCTCCGACAGCAGCAGGTCAAGCGCGAACTTTTCGTCGTTGAGGATCGGGCACACCTTCGGGTCGATCCGCGGGAACGCATACAGCGCGCCCATCGGCTTCACGCAGCTTACGCCGGGGATTTCGTTGAGCAGCTCGTAGGTGCGGTTGCGCTGTTCCAGCAGGCGCCCTGGTGGCAGCACCAGGTCGTTGATGCTCTGGTAGCCGCCCAGCGCGGTCTGGATGGCATGTTGGGCCGGCACGTTGGCGCACAGGCGCATGTTGGCAAGCATGTCGATGCCTTCGATGTAGCTTTGCGCGTGGTGCTTGGGCCCGGAGATGATCAACCAGCCAGAGCGGAAGCCCGCCACCCGGTACGACTTGGACAAGCCGTTGAAGGTCAGGCACAGCAGGTCAGGGGCCAGCGAGGCGGTGCTGATGTGCACGGCTTCGTCGTACAGGATCTTGTCGTAGATCTCGTCGGAGAACACCACCAGGTTGTGCTGGCGGGCCAGCTCCAGCATGCCCAGCAGCAGCTCCTTGGAGTACACCGCGCCGGTCGGGTTGTTCGGGTTGATGATCACCAGGGCCTTGGTGTTCGGGGTAATCTTGGCCTTGATGTCTTCAAGGTCCGGGAACCAGTCGGCCTGCTCGTCGCACAGGTAGTGCACCGGCTTGCCGCCAGCCAGGCTCACGGCGGCGGTCCACAGCGGGTAGTCGGGGGCCGGGATCAGCACTTCGTCGCCGTTGTTCAGCAGCGCCTGCATCGACATCACGATCAGCTCGGACACACCGTTGCCGAGGTAGATGTCCTCGATGGTGACGCCCTCGATTTCCTTCTGCTGGCAGTACTGCATCACCGCCTTGCGCGCGCTGAACAGGCCCTTGGAGTCGCTGTAGCCCTGCGCGGTGGGCAGGTTGCGGATCACATCCTGAAGGATTTCGTCAGGCGCCTCGAAGCCAAACGGCGCCGGGTTGCCGATGTTCAGCTTGAGGATGCGGTGGCCTTCCTCTTCCAGGCGCTTGGCGTGCTTGAGCACTGGGCCGCGAATGTCGTAGCAGACATTGGCGAGCTTGTTCGATTTGCTGAACTGCATGATGGGATCCCGATTGAGAAAACGCGCTAGGCCCCGCCGAAACGTTTGAAAGGGCAGGAAGCGGGTGCCAGACTGAACGCCTGGCACACGAAGCCAACTAATATACGTGCCACCCGCGCCCCGGAAAAGACGGTGCGGGGTGAAATTCAGCCTGCCGAGGTCCCTACATGAAAAAGATCGAAAAAACCCTGGATGAATGGCGGTCGATGCTCGACCCCGAGCAGTACCAGGTATGCCGCCTCAAGGGCACCGAGCGGCCGTTCAGCGGCAAGTACAACAGCGAGCGCCGCGATGGCATCTACCACTGCATCTGCTGCGGCCTGCCGCTGTTCGACGCGCAAACCAAGTTCGATTCCGGCTGTGGCTGGCCAAGCTTTTATGCACCGATCGAGGACAGCGCGATGATCGAGATCCGCGACACCTCCCACGGCATGATCCGCACCGAAGTAACCTGCGCCCGCTGCGACGCGCACCTGGGCCACGTGTTCCCCGACGGCCCGCCACCGACTGGCCTGCGCTACTGCATCAACTCGGTGTGCATCGACCTGCGCCCGCGCGACTGACCGGAGCCTGACCATGGCGGCATCAATGCTGGACATCTCTTGCGTAACCCTGGGCGGCGAGCACAAGAAGCTCGGCGACTTTCCGGGCAAGGCGCTGTTGGTGGTCAATACCGCCAGCCAGTGCGGCTTTACCCCGCAGTACAAGGGCCTGGAGCAACTGTGGCAGGCCTACCGCGAGCGTGGCCTGGTGGTGCTGGGCTTCCCCTGCAACCAGTTTGGCAAACAGGAGCCGGGCGATGCGCGGGAAATTGCGCAGTTCTGCGAACGCAACTTTGGCGTAAGCTTCCCGCTGTTTCGCAAGATCGAGGTCAACGGCCCAGGCACTCACCCACTCTACGTCGAGCTTAAGCAGCGCGCCCCGGGCCTGCTGGGTTCGCAGAAGATCAAGTGGAACTTCACCAAGTTCCTGGTTGACCCGGCCAGCGGCCAGGTCAAGCGTTATGCCCCCACCACCAAGCCGCAAGCCCTGGAAGCGGACATCGAGCGTTTGCTCAGCCATTGAGCGGTACCCAGTGGTCGACCAGCGCCAGTAGCTCTTCGCGGCGGAACGGCTTGGCCAGGTAGTCGTTCATGCCCGCCGCCCGGCAGCGCTCGCGCTCCTCGGGCATGGCGTTGGCGGTGAGGGCGACGATTGGCAGCTCGGGCCAGCGGCCGCTCTGGCGAATGCGCCGGCTGGCCTCGTAGCCGTCCATCACCGGCATGTTGCAGTCCATCAGCACCAGGTCGAATTCGTCCTGTTCCAACATTTCCAAAGCCTCGACGCCTTGGGTGGCCAGCTGCACCTGGCAGCCGAGCTTGGCCAGCATGCCCTTGGCCACCAGTTGGTTCACCGGGTTGTCCTCTACCAGCAGAATGCGCGCGCGGCGTTCCTCCAGGGTGATGACCGGGTTGGCCAGCGGGTGCTCGGGCTCATGGCCTTGCAGGGTGCGGCGCAGGGTCTGGTACAGGGCGTTGCGCGCCAGCGGCCGGGCCAGTTGGTGCAGGGGGGCGAGGGCAAGCGACTGCTCGTTGGGCAGGAAGTTGCCATAGGCGGTCACTAGCAATATCGGGGTTTTCAGCGCCGGGCGCAGTTCGAACAGGTGATCCACGTCGTCGGTAATCAACAGGTCGAACGCTGTGGCGTCCAGCGTCGCGCGGCTGTCATGCCGCTGGTAGGTCAGGCCCCAGGTGGGCAGCACGCTTTGCAGCAGTTCATTGAGCCCGCTGCCGGCTGCGCTCAAGGCGGCCACGCGCCCGTGCAGCGGTGCGGGCGGGATGGCCTGGGTGTGCACGGCCAGCGGCAGTTCGGCGCTGAAGCGGCTGCCAAAGCCCGGCTCGGACTGAATATGCAGGTGACCGTGCATGGCCTTGCACAGGTTGCGCGTCAGCGCCAGGCCCAGGCCGGTGCCGCCGTACTGGCGGGTAATGCCGGCGCCCGCCTGGGTGAACGGCTGGAAGATACGCGCCTGGGCTTCTTCGGGGATGCCGATGCCGGTATCGCGGACCTCCAGGCGCACGCCGCCGACAATGCTCACCAGGTGCACGTCGACGCGGCCGAAACGGGTGAACTTGAGGGCGTTGGACAGCAGGTTGCTGACGATCTGCCGCACCCGCGTGGGGTCGCCGAGCACGCTGCTGGGGAAGTCGCGGGCGATCAGGCAGGTCAGCTCCACGCTTTGCGCGGTGTTCTGCGACAGCAGGTTGGCGGTGTCCTCGACCATCGAGCCCATGTCGAAGGCAATGCGCTCCAGTTCCAGCTGGCCGGCATCGAACTTGGACAGGTCGAGAATATCGTTCAGCAGCTCCACCAGCACCTTGCCCGAATCGTGGGCAATCGCCAGCTGCTGGCGTTGCTCGCTGGGCAGCGGGCTGTCCAGCGCCAGGGCAATCATGCCGAGCATGCCGTTGAGCGGGGTACGGATCTCGTGGCTCATGTTGGCGAGGAAGGCGGCGCGGGCCTGGGCCATGTCCAGTGCGCGGCGGCGGGCTTGTTCCAGCTCCTGGTTGGACAGGCTCAGGCTGCTGTTGCTGGCTTTCAGCTCGTCGGTGCGCGCCGAAACGATGTCTTCCAGCTCGTTGAGGTACTGGGTCAGGCGGTTTTCCGCAGTGCGCCGCTGTTCGATCTCGGTGGCCATGCTGATGAACTGCTGGTTGGCGACCTTCACCAGCACGCCGATCTCGTCGTGCTCGTGCCCATGCGGGCATTCCAGGCGGGTTTGCCGGGGCTTGCGCGGGTCGCTGCCGCTGAGCGCGCCAATCACGGTGACCAGCGGCTTGGTCAGCATCATGTAGAACAGCGCCAGCAGGATGCCGGTCAGCACCAGGCTGCGGGCGAAGCCGTTGAGCAATGTGATGCCGGCACGGTCGAGGAAGCGGCTGCCGAAGGCGTAGGTGTCCACGTCCAGGTACAGGGTGCCGAGGTATTCCTCGGGCATGTGGGTCAGGTACAGGCGTTCCTTGAACTGGCGCTGGTCGCCGAACAGGAAGTCGCTCAGTGGTCGGTAACGGTCCTGCAGGCGCGGGCGCTCGACATCGGCCAGCACGGTTTCGTTGTTGTCGATCAGCCGCGCGCGGATGATCGCTGGCGATTGCAACAGGCCGCGGGTCAGCTCCAGTGCCAGCTCCGAGTCGATGTTGTAGGCGATGCGCGAGGCCGGGTTGTGGCTGATTTGCAGCAACGCGCGCACTTCCCGGTTGATGGACGCGTCTTCGCTGGCATAATCGATGCCGATCTGGATGAGACTGAGCAATGTTCCCAGGATGAAGCCGACCAGGACTGTCAACCGGGCTTGCTTGTATGACAGGCGATTGGTGAACTTGATATCCATGAGTCCCGAGCCGGTTTCACGTTCCTTGCGCTGCGCAAGCATAGCCGATCAACCCCGGCTAACGGTGGGCTTGTCACACATTCAGCCTTGATTGCTCGATTGGCTGTGCCGGCCCCTTCGCGGCTAAAGCCGCTCCTACAGGTACATCACAGGTCCAGAGGGCGGTGATTACCTTGTAGGAGCGGCTTTAGCCGCGAAGAGGCCAGCACAGCAAACCCAAATCTGAATCCCTAGGAGCCCTGATGGACGCTCGCTTGATCGCTTTCCTCGACCGTGCCGAATCGGTACTGGCACGCCTCGAACCCCTGTTGCCGGCCCAGCGCCCGAACATCGACTGGGCCACCACCCTGGCCGCGCGCTGGCAGCGCGATGGCCGCAGCGGCTACCTGCTGCCGCTGGAAGTCAGCCTGGACATCCGCCTGAGCGACCTGATCGGCGTCGACAAGCAGCGTGACCAGCTGGGCCGCAACACCGACCAGTTCATCAACGGCATGCCGGCCAACCACGCGCTGCTGTGGGGTTCGCGCGGCACCGGCAAGTCGTCGCTGGTGCGCGCCTTGCTGGCCGAGCACGCCAGCGCCGGCCTGCGCCTGATCGAAATCGAACGCGACCACCTGGCCGACCTGCCACGCGTGGTCGAGCAGCTGCAGTATCTGCCGCAGCGCTTTATCCTGTTCTGCGACGACCTGTCGTTCGAAGCCGGGGAGGGCGACTACCGGGTGCTCAAGAGCGTGCTTGACGGCTCGCTGGAGCAGGCCCCGGACAACGTATTGCTGTACGCCACCTCCAACCGCCGCCACCTGGTGCCGGAAAAACAGAGCGACAACGAAAACTGGAAGATGGTCGACGGCGAGCTGCACCCCAACGAAGCGGTGGAGGACAAGATTGCCCTGTCCGACCGTTTTGGCCTGTGGCTGTCGTTCTACCCCTTGAGCCAGGAGCACTTCCTCGACGTGGTCGAGCACTGGATCGGCCAGTTGGCGCGCCCTGCGGGCCTGGCCTGGCAGCGTGACGAAGCGCTGGAAATTCTCGCCGTGCGCTGGGCCACCGGCCGCGGTAACCGTAATGGCCGTTGTGCCTATCAGTTCGCCCGCTACTGGGTTGGGCTGCAATTGTTGGAGCAAAAGTAAATGATCGACCTCAATGCCAGTGGCGCCGGCCTCGACGGCTACAACCTGCTGGCGGCGCAAGTGCAGGCGCTGTTTGCCGACGAGCGTGACTTCATCGCCAATGCCGCGCAGTTCTCGGCGTTTCTGTATAACCAGGTGGACGACCTGAACTGGGCGGGGTTCTACCTCAACCGCAACGAGCAACTGGTGCTGGGCCCGTTCCAGGGCCAGGTGGCTTGTGTGCGCATTCCATTCGGCAAGGGCGTGTGCGGGGCGGCGGCGGCTACCCGGCAAACCCAGCGGGTGGAGGACGTGCACGCATTCCCGGGGCACATTGCCTGTGACAGCGCGTCCAACAGCGAGCTGGTGATCCCGCTGGTGAAGGAGGGCAGGTTGATTGGGGTGCTGGACCTGGATAGCCCGAAGCTGGCGCGGTTCAGCGAGGTGGACCAGGTGGGGCTGGAGCGGTTGGCGGCGATCTTTCTGGAATTGACTGACTGCTGATTGGTGTGTCGCCTGTACCGACCCTTTCGCGGCTAAAGCCGCTCCTACAATGATCACGCCAGGCCTGAGGGCGATGCGGTCCTTGTAGGAGCGGCTTTAGCCGCGAAGAGGCCAGTACAGGTTAATGCATCAGTCGTACATCACCTTCTTCTTCCAGGTCTCTTCCTCATCGGTCTTGAGCCCGTCAGTCAGTTCGTTGTGCTCATCTTCGGCCGGTGTCATGCGGTCCAGCACCTGGGCATTGGCCCGCGCCAGCAACTTCTCCAGATACGTCAGCTGCTCTTCATACACTTTCGGCTCTGGCTGCTTGCGCAGGTACTGCACGCCGCGCTCGAACGCCAGGCGCGCCTGGCCGGGCTGGCCTTTCTGCAGGGCCTGCTGGCCAAGGTTGTTGAAGAACTCGATATGCAACAGCACCAGGATATGCCGGATTTCCTTCACCCAGTGCTTGGCCTCGATGGCAGGCAAGAAGCCTTCCTGGGCGGCGCGGGTCACCTGGGTGTGCAGTGCCTCCAGCAAGAAGCGCACGTCCTTGGCCTTGACCTCGGTGTGGATCGGGTTGGGCGGGTTGTTCACCGGAATCTTTTCGCCCAGGGCAATGAGCCCTTCCAGTTCGCCGATGCGTGCCTTCAATTCGGCATTGTGCTTGTCCACCGCCAGCTGGCGCTGGTTGAGGTTGAGCTCCAGGCGGGTCAGCAGCAGCTTCAGCGCCGGGGTCATGAACTGGCCAGGGAAGCTCTCGGTGATTTCGCCACAGCGGCGCAGGCGGTCGGCCAGCTCGATCTTCATCCGGGCGCGTTCAAGCTTGCCGTTCTCGACCACATTGTTGAGGTAGCCGATCACGATCAGCAACGCGATACCCGCCACGATGAGCAGGGTAATCAGGAGTGGTGTCACCGTTAATGCCTCATTTAAGAAGAATTACAGCTTTGAGTGTAGTGAGTTTGCGTGGGGGCGAATAGCGGCGATATGCCTGTGCTGGCCCTTTCGCGGTGTAGGAGCGGCTTTAGCCGCGAAAGGGCCGGCACAGGCAACCCCCCCTCTCTCTATCGACCACCCACCCCGCATCTGCACCCCAACCCACCCGGAAGTCATTGATTTAAATAAATTTCTACAAAGGGGTTGACGCCTGTTCGAACCATCCATAGAATGCGCGCCACTTGCAGCGTAAAGCACACAGCGAAACGCGGCAGGGAGTGAAAGCAGGTAGTAATGCCAGCAGCGTGTCCCCTTCGTCTAGTGGCCTAGGACACCGCCCTTTCACGGCGGTAACAGGGGTTCGAGTCCCCTAGGGGACGCCAAATTGCGGGAATAGCTCAGTTGGTAGAGCACGACCTTGCCAAGGTCGGGGTCGCGAGTTCGAGTCTCGTTTCCCGCTCCAGTTTCTCCGGCAGCGCTTAACGGCGGGGCAGGAAAAGAAAATCCAGGCTGAATCGTGAGGTTCTGTTCTGGTGCACTGAAAAGTGTTGTGTGTCCCCTTCGTCTAGTGGCCTAGGACACCGCCCTTTCACGGCGGTAACAGGGGTTCGAGTCCCCTAGGGGACGCCAAATGCGGGAATAGCTCAGTTGGTAGAGCACGACCTTGCCAAGGTCGGGGTCGCGAGTTCGAGTCTCGTTTCCCGCTCCAGTTTAAATACTGTGGCGTTCGCACGGTGCAGTGGTGGTGAAGGTCGTCAAGGCGCTTCACGCCGATTAGCGGTAAAGCTTAAAATTGCGGGAATAGCTCAGTTGGTAGAGCACGACCTTGCCAAGGTCGGGGTCGCGAGTTCGAGTCTCGTTTCCCGCTCCAAACATGTAACGCAAAAAGGGACCTTCGGGTCTCTTTTTGCGTTTTCGTCGTTGCCCGACAAAAAGCCGGCCCGGGCAAAAGCCCGGGCTGGCTGTTCAGCGGTATTCGATGGTGAAGTTCAGGGCCCCCTTGGCCTCCCCTGGGGTTACTGCAGGCGCGGTCTGGTAGTAACGTGCACGCAAGTCGAAACGCATGGTGCCGGGGGTAATGGCGGCCATGTCGATGAATTCTTCCAGTTTCAGCGGGGTGTTGTCGCTGCGCAGCACCTGGATGCCCAGGCCGGTGGCAGAAGAGTCGGTGGTCAGGCTGAACAGGCCAAGGTCGCGGTCAATCGGCACCGAGCCATCCACACCGTCCAGGCGCATGAATGCACGGGCAACGCTGCCCGCCGGGTCGTCCTCGCAGTCGCTGAGGGTGATGAAGAAGTCGATGGGCTTGGTCGTCGTATGCTCCCCGATAAACTCGGCGATGTCGTGCCTGCCAAGCTGTACCGGGTTTGCACTGACCGCGTCGGCTTTCAGCGTACATTGTGCCTGTTGTATGCCAGCGCTCAGGTTCAGTATGACGGCTTCTCCCACATCGCTTATCACCCCCCTGATTACCTGTTGGTTGACCTGCATCGGGCCAGGGGGGATGGTGCCGGTCTTGATCAGCGCGGCGTATTTGATCTGTAAAGCTTGCATGCGCATGGATGTTGGATTCATGTTTTCCCGGTTTTCGCCAACGTAGGGCACGGCGCCGATGCCGCCGTCAGTTGCCTTGAACGTGTTGCTCACCGTGCCATTCATAAAGCTGCCGAGTTCCAGGTACAGGCCAACACCTGGCACATTGGTCTGCAGTACCTTGCCGGTGACATTCTTGCCATCGATGGGTGGGAAAGTGCCGGGCGCAGGGGGCAGGGGGCTGGTGATGTTGGCGGTCAGCACGAGTGAGCCGTCGTTGTCGCACAAGAGTACGGGCCCAGAGCCGCCCAAGTTGCGCAAGGGGAACGAGGCGATCTTGCTGCCGACCGGGGCGTCGAGCGGCACCCAGTTCGTCCCGTAGTCGGTCACGAAGTTTATCGGGCCTGTGGTAGTTTCCCATGCGCAGCCCAGTGCGGCATGTGCCTGGCTGGTAAATGACAACATCGCCGCAAGGGCGGCCAGGCTCAAGTGCAGGCGTGGAAAAAACGGCATGGTTGGTGTCCTGTATCTGGCGTGCAGCGTGGCTGCACGGGCTTGGTCATGGGGCAGGGCAGCGCAAGGTCTGCATGCGATAACCCTGGTCTTCCGGCATGGTGGTCGGGTCGATGGCCAGCAGGCAGCGCTGCGCGTCGCGCTCGCCCCAGCGTGCTTCCAGGGTCTGGGCCTGGGCGTCGGTGGCTACCAGTGCCTGGCCGGCCTGGCCGACCACCGCCAGGTGCTTGCCCTGCTGGTCATTGACTTGTGTGCCGAAGGGCAGCGCACGGCCGTCGGCGTCTTGCAAGGTGAGAATCAGGCGGGTGACCCGGCGCGCCTTGAACTGCGCCAGGGCAACGGCGCCGCGGCGGGGCACCACCTGGGTGGCACCGTTTTCGATTTCCACGTCAGGGCCGAGCTGGTCGGTCTGCAAGGTGACCTGGTTGACCCGGTAGGGGCGCATGTGCGGGGCCAGCATGTAGCCGTTGCTGTCGGTGCCGCCGCCAGGGACGTTGTCGGCCCCGGCCCCGGGTATATCGGGCACATGGATCAGCGCGTTGGTTTCACCCATGTATTGCCCCAACACGATGCCGCCGGTATGCGCCAGCACTGTGCCACTGGCATTGACCGATACGCTGCGGTAGTCGTTCGCCTCGGTGTAGCCGGCACCCAGGTTGACCTTCTGGGTCTGGTAGCCCATTGCCAGCGAGGCGGTCTTGTTTTGCCTGTCGTCGTTGGCCAGCGAGGCGACGTAGTTGAGCCGGTGGTCTTCCGAGCCGCCGTTGAGCGAGGCCCGTTCGCTGAATTTGCCATTGCTTTCCTGCAGGTCGAAACTGGCCGTGGTCGCGGTGGCGAAGTCCAGCGGGATGGTGATGCCCAGGCCGATGATACGGTCATTCTGGTTGTCATCGCTCAGCGATTGCGAGGCGTAGAGGTTGACGCTGACCCGCCGGAACTGGGTGTTGAACTGAAACTGGTACTGGCGCCGCTGCTGGTTGCTGTGCCAGTAATCATCCTGGGACAGGGTCAGGCTCAGCGAGCTGCGGTTGCCGATGTTCTGGTAGATCGAGCTTTCCAGGCGGCTGCGGCGGTTGCCCTGGTAGCGGCTGGAGGCGTTGCGCTGCTGCACGGCCTCGTCGAACTCGCGATAGCCCTCGGTGGAGTAGCGGTAGCCAGCGAAGCGCAGGCTGGTACCGGTCTGGAACGCTTTGCCGTAGCGCATCGAGTAACTTTGGCCCTGCACCTGGCCGCCCTGGTTGCCCAAGTCGGTGCGCGCTTGGGTCACGTCCAGCGATACAGCCCCAAGTTCGCCGAAATCGCGCGCCACGCCGAGGTTGGCAGCGTTGTAGTACTCGCTGCCCAGCAGGCCGCCATACAGGGTGGTGTTCCATTTGCCGCCGCGGGCCAGGGTGGCTTGCCACAGTGGCGGGTCGTCGATGTCATCGGCACCATCGTAGCGCCCGGCAACCAGGTTGTAGCGCCACACGCCCTCGCGTAGCAGGTTGCTGAGCGTGGAGTAGGGCTGGATGAAGCGCCGTACCTGGCCATCGGCTTCGGTCAGGACGATTTCCAGGTCGCCGCTGCTGCCGCCAACGCCGAGGTCGTCGATCTCGTAGGGGCCGGGGGCTACGTAAGTGGAGTAGATCGGGTAGCCGTTCTGCAGCACCTCCAGCTTGGCCCGGGTTTGCGCCACGCCGCGGATGATGGGTGCATAGCTTTGCATCACGTCGGGCAGCATGCCCATGTCGGTGGCCAGCTGCACGCCCTTGATCGGCAGGCTGCGGAACACATCGCCGCTGGTAAAGGTTTCGCCCAGCGTGGCGGTGCCCCACTGGCCGGGCAGGTCGTGCTGGGCGTAGGTGTTGAAGTGGCTCCAGTCGCGGCCTTCGCCATCGTCACGCCAGCTCTGGCTGCTGCGCAGGCGCCAGCCAGCCAGGTTGATGCCGCTGTTCAGGTACAGGTCCTGGCTGCTGCGGGTGCTGCTGGTGGCACCGCTGTAGTGCTGTGCGGAGGCCTGGTAGTTGACGTAGGCGACGTTGATACCGTCGTCCCAGCGCTCGGGCGCGACGCTGCCGGCAACGTCGCGGCGCAGGGCGATCTGCGGGATCGACAGGGCCAGCTGCAGTCGGCCGGGGTCCAGATCGAAGCTGGCCTCGGGTACCAGTGTCGGCAGATCGACGCAGCGCTCATCGGCGGGCAGTGGCTCGGCCAGGCCTTGCTCGCGCAGGCCTAGTTCGCGCAATAAGCTGGCAGTCAGGCAGGGCTCCAGGCCCTTGCCGTCACTGCGCTCGCGAAAATCAATGGTATACCGCCCGGCCGGGGCCAGGTTGACCAGCACTTCGACCTGATAAGGGCCGGGCGCAAGGGTGGCTTGTGTGGCCAGGGTGCCCAGCGCGGCGGCGCTGGCGTCGCTGGATTGGCCTGGCGTTTGGCGCATGAAGTTTGGGTTGAATTCCAGGGGGCGTTCTTCAGCCCAAACTGGAGTGCTACTGAAATACAACAGAACACAACCGACAACCGGTGGCATTAAAGCTGAGCGAACGCACTTCGGCAATGTCTGATGCCTGTTGGGACTTAGCATGTTTATACACCGTGAAGTGATTGTGCTAAAAGCGGGATCATGAAATCAGGAGCGCAAGTATTGGGCTGGCAGGGCACCAAGGTATCTGGAACTTTCCAATTCAAATGTAAGAAAATTCCTAAAGATACCCTGGATTTTTCTGCTGGTTTTTCGGCGTTCGCTGGCTTTCTAGATCTCCGACATGGCGTCCACTAAATGGATTGCGTTAAGATGTTGTTTCTTCGATGTCTGTCGTATATTCATACCTTCCATTGTTTCTGTGGTTCAGTTTGCCACAGATGGCGGCTATAGTTACCGGCGGGTGTGGTAATAACTTTCGGCCATTTAGTTTCTACTAGTGGCAATTTCGTAGTAGGAGAAGCTGGTTCAGCTGCTGCGGCTGGCCGCAGAGAGGTCGCAGACGCGCTAGTGCCTGATTCTGATGTTTGAAGATTAATGCTGTCATCGGTGGGTAGTGAATTGTTTTTCGAAACAGCATTTTTTTCGGGTGGAAGAGAGTCCCAGTCAAGCTCCAAAGTGTTGGTGCGTTTTATCTCCAGAACACTATCATATTTGGGGATTTCTGACGTCATTGTCGATGGTGCGCTGGCTCGTCGCTTGAGACCCCGGGCAACTGTAGATCCTCTGCGACTACCTACTCCAATGCTGGCTGTATCGGTAGCTGCCTGCGTGCCGACGCTTACGCCCTTCCCGGCCCCCCGCGCCGCAAACTTGCTGTACCCTATCATCCCCAAAGTACTCAAGGCACTGGCAATCCCCAGCCAGAACGCTACATTGTCGACGTCTTTATTCATGGTCGCCAACGCAACAACGGAAACCACCGTTGCGGCCGCGTCGAGGGCCAGGCTGGCGGCGCCGAAGGCAAAGGCCATGGTCAGGCCTACCGGTGGCATCATGATAAAACTGATTACCGCAAATACTGCGCCCAGCGCCACGCCCAGCCAGGAGCGCCAGTTAGCCTTGGGCTTGGGTTGTGGCGTGGGTGGGACAAACGGGTTCTCCATGCTGTGCCGCATGCCGTAATGGCCACTCGGGTCGTGCCAGTTCACCGGGTTGCCACCACAGTACACATAGGGGTTGATCCCGGCGCTTTCAGGTGCAGCTGTATCCGGGGTATGGAAACGCATCAGCCCGGGGTTGTAGGCGCGGTAGCCGCGCCCCAGCAGTGACCAGCCCAGCGCCCGCTCGCGCGCCTCGCCGTTGAAGCCGAGCAGGCCCACCAGCGCGTCGTTGTCGGGTGTTTCGCCATACGCGGTGTACTGGGTGTCGTGCAGTTCATCACCGCTGCACTCGCCGACCACGCTGTTGGCCGCGTCGGTCATGAACAGGCGGTTGTCCGCAGCCTGGGCAGGGCGTTGCAGGCCCAGAGGGCGTTCGCCGGCGTACAGGTACTGGGTCAGCAGGTCGTTTTCCCGGGTGCTGCTTACCCGGTAACCCTGGTAACGGCGTAGCATTTCTGCTGCCTGGTCGTGACGTACGCCAATCAGGTCGTTGTGGCCGTCATAGCGGTAACGGTAGAGCGGCTGGCGGTCGTCAGCACGTTGAACTTCGATCAGGCGACCGTGTTCATCGTAGAACAGCCGGTTGCCCTGCTCATCGTTCAGCAGGTTGCCGTCGGCATCGTGCTCGAAGGGATGGTTGGTCGAAGCGCTGGGTTTCGGCATGCCGGCCGTTTTCACCCGCATGCCGTTGTCATCGCGTTTGAAGGCTTGGTCGATCGAGAAATTAACAAGCAGATTGCGCCTTACCTGCTTTAGGATAAAGCCTTCATGGGTGTAAACGGCCTCCTCCATGTTGCCGTCTTTGAAGTCGGTATAGCATTCGGACAAGTTGTTCAGTGCGTCATATATGAAGTACTGCATCGTGATCGGCTTGCCGGCCGCATTGCATGGCAGGGCACTGCCAGTGCAAGTGTGTTCCTCAAGGCGATCAAGGGCGTCGTAGTTGAACGTTTCAAGCAACAACTGCAGGCCGTCACGGCTGAGCGTTCGCGTGTGCAGTTGGTCGTCGTCGTGCCAGGTCAGTTTGATCACCTGGGTCAGTTCAGTACCGTCGCGCTTGGTCAGGGTTTGCGTGCGGGTATCTTCCCGGCCCAGGCTGTCATAGGTCTGTTCGCACAGCAGGACCTGTTTGTTGGCTTGGTCAGTGGTTTGCGTTTTCCACAGTCGGCCGGCCGTGTCGTATTCGAATGTGGCTACAAGGTTGCCTTGGGTGGTCTTTGCCAGCTGGCCCAGGTCATTGTATTCATGCGCTACCGCAACCCCGTCACTGTCGCTGTAGCCTAGTGGCAGGCCCTGCAGCGAGGTTTGATAAGAGCAGCGGTAGCGGTCGCCCTCGACGTCTTCCCAGTTTGCTTCACGCAGGTAACCCTGGTCGGTGTATGCGTAGCTGCGTTTGCCTTGTTCGTTCTTTGCGGTGTCGACGGCTGTGGTGTGGCGGTCGTAATCGAACTCGGTCTGGAGGGTTGAAACCTCGATGCGCTCAGGTTGCGCCGAGCGTGTGGGCCGGTAGTGGTAGGTGAAGGTACGCTTGGCTTTGGTTGTGCGGGTTTCTACCAGCGACGTGTTGTCCTTGTAGGTGTAAGACTCCTGCTGCAGCCCTGCAGCCATCGAGGTAAGGCGTTCGTGGCTGTCGTATTCCCGGTGCCAGGCAAGGATGGGGGCGGCGCTCTTGTTTGGCAGGACCAGCAACTTTTCTGCCAGCGCAGAGGGGCTGTGCAAGGCGAATTCACTGAGCACTGCCGACAGGTCCGGCCTTTCGGTACGGGTGACCCGCCCTTCGGCATCGTACTCGTAGCCGGTGACACGGCTTACGGGCGCCTTGCCGGCGCGGTTGAAGTTGTGCTCCTCACGGGTGCAGCGGCCAAGGCCATCGTAACTGTAGTCGTGGCGGCCAACCACCGTGCCAGTCTCGTCAAGGCGGTATTGATAACTGATCTTGTCGAAGCGATTGCTCTCGACCACCTGCTGCAGCTGGCGTTCGCCGGGTCGGTCGGGGGTTTGCATCCAGGTGGTGGTAATGTCGCCGTCCTTGCCGAAAGGCGAGTGTTCACTGTGCGTGGTTACCCCACTTGGCAGCGTGGTTTTGCTTAGCTGCCCCCAAGCGTCGTATTCGAAGGTGCTTTTCAACGACAGGGTTCGATCCTCGTAGTAATCGAACGTGGTCTGGTCGCTGAGTTGCCCCAGTTCGTCATAGTTGCTTTCGGCAACCCGTTTTCTTACCCGTACATGTTCCGCGCCTGAGGGGCCAGCCGTTTCGCGCTCTTCGCTGATGACCCGGTTGCAGCCATCGAAGGTGTGGAAGGTGGTGACGCCGGTACTGCCGGTAACCCACTGCGCGGCCAGGCCTGCTGTGCCGGTCTCTGGGTGGGTGACCAGTGTGTAGCCATGGCTGATGGTGGTTTTGTCCTCTTGGTTGTCGGGCGCCACCACTTCTTCCACCAGGCGGGCCAGCGCATCGTAGCGTCGGCGGATGCTGTTGCCGAAGTCATCCTCTTCGTACACGGTCTGGCCGTGCAGGGCCGAGGCGGCCAGGCTTGAGGCTTTTTGCACATTGTCAAAGCCGGTGGCTGTCTCATGGGTCCAGTATTCCTGCCCGTGCAGCGGATCCTGCCGTTTCTCATAGCGCCATTGGGTGCGGGCAGTACGGTTATCGAAGGCTTGGCGCGCCGGATCTTCGCTATAGCGGGTGATGCTTTGATAGTCCGGGCGCCCATGCAGTAGTGCATTGACTGGCGTGTTCAGGTAGCCCCGCTCGACGCGCATCAGCAGTTGTTCCGTTTCGCTCGGCAGGCCTGCGTCGAAGACTTGCACCACGTGTTCTTCAGTAGGGGCCAGCCATTGGCTGCTTTCGTCCAGGCTGGCCAGCACCGGGTAGGCTTTGTAACTCAACCGGGTACGTTGCACCGGGGCATTGCCCGGTTGCCCAGGCACCGGATAGACCGTTTTGCATTTGATGTTGCGCACAAAACCTTGCGGGTCGGCCGGGCAGCTCCAGCTGCCAGCGGTTTCGCCATCCTTGCCGTAGTACTCGTAGGTAACCCGAACCCCGCTGGGCTGCAGTTCCTCAACCACGTTGCCGTAAATGTCATAAAGGGTGGTGGCTGTTTCCTCGTGCAGTTTGCTGGCGTCACTGTGCAGCTTCCGGCGCTTGGTAATCTGCCTGGGGAGCTGGAAGAAGGCCGGTTGGTTGTCAAATTCGACACCAGGTAGTTCATGGAACAGCGTTTCGGTTTCTTCGATATGGCCGTCCTGTTCCAGTGATTGCAATGTCATCAGGTGGTGGCGGTTGAAGGTTTGCGTTTGCTTGCGCACCACTTTGCCCGCTTTCCAGTAATGAGCGGTGACGCTGTATCGGTAGTTGGCTTGGGCCCGGTACAAATTGTCCTCGCCGTCATCGCGCCAGCTGAGGTTGCTGTTGGTGCCGACAAAGCTGTTTTCCACTTCGATGCCGGTGTCCTGATCCAGCCGTTTATAGGTGAATGTCGTGGTCATCACTGGTTGATTGGCGCGGGGCTTGACCACATGGCTGGTGACGCGCGGTAACGACCGAAGCGGCTGGGAGCCTGGCAGCACATGGCCTGGGTCCTGGTTTTCGCCATAGCGGATTTCTTCGATGGCGCCGAGTGGTGTCGAAACCTTGGCCAGGCATTTGAGGCCGCGGACTGTGGTGTATTCAAAGCGCCAGTTGCCGCCCAGTTCGGCCGGCAACACCACCTCCACAAGCGACCCGTTTTTCAGCTCCAGCCTGTGGCGCAGGAACGGCAGACCGTTGCCGTTGGCCCCTGGGTGGGTATCAATGGTAACGCGGCCTTCGGTGTATTTCAGCTCGAGCAGCGTCGCGCCGTTGCCGTCGATAATGTTCATCAGCCGCCGGGTGTCGGGCGCGTAGTCGAGCTTGATGCTGTGACCGGACGGCGCCCGCACCTCTGAGGGCAGGGCAACTGGGTTTTCGTCGCCATACACACTGAGGATTTCTTCCAGGCCAGACTTGTGCACGACCCGGTACTGTGGCTTGCCACCCTGGCTGTCATCGTGAAAGTGGAAACTGTCGAGTTTCTTCTCGCGGATGGGTGGTTGCGCGCCACTGCCGGTGACCTTGTAACGTTCGCCGCTGTGCAGGGTAAGCATCCCGGTGCCTGGTACGTACTGGGTGAGGGCCAGGTCCCAGCCCTTGCCGAAACCCGAATCCTTGTCGTTGAACGGGCTGAACGACAGGCGCAATGGCAGGCCTGGGCCGATCAGGTGGTTGCCGTTGGGTAACTTCAGGTCAATGGCCAAGGTGTATTGGCCGGTGCGTTGGTCGACGTTGTTCTGTACGAAACTCTGAAAGTTGGTGGCGTTGCTGTGCACCACGGATGAGCCAGCCATGTTCAATTACTCCCTGCTGACGTGGTGACCTGGATGCACGACAGAGAGCCTTGTTTGATGGGGTCGCCTTTGGCGGTCACTTTGAAGCCACGGCTTGGGGCATTGCTGTCCAGGCCGCTGTTGGTCACGTAGCCCGAGTAGGTCCAGAGCTTGTCGATACCCAGTTTTTCCAGCGACGCATTTGCGCGGGTGGTTTCAAGCTCGATCCAGGCCGCGTTTTTTTCGCTCTTGTCGCAACTTGCAACGCTGGTGAGCAAAAAACGGGTCGCGATGGGGACGTTTCGAATACGCAGCGAGTGCGGGTCGATCACCTTGTCTTCTACTTTAGGGCAGGTTTTCTTAGGCAGCAGTTTTACCGATGTGCCGCTGCCGTAGCCCGGCAAATCGAATGCGCAAGCGGGCTCGGTATTGTTGTCGACCGTTTGATACAGGGCGAGGGTAGGTGTCGGGTCGGCAAGTGCTTCATTGCTGTTCGCGGCGAGTGCAACAGGCGCAATGCAACTCATGAAGAGCGACAGGCACAGCAACGGCTGCTTGGCGGGCATTGAAAAGAAATCGCTGTAATGGCGTGGTTTCATTTCTGGGGTTCCGTATCAGTCTGATGAAAATTGAATAAGCATCACGAAGAGGTAGCGGCCTTGGCGAACGCACTTCCTGTTCAGAGCTTATTGAACTCATCGTCTGGCCACACCTGGCAGAAATAACAGGTGCAGGGGCCTTTGTTGCACGGTGTCGACCCGCGAGTTTGTATGCGTGAATTCGACCTGTCACCTGGTAGATTTATCAGGTGGGGCGCAACAGCCGAACCTGCGGGTTGTGGGGCGTTACCTGGTATTTCTACCAGTAGCCAGCGTCGCTGCCACGCCGTAAAACTGCGGGCATTATCACCCCCGACAGGAGATTTGCCGTGGCGAGTTCAACAGGCAAAGAAGCGAAGCTGTTCAATCCTGCGCCGCTGATACCGATGCGCAATGAATACGATGAGATTGATGTCAGTACGCTCAACGGCGCTGATCTTGAGAGTATTGTCAAAGGTGACCATATCGCACCCTACGACATTATTTATCCCATTTGGCGCGGTGTCGCAGAAGACGGTGAGCCATTTGACAAGGTTGATTCACAAGTAGAAGTTCCGGGTGATTATGATGCAGATGTCGGGTTGGTAGTGACAGTCGCCAATCGATTTGTTGAGCCGTATGAGGGTGGTTGGGCATTCTTGTCCTATAAATTAAATGGTTCAGACGAAGCGACCCCGGATTCCAGGCGTGTGTTTAGTTACCTGGGTTTGCGTGATCGCAGCAGTAACGCCGAAACATTAGCGGTGGCGCAGGTACGAGAATCCCATGATCTGACTATCAATTTCGATGATCTGCCTAGTGATGGCGCACGGTTTCTGGTGCCACGCTATCAGGCAATCCAGGTTGGCGATAAGGCCACATTGACTATGCGCAGGTTTACTGCGACGGGGGAAGATAAAGGTGACGTGACCGCAGAGTATGTGGTTACGGCAGAAAATCTGCAGCAAATTCCGTATTGGCAGCTCAGCAAGGGCAGTTTCGTGTCCATCCGTGATGGAGGGCGGGCAGAAGTACACTACGAAGTCGCCCTCGCCGGCAGCAGTGACCTGCTGGTTTCACCCGTGCAGAAGTTTACTGTCACGGGTGTGGCAAGTGTCATTGACCTCCTGCCAAAGGCCAGCATCGACGGCTATGCCGGCGAGCCGCTAGACCCCGGTTTTTTCCCCGATGGGCTGACGGTTCGTTTGCCTATGTATGCGGACGTACAGCCGGGCGATCACGTACTGTTGCACTGGAAAGGCCCGGCACAGCCGGAACCTGTGGTGCTCACGGCACGCATGGACGCCAGCAGCCTGGAGGGCAAGGAAGTGGTGTTCCATGTGCCGCCTGACCTGCTCGTGTTGGGTGAGCACACGGTGTTCTATCAGTTTGCGCGAAGTGGCCAGGCGCTGAGCGCAGAAGCGCTGTCGGTCGAGCTCAAGGTGCCTCGAGAACTTTCAGCGCCTGATATCGAGCGGGCTGCCGCGGACGGGGTGGGGCGGCAACAGTTGCAGGCTGGCGATGCAATCTTGGGGGCCTATGTAGTGGTGCCCGATGTGGCATTGCCAGGTGAAACAATTGAAGTCCATTGGGAGGGGTATCCGAACAATGGCCAACAAATTACCGACATGCCGGAAGAAGCTGGCGGTCGACGCTTCAAGATAGCCCCCGCCGTAGTGGCCGCGAACATGCATCAGCCGTTGGACCCCGATGGACGACGCTTCAGGGTGTATTACTACGTTATTAATGCGGACGGGGTTCGTTCGAAGCCCTCTACGGCTGTGGACCTGCGTGTCGTACCCCTGGCGCTTGGTAACACCATCTTCTGCCGGGAAGCCAATAACGATGGCGAACTGTATGCGTCGAGTCTCACCGCCAACGGTGCGCTGCTCAGAGTGACCGGGACCGGTCTTTGGCCATTTGCCGCGAAAGACCAGCTTTTTACCATGGCGGTTCAGGGCGTTGCCGTTCTGCGTGATGCAAAGCCGATTACAGCTGCAGAGATGAGCAGCGCGACCGTTGATCAGTGGCTGAGCCGGACGGTGTACGGCGATATGGAGGATAACAAGCAGCACACACTATCTGGTGACGTAAGTTTCGATAAAGGTGACAGTTGGCACAGCCTTGAGCCTGCTCGCCTGACACCGAAGAAGTCGCTTTAAATCAAAGCTCATTTATTACAGTTGTACTGCCAAATCGGGTGGGTGGCATCGCCACCCCAATTGATAGCGGTGTGGAGGAAGGGTTGTGGACGGTAACTATATCATGCAGCCTGAAGTCACAGAGGCGCCATTGTACGAAGACTGGCTAAAAAAAATGGAAACGCAGTTGTGGACCTTTGGCTGGGATGTGCTGTTGGCATTTGATAAAGGCACTACCAATATTTTACTGAGGCAAGAGTTTATTGATCGCCTTGGTGGCGAGAATAGATTTCCGTTTGGCCGGGTGCTGGTGGTGGCCAAGGACGACAAAGACGACAAACTGATCAGCAAGGCGCTGGTCAGCCTGGTGGAAAATGACGTCTCGATCTACCCACTGGTCGCGTCGGTGAACCTGGGCAGCAAGCAAACCCTGAGCGCAGCTACGCCTGATGGTGCTGACTTGACCTGGGAGCAACCGCCAGAGGGGCTGGGGGCGGTCACTAAAGACAGCGACAGTGCCAATCCGCAGGGGCAGATCTACACCGCGCCGGTGAGTTTGCCCAAGTGGGTAAGTGGTAACCCGCTGTACTATTACGGCCTTCGTCATGTCCCGATAACTGTCAAGCCGACAGCAGGCGGCACAGCGGCCATTATTGACATGTTGGTAGTAGGGCCAAAAAGCCAGAATTATTGGCTTGAGGCCGTCTCAAGCACAGAGGGTAGTGTACAAGTAGAGTTTTATAAGGCCGACAGGGAAGGGAATAAGTTGCCAGTGACCGGGAATGTAGAATGGACCTTGGTCAAAGGTGACGGAACACTCGAAAATAAGGTGTACACGCCAAAGTCTGGCTCGTCAGAACAGTACGCCATTATCGTCGCTTTCGCCGATGACGGGGAGTCAAGCGACAAGTTTGATGTTCTCATCCTGCCGCTTCCCTTCATCTCTATCAAACGTTACAGCAAACTTCTTGATCCACATGTCATGGAGATCGAATGATGGCCAGTCACTCCAAGGAAATCATTCTCGAAAAATTAAAAGAGGCTTCGACACGTTCTAGATGGGGTGCGTTATTTGCCCTGGATCGAACGGTCATCAACCTGATGCTTCGCGAGCAGTTTCTTCAGGCAATCGGCGATCTTAGTGCGTTGGAGCCGGTAAGCCTCGAGGCTGACATCGATGATGGCGGGAGCCTGAAAGTTTCGTTTCAGGGCCTGGTGTTTGGTGCACCCCAAGTCAGTTTCGAAACGGCAAACCTGTTCAGCAGCAACCTGACAGTACGGTTGCCTGTCATTGCTGGCGATTATTTACGCGTGAACCACCTGCCCGGCAGCCCCAAACGGGTAGTGGAAAGCTTCTCCATTGCCGAAGGCATGGGTTACTGGGTGCAGGCGCAGTTACCGTTGACGGTGGAGCAGCTCAATAGCAGCCGCTTCGCCTCGCTGGTGCTGGACCTGGCGAGCGCTACCCGCTTTTCCAGCAACCTGGGCCCTACCGCGTATGCCAACCAGATGATCGGCGAGCGCCTGCGGGAACCGCTTGGCTATATGCATGCCTACCAGCGCAAGTACGTGTTCGCCAGGTTCAGGCTAGATGATTACTATCCGCTTAGCCCTGACCGGTTCATGCTGCGAACCCTGCGGGCACCCTGGGGTGGAGATCCGAAAACCACCCGCTACGGGGACGGTGCGGTGATGCTGTTCATGAAGCTCGGCACGGATCTGTATGCAGGTAGCCAGCCGGACCCAGCCCAGGACTTCATCTATCCGATCCCGGAAGAAGAGGCTGGCATGCCCGGTACCCTGATATGCGACCCGGACATCGAAAGCCTGGGGGCGGGGGAGCCGCTGGACATCCTCAAGACCTTGCAGTTGGGCAACGGCTACAAGTTTGTCAGCGCTGACAGCCAGAAACCCCTCGACCGGGTGCTGTTTGGCCGTTGGCAGGGCAGTGAGCAGACCGTGGTCGTGGAGCCTGCGATGTCCCATATCGTTTCCGGGCAGCGCCAGCCATATATCGCCAAATGCGCCCCTGCCGGGGTGCAATGGTCGGCTCGCAACCTGACCCGGCCTGGTGCTACCGGAACATTCGAGCAGGCAACCTACAGCCCCCTTGCGGCCACCCACTTTGCAGAAGAGCAGCAGCGGGTACTGGTTACCGCCACCTTCCCGCAAGGCGGCGGTGAAGGGCAGCGGCACGCACTACTGATGGAGACCGCCCGGGCCATTCAAGTTGCACCACGCGTGGCCACCTGGGCGCAAGGCAACAGCCCGATCGAGTTGCGTGCCACCGATGCTGATGGCGGCGAGCTGGAGTGGAGCCTGGTGGGTGCTGTGCGGCTGCTATCCGGCCCGCAGCGATCCGAACAGATCGCCGAGGACTTGGGCAAACTTGAAGACCTGGGCAACGGGCGGGCACGCTTTACGCCAAATTCCCCCCCGGCGGGGCGCCCTGACATTCGCATCCAGCGCATCAAGGTGGCCAACCGACAGAGCGGTGCAAGTGCAGAGTGTTCGGTCGTGATCATCCAGTGGGCTGCCAGCCTGAACCTTGAGCCATTCCATGTGCCGCAGCGGCAGTCGGTGCAACCGACGCAGTTCCAGGCCATTACTGAAAACTCGGTCAGTTGGAGTGTTTACGGTGAAGGCATTGTTGATAGGCTCACTGGCCTTTACCAGCCACCGGCGGAGGCAGTCATGCCCATTGCAGTGGTTGCGGCTGATGACGGTGACGAACGTACCGGCTATGCCATCGTCGAGTTCAGCGAGGGGCGTCGGGCGTCGGCATCATTGATGTCGTGGACGGCTATCAGCACCTTTGAAATCAAGGCCATCAGCGCACCTCAGTGTTTCGCCAATGGTTGGCAACAAATTGAAGTTGAAGTGGCGGTGGCCGCCGCGGATGGCCCAGGCGGGGAGCCCATCGAGATTTCCGATGAGGATCTCGCCACCTTGCGGTTCCTGGACCTGACTGACAATGAGCCACTGGTATTCCTGGCGCCGGATGAAGAAGCACTTGACCCGTTCCTGAACAAGAACTGGGCTGTCAACCTGAACGGAAACACCATCGAGCGCCAACCCGGGACGGCGGGCACGCCCGATGTGCCCATGGGGCAGGTCAGAAGGCGCAGGTTTTTCCTGCACTGCCGCAAGGCGGGTGTGAAATCCATCTATGCGACTATCCAGAATACTGAAACCTTTCGGTTTGCCTCGTCAAAAGATGCCGGTGAACACGGGGTGCTCAAGTTGACAGGGGTAAAAGTACCGAGTTTCACGCAGCAGGCTTATTCGTTTGTGCGCACCCGGGTGGCCGGGGATGAATCGCCGTCCGATGGTGATGAATTTGCCTATGTCGATAACAGTACAGACTACTGGCGGCTCGAGCATGTCTTGCGCGAGGGCAAGCTGGTCAAGTTTGCCAGGTTACGTATTCTGTCTGGCGATAACAAATCGAGTGTGCTGTGGGCTTCGGATCTGCTGGATGACCATTACTGCAGTTATACGGGTTTCACCTTCAATGCTGCGGATGGCAGCAGTAACGACAGTCTGCTGTTTGATGGGCTGCTTTACCAAATGGCCAAACAGCGCACGCATACGTTACCGAAACTGTTGGAAAATCACAGGCCGGGTCCGGGTCAGTTGACATTCAGTTTGCACCGGCTCGATAACTTCAGGTACGGCGCGGGCGCGGGGTCGGGTCTGCCCTACATTTCAGCCCTGAAAAAGCCCCTGCTGGTCGAGTTGATTGATACCGAAGGGAATGCTCACCCGTTGCGCTTTGTATTTGGTGTCGACAGCGAAGATAAAACGAAGGGGATTTCGGAGCGCGACAAACTGCAGTTGTTCCTTCGTTAGATATAGCAGGCTGGGTCTGGGGCAATAGTGCGTCCAGACCAATTTCGCATGTTCATTCAGGGTGGCTATTCATGGCGATTGAAACAGTTCTTCATTCCAATGCGTTCAATGCAAACGGTTTTGTACAAAACGGTGTGGATCCGCGTACCGGTCAATACACGCTGAGTATCAACTTATTGTCACTGGTCGGTAACGACCAGGTCGGGCCCAGCCTGCCGCTAAGGTTGGTATTCAACCCATTCAGTAAGCAAAGTGACGGCTTTGGCAAGGGCTGGTACCTGGATATGACCCAGTTTGTACCGGGCAGCAATATGCTCAGGCTGCACACGGGTGAAGCTTACAAAGTTACCGGCAGTGGTGCACAACCCCCGATCCGGGAAAAGAAGCTCGACAGCTTCCACTTTCACGATGACGGTGCCGGTGACAAGAAACAGTACCGGGTCGTACATAAGTCCTATCTGGAAGAAATACTGCATGTTCATGGCACGGGGGCGAGTGCCGTGGCGTTGCCGGTGGAAGTCAGGGGGGCGACTGGCCACCGTATAAAGCTGGGATATACCAGTTCGACGCAGCGGCTGGAGAGTATTGTAGATGGCAATGGTTTGAGCCTGCTGAAAATCAGCTATGCCAGTGACAAGGTCACGCTTGACCTGCACCCCACCGGCAAGGATGGCAACCAACCCTTGGCGCGCTACATCTTGACACTGGTCAACGATCAGTTGACCCGGGTGGATTTGCCTGCCGAGGTGGGGGGCAACTGGCGCTTCAAGTACCAGACAGTCCGCGAACTGAATTGCCTGACGCAGGTTTCGACACCTTTTGGTGCCGTGGACGACATCAAGTATGAAGACGACGGCCACCTGCTGCCAGGCGGCGGTAGCCGTGTAGCGATACCGCGGGTGACCACTCACTTGAGAAACCCGGGGGCCGGGCAGCCAACGGAAAAAACCACCTATACCTATACCATTGTGCAAAATGGTGTGGAGGCCTATCACAACTTTGTCGGCAACGGCAGTGGCATCAGCTGGCGTGACGACGGTGAAGACAACCTGTACCGGGCGCCTTCCAGCTACCTGTACAGCAGTACCGCCCACCAATGGGGCAAAGCGAACGATGGCCAGGAAGCGGTGCTGCGCACCACTCAGCGCTGGTACAACCGTTTTCACTTGCAGGTACGTGAGGTTACTCGCAAGGCCGGCAAGGCACGTAGTAGCGAAACGCTCTATCACGGTAACGCCGGCGACAGTTTCGATGCCCAACCAGGCAACTTCCAGTTACCGCTGCAAACCAGCCAGAAGTTGACGGATGATCAGGACCCTTCGCAGTACCGGCAGGAGGTTCACAAAACTGCCTGTGACTTGTACGGCAACCTGATTGAAGAAGTCCTGCCCAGCGGCAAGCGTACGGTTACGGAGTACTACCCTGCACAAGGGGAGGAAGGCTGCCCGGCAGACCCGGACAACTTCGTACGCAACGCGAAGCATGCGACGGAACATCCCGCAGCGAACGGGGATACAGCGGCACCGGTGCGGCGCAAGACCTACGCTTATGAAGCGCTGGCCAGGGTTCGCTACGCCGATGACCAGGCCACTCAGCCTGCAACCACCTGGCTGGTACAGCGGCAGGAAACCTTGTGTGAAGTGGTCAATAGCGTGGAGCAGGCGCCGCTGCAGGTAATCTCGACCCGTCCAGTCAACAAACCTGACGATCTGCTGCGCCATGGCCGCCCGCTGGTGCAGTTGTTGCAGAAGGGAGGGAAAGACACCAGGACCAGTTTTGTCTACCGCAAGGAAACCCGCGATGGGCACCCGGTGTTGATCACTCAGCAGCGCTTGACCGGCTTCGATCATGGGCGCTATGACCCGGAAAGTGGCAAGCCTCGGCATGCACGCAAGGTAATTACGCTTGAAACTTCGATGCTCATTGGTGAGCCGCTGCTCAACCGTGACGACAACGATGTGGAAATTGCCTACGAGTACGATGCCATCCGCCGGGTAACGCGTGAGACGGTTTCGCCCAACGAGCCGAAATACAAGGCCTCACGTACCTATCAATATGCGATGGTCAGCGCGCCGGGCGAGCAGGCCTCGCAGACCATGGTGGACGTCAAGGGGGTTGCCATTCGTTCGGTAATTGACGGCCTGGGCCGTGTGGCCTGGGAAGAGCGCCACGACGCCGACGCAAAAGTAGCTGCGCGCCATCAGGTGTTTCGCGAGCGTAACAAGTTCACCTACGATGAACTGGGCCAGTTGATCGATGCCATCGAATACGACTGGATGGAAGACCGGCAACTACCGCTTGCTACCCATTATGAGTATGACGCCTGGGGCCGGCAGAGCTGTGAAATCGGTCCGGATGGCGTCAAGCACTACGAGTTGTACGACCCGATTGGTTCCAACCCGAGCGGCAATGATCCGGCGGGCAACCTGCCAACCCAGACCAGCTGGATCGAGTCGGCAGATGGCACGCAACGCTTGGGCAAGACCACCACCTGGTTCAACCTGTTCGAGCAGCCAATGCAGGTCAGCCGCTTTGACCTGGGTGGCAAACTCTACAGCAAGCACCAGTATTTCTATGATGGACTTGGGCGTAATGTGCGTGAGGTTGATGCGCGCAATGCGGTAACCCGCTCTGCCTATGACCTGTTCGACCGCCTGGTCGATCAAACGCTTGCCGACAAGTCAGTGGTTCATCGGGACTACGCAGCACACAGCAGTGAAGACCTGCCTATCAAGATCTCGGTAGGTAATAAAGTGCTGGGTGAGCAGGTGTTCGATGGGCTGAACCGGATGGTCGAGTCGATTACCGGTGGGCGTCGCAAATTGATGTTCTATGCACCTGGGCAGAATAAACCGAACAAGGTCAGAACGGCGGCTGGTCGGGAAATCGACTATGACTACATCCCGCAGCTGGGTGAAGACCCGCAAGAGCGGCGCATCCCCGGCAAGCATGCGGAGTACGTCTACGACCCGGCCAACGCACGGCTCATGCACTGCAAAGAAGGTGACCAGGGGCTCGCGCGCGAATATTTCAGCACCGGTGAGGTAAAGCTGGAAACCCGCACAATCGGTGAAGAAAGCTGGACCATGCACTATGGCACCAGCCTGCTCGGCCGACCGTTATATTACAAGGATGTGCTGGAGCAGGAGCAGACCTACGGCTACGATAACGCCGGCCGGCTGGAAGTCACTGCCTTGGGCACTACCAAAAGTGCGTTCTCGTATGATGCGGTGGGTAACATGGAGCGCTACGTGACGGAAGATGGCGGGCAGAAGCTGACAACCGAACTGAAATACGATCACCAGGGGCGGGAAGAGCTGCGACGTTTCACCTTCTCGGATGGTAGTGTTCAAGAACTCGTGCAGCAGTACAGTGTATTGGACCAGATGACCAGCAGGGTGCTGAAGGACAATGGCACTGAGGTACGCAAGGAAACCTATGAGTATGATGTGCGCGGTCGCCTGCAAGCCTATTACTGCACGGGGCAGGCAGTGTTCGCACCAAAAGACCCGGCAGGTAAAACCATTCGTGAGCAGTACTTCGAATTCGATGCGGTCGACAATATCACCTGGCTGTTCACCACCTTTGAAGACGAGGCGGGCGACTCCGGTGATAACGAGGCTACTTACCTGTTCGATAATAAAGACGACCCGGCACAACTTACCGGCGTTGTGAACACTCATCCGGACTACCCGGATTTCACCTTGCATTATGACAAGGACGGCAATCTGGACCTTGATGAGAAGGGCAAGGTACTGGCTTATGATGCCTTGGGCCGCCTGGCCAGTTACGACGGCAGTGGTTATGGCTACGACCCGCTGGACAGGTTGGCGAGCCAGGACGCCTGAGTGCGCTGAAATGAGAATCGGGCCGTAAGGCCCGATTTTTTTGCTGCAGAAGAAAGTGCCAACCCGGTGTCAGGTTGCGCTGCAAGTGCCTACGGGATGTCCACGTTGAAACCGATATCGGCGTTGGCGAAACCAGCGGTAACGTTGGCAGTGGTGGCCTTGTAAGCGGCAGAGAACAGCATGTTGGTGGGTTTGCTGTCATGCAACGGGTATTGCCTGGACGGGACGGTGGGGCTTATTGGGGTGCCGAGGTCATCCCTGATGATCAATGCCAGGCCCGTGCTGCCACCGGGCGCCAGGGCGTACAGCGTACCGGCGGCACCTGCGCTGCCGTATTTGCCGGTAAAGGTGACGGTGGCGCTGGCACCGGGGATGAGTATGCAGCCGGCACCCGGGGTGAGGCGCAAACCGAAAGGCCGATTAGCCGCCTCGTCGTCGGCTTGTTTGAACTGGGCGGCATTGACGTTGCCCATGAAAATTCGGCTGACGGGCTGCCAGGTCAAGGGGTCGATGATCTCGACCGCGCAGGTACCAGAATCGACGTTGCCGAAGAAATGAACCGAACCAGTGGCGACCGGCGCGGCAAATGTGGCGGAACTGGTCATGCCCAGTCCCAGTGCAAATACAATGTTTTTCATAAATTGCTCCATGATCGTTCCGTCATGCAGGGCACCGATGTCACGGATGCCGAACGCAGCGGCAACAACGCAAATCGGGCCTATGCGGCCCGATCTGGTGTTGACTGTACTGCCGATACGGCTGGCCTCATTCAAGGGCGAAGTGACAATGGCGTTTGCACCACGGTGGTGGCCACGCCGTAATCATTGATGGTGGTAAAGGTCAGTTGCAGCCCATTGACCGACCGGACCTGATTCAGGTCGTAAGCCTGTTGTGCAAAAGGTGCAGCCATGGCCTTGGCCTGAATGGCTTCGGTTTTGCCGGCGGCAGTCACTTCCAGGCGACCAAATGTGTAGTGATAAGGTGTCGGGTTATCCACTAGCAGCTGTACCCGCCCTGCGTTTTGGCGCACGGACCACTTCAGCTCGCCCACACGCTCGTCGGGCCGCCCCTTGAGTTCACTGGGGCGATAGAAGAGCTTGAGGCGGGTGCGCAGTGCAATGTTGAGTACGTTCGTCTGGTCAGGGTTCGCCTCTGGTATTTCCTGCACATTCAGATAGAACAAGGTTTCCCGGTCTTGGGGCAGCGTGTTTGGCAAGCGGCTGATCTGCACCATCTGTTCCTTGCGAGGGTCCAGCCGGAACAGCCCGGGGGAGGTGGCCAGCGGCACCGGTGTATCGGTATCGTCCTTGCTGGTGTTTATCCAGGTTTGCACCGCGTAAGGGCGCGGGCTGGGGTTGGCGATAACCACGGATGTGCTGCGCTTTTCGCTGTCGAAAACGATGCGGGTGGTGTTGACGGTCAACGCTGCCTGTGCGGGTGACAAGGTGGCCGCCAGGCAGGCACCCAAGGCAAGGCGGCGCAGGTGATTTTTCATCTGGCATTACCTTTGGAGGGGGAGGCAAGCTCTCGGGCGCAGGGCGTGCGCCCGAGTAGCGTCGTTCAAGGAATATCGACGACGAACTGCACGCTGGTATTGGCTGCGCCAGCAGTTACTCCCGCGGCTGTCGATTTATAGGCAGCGCTGAAGTGCATGATGGTTGGCTTGGTGTCGTCCAGCGGATAGTCCTTGGAGGTGCCGCCATTGGCGATCTGAGTTCCCGTGTCGTCCTTGAGAATCAGGGCCAGGTTCTGTGCGCCGCCAGCTTCGAGGGCATACAGGGTACCGCCGGTGCCGGCACCACCAAAGGCGCCAGTGAAGCTCACGTTGGCTACGTCGCCATTGTTGACGACGCAGCCACCGCCTGGGGTGATGCGCATGCCAAAGGTGCGTGCAGCGGCTTCAGAGCCGACAGCTGTGAACAGCGAAGAGTCGACATTGCCCATGAGTACACGGTTGCCACTCTCCGGGTTGCCGGTGACCGGGTCGATGATCTCGATCGGGCAGGTACCGGTATCGACTCTGCCGTAGAAGTGGATCGCGCCCGTGCTGACTGTTGCGGCGAATGCGGTGGAACTGGTGATGCCCAAGGCAAGGGCAAGTAAGGCTTTTTTCATGTGAACTCCGGGTGGCTATGAGGCTGCGGCTATACGTTTGCCAAACCATTCTGGGGTTTGGTTGGCGTGCGCATGTTAAAAGCGCGTCCTGGTAGAATATGTAGGAAAAGTCTGAGCTTTTATCGTAATCGGCTTCAAAGCTGCAGGCCTCAGCAACAACAGCCCGGGATTAAAGTGTTTGCGGTACTGCATTCATCCATTGTTCAATTCAACAGGGCGTATTGAGCCGGCCAGCTTTTAATGCACGGTAAAGAGCATGGCTGGCAGCAGGTGGCGTGTCTACTGGCAAAAATGTCAGTTCACAGTCGGCTGGAGTGGGTGCTATTTTTGTATTTTTAATACATTGCAGGTATCGGTGAAGAGCGGAACCGACATTGGGGTAGGGGAGTTCTGATGCGGGGAAGTTGCAAGTTTTATGCGCTTTGATTGGCGCATGAAGATCACCAATACCTTCGCCCGGGCCGCCTGTTTGCAGTGAGCGCCCCGGGGGTGCTGCATCGATTTAATGCTGGGTTGGCGGGTTTGCACTGAACAGTTGCTTTTCCAGTTGCCAGTCGAACGGCTCGTCATTCTGTTCTGCTTCATAGCGCCGCTCTTCCAGCGCCTGATACACGGCCAGTTCCTCGTCGGGCATGTAGTGCAGGCAGTCACCGGCAAAGAACCACAGCAGGTCGCGGGGTACCAGGTGGGCGATTTGCGGGTAGCGCTGGATCACCTGGCAGATCAGGTCCTGGCCCAGGTACTGGCTTTCCAGCGGGTCCTGCGGTAACAGGGTCAGCAGCTCGTCGAAGCGTTCGAGGAACAGGGCGTGGCTTTCCTCCGGTACCTGCTCGGCTTCACCCAGGGCCACCAGGATGGTGCGCAGGTGGTGAAGCAGTTGCAGGTGGTAAGCCAGGTGGGGGTTGGCCATGGGGCGGTCCTCGGGGGTGGTTGAAACGGGGGCGGAGTATACGCCGGTTGCACGGGGCTTTGGGAATGCTGCGATCACTAACGGTGCAGGTGACCTCGAAACCGAAGGTGCGGCTACTGATAAATATGCCAGTTCAGTAAATCACCAAAATTTGCTTACTTGTCATTGCAAACCAGTGAAGCGCCTTGCATGTGCCAAGGCACCTTTAAATATACCGGAAGCTCCATTGAGTGCCCGGGAGGAGGGTATTGTGATGTCGAAATACAGGCTATCGCCGCTGGCCCAGATATTGCGCGCAGGGGCTGAACGTGAAAAGCTGGTTTTTGCAGGGGACGCGATTGCCAATGCGCAATGGACCCGAAGTGGCGATGCGGGCGGGGACTTGCACAAGGATGGCCAGGACTGGTTCTACAAGCCGCCGAAAGAACCAACACCTGCAGCTATTTACAATAACAATGGCGAAACGTACATACCTGCTGCATTCAGGACCAGCCTCGCTGTATCGCCCGCCCAGGCTGACAGGATCATGGCTTCAAATGGTTCTGACACGGCAACTACCGAGCTTGTGACGACGCTGGTTCCACCCACCCATTTCATCCGGTTCACCCTGCAGTCGGGAGGCTTGGCTCTAAGCTGCCATTATTTCAACCGGGACCAGGAAGAGAAGAAACTGGCGGACGAGGACGTCAAATGGCATCGCCTGGCGGGTAACGGCTCGGTCTCCGAAAAAGGCGTTTTCACGCCCGACGCGACAGCGCCGAGCGCTACGACCATTGTCATGGCCGAGGACCTTCGTGACCTTACCGAGTGGCGTTATGCGGTGACGATAGTGCCCTTGCCTTACTTGCCCGCAAGCGAAGTGGTGCGCCTGCAGCAGGAATGAACCGGTACGTGTGCGGACCTCAACGCCCAGCCGGGCGGTGAGGCTCGCGCCGGTCGCGTTAGCGGACCTTCCCTTGTTCAGGCAGAAGTTGCGCCTTGTCGAAGGCATCCACATCGATCACCGCGCGCCGTGCCTGTTCCGCTGCTTTCAGGCGCTGCGCTTCACCTGGCTGAAGTGCACCCTGTTCAGCTGCTGCATCGATTGCCGACTGCCCAGGTGCTGGTCGCACGCGGTTGTCCTTGATTGCCTGATGCAAGGCCTTGTGCAGCGGCGCCACCTCTTCCAGCAAATCGCCGGCCCGTTGCAGCGCTGCCACGGGGTCGCCATCGGCCTGCGGCCGGAAGCAACCGGCGAGCAACTCCTCCAGCGCCGGGTCGCCCTTACGTCGGCCAATCAACTCGGCTACCTCGGCATCCAGTTCATCACTCGGCCCGGTGTGTCGCCGGCCGAAGGGGAACACCAGCACCCGCAGGGCGCAACTGGCAAAGCGATTGGGGAAGTTGCCGAGCAGCCGATCCAGAGCGTTTTCCGCTTGGCCAAGGCTTTCCTCCATGGCCCAACGCAACAGCGGTTGCATGTGCCCGGGCGAGCCCAGGTCGTGGTAGCGCTTGAGCGCGGCAGACGCCAGGTACAGATAGCTGAGCACATCGCCCAGGCGCGCACTCAGGCGTTCGCGGCGCTTGAGTGCGCCACCCAGCAACATCATCGACAGGTCGGCCAATAGGGCGAATGCAGCGGCCTGGCGGTTGAGGGCGCGGAAGTAGCCTTGACTCAAGGCATCACCCGGTACCTTCTGCAGATGGCCCAGCCCCAGGTTCAACACCAGTGTGCTGGCCGCGTTGCCAGCGGTGAACAGGATGTGCTTCATCAGCAGGTCGTCGAACTCCCTCAGTGCCTGATCGCGGTCCTCACGACCGGCCAGGGCCATTTCCTTGAGCACGAACGGGTGGCAGCGGATGGCGCCCTGGCCGAAGATCATCAAGTTACGTGAAAGAATATTGGCGCCCTCGACCGTGATGAAGATCGGCGCCCCTTGCCAGTTGCGGCCAAGGTAGTTGTTCGGGCCCATGATGATGGCCTTGCCACCGTGCACGTCCATGGCGTGCTGGATGCACTCGCGGCCGCGCTCGGTGAGGTGGTACTTGAGGATCGCCGACAGCACTGAGGGCTTTTCACCCAGGTCCACAGCCTTGGCGGTCAGCAGGCGGGCGCTGTCCATCAGCCAGGCGTTGCCGCCGATGCGTGCCAGCGATTCCTGGATGCCTTCGAAGGCCGCCAGCGGCACGTTGAACTGCTCGCGCAGGTTGGCGTACTGACCGGTGACCAGGCTGGTGTACTTGGCGGCACCGGTGCCTACTGCGGGCAGGGAGATGGAGCGGCCTACCGACAGGCAGTTCATCAGCATCATCCAGCCTTTGCCGAGCATGGCCTGGCCGCCGATGAGAAAGTCCAGTGGTACGAACACATCCTTGCCGCTGTTGGGGCCGTTCATGAAGGCCGCGCCCAGCGGCAGGTGGCGCTTGCCGATATCCACGCCGGGGGTGTCGGTGGGGATCAGGGCCAGGCTGATGCCCAGTTCTTCTTCATCGCCCAGCAGGTGGTCCGGGTCGTAGGCCTTGAATGCCAGGCCTAGCAGGGTGGCGACCGGCCCGAGAGTGATGTAGCGCTTTTCCCAGTTCAGGCGCAGGCCGATGACCTCTTCGCCATTCCATTGGCCTTTGCAGACCACGCCGGTATCGGGCATTGCGCCAGCGTCGGAGCCGGCCAGCGGGCCGGTGAGGGCGAAACAGGGGATTTCCTCGCCGCGGGCAAGCCTTGGCAGGTAGTGGTTGCGTTGTTCGTCGGTGCCATAGTGCAACAGCAGTTCGGCCGGCCCGAGCGAGTTCGGCACCATCACCGTGGAAGCCAGGTCGCCGCTGCGGGTGGCCAGCTTCATCGCTACCTGGGAGTGGGCGTAGGCGGAGAAACCTTTGCCGCCGTATTCCTTGGGGATGATCAGGGCGAAGAAGCCATTCTGCTTGATATGCGCCCAGGCTTCGGGCGGCAGGTCCAGGTCCTGGCCGATCTGCCAGTCACTGACCATGGCGCAGAGTGCTTCTGTCGGGCCGTCGATGAATGCCTGTTCTTCTTCGCTCAGCTTTGGTGCCGGGTAGTCAAGCAAGGTGCGCCAGTCAGGGCGGCCACTGAACAGTTCGCCGTCCCACCATACGGTGCCGGCATCGATTGCCTCGCGCTCGGTTTGCGACATGGGGGGCAGGGTACGCTGGAACCATTTGAACACCGGGCCGCTGAATACTTTTTGCCGCCACTGTGGCAGCACCAGCAGGGCGGCCTTGAGGGCCAGCACGGCCCAGATCAGCGTCAGCAGCCAGACGGGGACGCTGCTGAAAATGCCCATCACTAGTACATATGCCGCGACAATGCCAAGTATCTGCAAGGGCGGCAGGCGCCGGTGCAGGAGACACGCGGCGCCAACCACCAGTACTACGATCCACAACAACATAGCCTTTCCTCCATGGGCCCCAGGTTCATGCCTTCGCGGTCAGCTTAGACGGCTTGTGCGCGATGGGCTTGCCTGAACAGTGACAGGGTGTGGCTGGAGGAGTTCGCTGCAGGGGCGACGGCATCGGGTAGCATGGTACTGTACCGTCTTGAGCTTTTTCTAATAGGTGCTCTTGAATGCCGCCATGACAACATCTGAACTCAGTGGCGCAGAGTTTGCAAAATGCCAGCCGTCGGGCGCAAGGCAGAGACCTGGGAAAAACTGTATGTCGGCAGGCACTTTACCCTGTGATACTTCAGGAAACGCCTTGTTCGAAAGCGAAATCGTGAGATCGGTATCAATTTCTTGCGGCCGGTCAGCAGTAAAGCCTTGTTTTTGTTGCTGAGTGAACGCGTGCCACATCACATGGGGTAACCAGCCCTTTTGGGGGTAAATCCAAAGGTCTAGTTTTTGCGACCAAGGTATTTGGCACACAAGGGTACTCATGGTTTGATCGTAGTGTTTTTTTAGTTCGGGCTGGTAGGTACTGTCTCCCGTAAAGCGGACGTCGGGTGCGGTTTGCCAGTGCCATCGTAGCTCGTTGTTTTCTGATTTCGATAGTTTTGCGTGACTATTGGTCAGGCTGGTTTCGACGGTCAGCACTTGGTTATTTGTTACAGCGGCTTCGCCGACCTTGATGATGGAGGGTGCATAGGTTCCCTGTTTCTTGGTGATTATCGTGTTCTGTTTAACAAGCAGCCGCGTGAACGTTAGTTTGGTGAGATCCGGCGCATACGTTAGCTTGCAAGGGCCGAAACTCAGCCTGTAATACTCTTTGACTTCCTGTGTCTGATCGCGAACTCCGATCACAGCTTCATTATCACGGCTAGACCTGCAATGGCGGTCATAATAGAGAGCCCAATGCCGGTTGGCAGTTTCCAGCAAGCAGCCTATATTTGCGGCCCAAGGCGGGTTCAGTTCACCTTTCATGGGGATTACCTTCAAAAATACATGAGTGGAAGTCTTCGCAACTGAACCTACTCGGTAATCGGCATGCTTACAACTGACAGAATTATCAGGTTATAGACACTTGACGAAACCGAGTGTCGTTGAATTTTACAAGCGGGACCGGCGGCCAAGACGTATGCTGTGTGCCTTCTCCGCTAATAAGGACATCGCCATGCTGAAGATCTGGGGCCGCAAGAATTCGAGCAATGTGCGCAAGGCGCTGTGGATCGCCCACGAGCTGGGCCTGGACTTCGAATCGATCGATGCCGGCGGCGCCTTCGGCGTGGTCAACGAGCCGCACTACCGCGCCCGCAACCCCAACGGCCTGGTGCCGATGCTGGAAGACGGCGACCTGACCCTGTGGGAATCCAACACCATCGTCCGCTATCTGTGCGCCGAGTACGGTGCAGAGCAGGGCTGGTATCTGGAAGACCCACGCCAGCGCGCCCTGGCCGACAAGTGGATGGACTGGACCACATCGTCCTTCGCCACACCGTTCCGCCCACTGTTCTGGGGCATGCTGCGCACCCCGGAAGACCAGCGCGACTGGGTGGCGATCAACGCTGCGCACAAGCAGTGCGCCCAGCTGCTGGCCATTGCCGACGAAACCCTGGCCAAACAACCGTACCTTTCCGGTGACCAGATCGGCATGGGCGACATCCCACTGGGTAGCTTCGTCTATGCCTGGTTCGAAATGCCCATCGAGCGCCCGGCCATGCACCATCTGGAGGCCTGGTACGAACGCCTGAAGGCGCGCCCGGCCTACCAGGCTGCGGTGATGACTGCGCTGACCTGATCGAACACCGCGGCTGTTTCGATAGTCACTATCAATACACATGACTGTACTTGTGCGGCCAGGCCAAGCACCATTGGCCGCACTCACTGCGCCAGTGACTTCGCCTGGCGTGTCCTGCACCTTTTTCTTCGGTAAGTGACCCGCTATGAGTTCCGCCCTGTCCATCCGACAGCTGACCAAGACCTACGGCAACGGCTTCCAGGCCCTCAAGGGCATCGATCTCGATGTCGCCGAAGGTGACTTCTTCGCCTTGCTCGGCCCCAACGGCGCCGGCAAGTCCACCACCATTGGCATCCTCTCCACCCTGGTGAACAAGACCAGCGGCACGGTCAACGTGTTCGGCCACGATCTGGACCGCGAGCCCTCGGCGCTCAAGCGCTGCCTGGGCGTGGTGCCGCAGGAGTTCAACTTCAACCAGTTCGAGAAGTGCTTCGACATCGTCGTGACCCAGGCTGGCTACTACGGTATCCCGCCGAAAATCGCCAAGGCGCGCGCCGAGCAGTACCTGACCCAGCTGGGCCTGTGGGACAAGCGCGACGTGCCATCGCGTTCGCTGTCCGGCGGCATGAAGCGCCGCCTGATGATTGCCCGCGCGCTGATCCACGAGCCGCGCCTGCTGATCCTCGACGAGCCCACCGCCGGGGTGGACATCGAGCTGCGCCGCTCGATGTGGAGCTTCCTCACCGAGCTGAACCAGAAGGGCATCACCATCATCCTCACCACCCATTACCTGGAAGAGGCTGAGCAGCTGTGCCGTAACATCGGCATCATCGACCATGGCACCATCGTCGAGAACACCAGCATGCGCCAGCTGCTGGGCAAGCTGCATGTCGAAACCTTCGTCCTCGACATCAAGCAAGACCTGGCCACGGCGCCGGTATTGCAAGGCTACCCGTGCCGGCTGCTGACCCCGCACACCCTGGAAGTGCAGGTGGACAAGGACATCGGCATCACCGCGCTGTTTGGCCAGCTGGCGCTGCAGAACATCGAAGTGCAAAGCCTGCGCAACAAGACCAACCGACTCGAGGAGCTGTTCGTGTCCCTGGTGGAAAAAAACCTGTCGAAGGTGGCTGTATGAGTGTGGAGCTGCGCACCAACTGGGTGGCCCTGAACACCATCGTCTACCGTGAAGTGCGGCGCTTCTTGCGCATCTGGCCGCAGACCTTGCTGCCGCCGGCCATTACCATGGTCCTGTACTTCGTCATCTTCGGTAACCTGATCGGCCGGCAGATCGGCGACATGGGCGGCTTCACCTACATGCAGTACATCGTGCCGGGGCTGATCATGATGTCGGTGATCACCAACTCGTACGGCAACGTGGTGTCGAGCTTCTTCGGCAGCAAGTTTCAGCGCTCGATCGAAGAGCTGATGGTGTCGCCGGTATCGCCGCACACCATCCTTGTCGGCTATGTGCTGGGTGGCGTGCTGCGCGGTCTGGCGGTAGGCGTGATCGTGACCATCCTGTCGATGTTCTTCACCGACCTGCAGGTGCACCACTTGGGTGTGACCGTGATCGTGGTGCTGCTGACCGCGACCATTTTCTCGCTGCTGGGGTTCGTCAACGCGGTGTTCGCGCGCAACTTCGATGACATCTCGATCATCCCGACCTTCGTATTGACGCCGCTGACCTACCTGGGCGGTGTGTTCTACTCGATCAACCTGCTGCCGCCGTTCTGGCAGACCGTGTCGCTGGCCAACCCGGTGCTGCACATGGTCAACTCGTTCCGCTACGGCATCCTAGGGGTGTCGGATATCAGCATTGGTACGGCGATCACCTTCATGCTGGTGGCCACTGCCGTGCTCTACACGTTGTGCGTGCGCCTGCTGGTCAGCGGCCGCGGCATGCGCGCCTGAGGCCTTGCACCGGCATTGGCGGCGGCGCCATTGCCGGCCCACCCACCAGCGCCAGTAGAGCATGGTGGTGAAGTAGCCCGCGATGCCCAGCACAACGCCGCACACCACCGAGCCGAGCAGGAAGGGTTGCCACAGCGTCGACAGCTGGTCGGTGATCCACTGGAAAGTCAGCTCGTCGGGCAGGGTGCGCGGCGGCACCTGCATCAGCCACGCGCCAGTCATGTAGGTGACGAAGAACACCGGTGGCATGGTCAGCGGGTTGGTCAGCCACACCAGGCTGACCGCGATCGGCAGGTTGCCGCGCACCGGAATGGCCAGCGCGGCGGCGAGCAGCATCTGCGCCGGCATCGGGATCAACGCCGCAAACAGGCCCACACCCATGGCCCGTGCCACCGAATGGCGGTTCAGATGCCAGAGGTTCGGGTCATGCAGCAACTTGCCGAAAAAGCGTAACGACTTGTGTTCCCGAATACTGGTCGGGTCCGGCATGTAGCGTTTGAAAAGTCGGCGCGGCATGTAGGCTCCCGGAGCGTTGATCCGGGCAGTATGCCCTTATTCCCGTTCAGCCTCGTTTAGAGTTTGTGACAATTGTTGAGCAAGCCTTGCCGGCAATTGGGCTATGCCTCAGAAGGTGATTTGCCTTCTGGAGCTCTACCTCATGCGCACAGGGATGTTTGCGCTCGCGCTCGGGCTGTTGTGCCTGGGCTTTCTCCCTGCCTTGCCATCGGTCGGATGGTTGTTGGTGCTGGCCATTGTCGCTGTCGCTGGCCTGTTCACCCGCGCCTGGCCGCTGGGCTGTTTTCTGCTGGGCCTGTGTTGGGCCTGTTGGTCGGCGCAGCAGGCGCTGGATGATCGCCTGGCCGCCAGGCTGGATGGCCGTACCTTGTGGCTGGAGGGCCGGGTGGTCGGCTTGCCGACGCGCACGGCGCACGGTGTGCGCTTTGAACTGGAAGGCGCCCGCTCGCGGCGGGCCGAACTGCCGCAGCGCCTGCAACTGAGCTGGTTCGACGGGCCGCCGGTGCAGGCGGGCGAGCATTGGCGGCTGGCGGTGACCTTGCAGCGCCCGAGCGGGCTGCTCAACCCCCATGGGCCGGATCGAGAGGCGCAATTGCTGGCGCGTCGGGTGGGCGCCACCGGCACGGTCAAGGCTGGGCAACTGCTGGCGCCCGTTGTCGGCGGCTGGCGCGACACGCTACGCCAGCGCCTGTTGGCCGTCGACGCCAATGGTCGGCAAGCGGCGCTGGTGGCATTGGTGCTTGGCGACGGGGCAGGCCTGGCCCGGGAGGACTGGCAGACGTTGCAGGCTACCGGCACGGTGCACCTGCTGGTGATTTCGGGCCAGCACATCGGCCTGGTGGCCGGTTTGCTGTATGGCCTGGTCGCCGGGCTCGCGCGCTGGGGGCTGTGGCCCGCGCGGCTGCCGTGGTTGCCATGGGCGTGTGGGCTGGCCATGGCGGCGGCGCTGGCCTACGGCTGGCTGGCCGGTGGTGGTGTGCCGGTGCAGCGCGCCTGCCTGATGCTGGCCGTGGTGTTGCTCTGGCGCCTGCGTTTTCGCCACCTTGGTGCTTTTTTACCGTTGCTGCTGGCGCTGGTAGTGGTGCTGCTGTTCGAGCCGCTGGCGGCGCTGTTGCCCGGTTTCTGGCTGTCGTTTGCTGCCGTGGCCACGCTCATCTATTGCTTCAGCGCCCGACTGGGTGGCTGGCGGCCCTGGCAAGCCTGGACGCGGGCGCAATGGGTGATCGCCATCGGCTTGCTACCGGTACTGCTGGCCACGGGTTTGCCGGTGAGCCTGAGCGCGCCGCTGGCCAATCTTGTGGCAGTGCCGTGGATCAGCCTGGCGGTGTTGCCGGTGGCGTTGCTGGGCACATTGCTGCTGCCGCTGGGTGGGGTAGGGGAGGCGCTGTTGTGGCTGGCGGGCGGCTTGTTGGATGTGCTGTTTGGCGGGCTGGCGCTGGTGGCGCAGCAGCGCCCGGCGTGGGTACCGCCAGCTTTGCCGTTATGGGCCTGGCTGCTGGTGTGCCTGGGGGCACTGCTGGTGTTGCTGCCCCGTGGCGTGCCGCTGCGCGGGTTGGGTGGGGTGATGCTGCTGGCCTTGTGGGTGCCCAGGGAGCCTGTGCCGTTTGGCCAGGTCGAGGTCTGGCAGCTGGATGTCGGCCAGGGGTTGGCAGTGCTGTTGCGCACCCGGCATCACAACCTGCTTTATGACGCGGGGCCGGCCAGGGGAGAGAGTGACCTGGGGGAGCGGGTGGTACTGCCGACCTTGCGCAAACTGGGGGTAGGGAGCCTGGATTTGATGTTGGTCAGCCATGCCCATGCTGATCATGCGGGTGGTGCTGCGGCCATGCAGCGTGGCTTGCCGGTCAGGCGGGTAATTGGAGGGGAAGCGCTGGACGATGTTCAGTTGCAGCCTTGTGTCAGTGGCGAGCAATGGGACTGGGATGGCGTGCGTTTTTCGCTGTGGCGCTGGGCTGATGGGCAGAGCAGTAATGACCGCTCCTGTGTGTTGCTGGTCGAGGCGCAGGGGGAACGGTTGTTGTTGGCGGGTGATATTGAAGTTGGGGCCGAACGGGCTTGGCTGGCGGCTACCTATTCGCCGCGCATTGACTGGCTGCAGTCACCGCATCATGGCAGTCGCAGTTCGTCCAGCGAGGCATTCATTCGGGCCACGGCGCCGCGTGGGGTGCTGATTTCGCGGGGGCGCAATAACAGTTTCGGGCACCCGCATGGGCAGGTGGTGGAGCGGTATCGGCGGTATGGGGTGGTGATGCATGATACGGCGGTGGAGGGGGCTTTGCGGTTGGTGTTGGGTGGGCGGGGGGAGGTTGAGGGGGTGAGGGGGCAGCGGCGGTTCTGGCGGGGGCGGGTGGAGTGAGGTGGGTGAGGTGGAGTGGCTTGCAGGTGTTGGCCAATACATTTGCAGTGCCAACAGGTGTTCGCCATGACAGTTGCAGCGCCCACGGGTGTTCGCCATGACAGTTGCAGCGCCTGTGAGATCGAGCGCCGCCCGCGCGGCGCTTCGCGGCTAAAGCCGCTCCTACGTTTGTTTCGGGCCAGTCCATCCTGTGCCAAGCGCGCGCGACCGC
>NZ_JBIVIF010000046.1:0-52522 GCF_044749595.1 Pseudomonas sp. NPDC089392
TGTAGAGGACTTTCACCTCCAAGTCACCCGCTTGGCCACCACAGCCAAGCGGGTTGCGCTTACGCGCAACGCGCCATGCCTGGCGCACACAAAAACGCCCCACTGGGGAGTGGGGCGCTTGGTGAATCAGTTTCCGATTAGAAACCGACCGACAGGGACAACGTCGCGACGTCCGAGGCAACGGCTTTGTCGCTGCCGAAGCGGTGGCCGTAGGTGATGCCCACGCGGGAGGCCTTGAACGGGCCGGCAACCTGCAGCCCTACGCCCACTTCGTTCCAGCGCTCAGTGGTGTCCTGCTTCATGTCGAAGCGCGACACGCCCATCACCTCACCGGTCAGATCGTCTTGCGAGTTGTTCAGGCGGCTGACGTGCTTGATGTTGGCCGAGACGATGGCCTTGTTTGCCAGGTTCATGCTGGCGTTCAGGCCCGCGGTACCGTAGATATTCTCCTCGGTACGCTTATCGAAGTGCGCCGGGAAGGAACCACTGGTCTCGGTGTAGCTGTCCAGCTTGGTGTTGAGGTAGTCCAAGCCCAGGAAAGGCATCACCGCGATGTTGTCTTGCAGGATGAATACGTAACCGACCTGGCCCGATACAGCACGCTGGCTGACATCGGCCTTGCCTTTCGATTCGACGTCGCCGGCACCCGTTTTGTAGGAGCGCTTGATGGTGGCATCGCCTTCGGAAACAGCCACGGCGCCCCGGGCGAATACGCCTTCGCGAAGACGGTTACCGTACTCGACGAAAGCACCGATCGTGTTGGTATCACCCTCGACGCGGTCATCGTTTATCTTGAGCGAGGTGTTCGGGCCTTGGTAGCCGATGCCGGCAACCAAGTCAGGAGTCAGTCGATATGCAGCGGTAACGCCGCCGTACACGTTGTCACCCTGGACCGTGCCCGAGTGGTGAGTCATCTGGCTGCTGACGCTGACACAGATGCCGCTGGTGTCGAATGTCGAGCAGGACAGTTGGTCCTGGACGAAGCCTTGCAGCTGATTCTGCATAGCTTGCGCGTACAGGGTCGCATTCTGCAACGAGTCACCGAGGTCCAGCAAACCGATCACGCCAGTCGGTGGAGTAGTGACGTCAGCGCCACCCGCGCCAGTGCCAGTTCCGCCGGTACCACCAGTACCCGTGTCAGTGCCCCCAGTGCCACCGGTACCCGAATCGGTTTCGGTACCACCGGCGCTGGTGCCCGTGCCTGCATCGCTACCGCCAGTAGAAGTGTCCCCTGCATTGGAGGAGCCTCCGGTGCTTGGCGGCGTTGGGTCAGTAACTGGCGGGGTGACGACGGGAGGGGTTACCTCTGGAGTGGTCTCTTCAGGCGGAGTGGTTACGACTGGTGGGGTAGTGACCACAGGTTCAGAGATCGGGCCATAGGAACGCGCTACGAACGGCTGCGAGCGGCCGTTCAGGAAGCCCAGGCCGAAGACGGTGTTGCCATCAGCGGACACCGAGGTGGCGGTGTTCAGGGTGTTGTTGGCCAGCAGTGTGTAAGACGGGTCGTTGTCCTGCAGCCACTCAACCAGCGATTGCATGCCAGTCTCTGCTGTCCAACGGAACCCGGAGAGGACGCTGCCAGTGGTATCCGCGACACCGACGACCACGGCGCCATTGGCAGAGACGCCTTCAGCCTTGGACAGGGTACCGTCGGCCAGCAAGCCCAAGCCCTTCATGCCAGACAGCTCGGACCAGATCATAGCTTCGCTCAGGGCGAGCGAAGAGTCACTCGCACCGACGATGTAAGTGCCATCGGCACTGGTCGCCGTGGCGATGGATTGAGTACCTCCCTCCAAGGTGCCGAGGCTCTCGGCGCTACCGCCGCCCACCCAACGAGTGGCGATATCACCATTGCCTGCGCCGTTCTGCGCGTACCCCACGACCACATTGCCGTCAGCACTGATGCCCATGGCGTAGCTGTAGGTGCCGTCGTTCAGGTAGCCCAACTGAGTCACAGCGCCAGCCAGGTCCCAGGTCACTGCCGATCGGTTGCCGGTCAGGCCATCGTCGGCGGAGCCCGCGATGACGCTGCCATCAGCCGAAACAGCGCGAGCTTCGGCCTCGGCCCCACCGTTCAGGAAGTCCAGCTTGTGAATGCCGGCGCTGTTCCAGTACACGGCGGTTTCGTTGTCCGTGAGGCTGTCTACGGAGCTACCGACGATGACGTCAGCTTCATTCGATACCGCGTATGCAGCGGCGTTGGTGCCGAGATTGGCCAGCAACTGCTTACCGCCCAGCAAGGTCCACTTGAAGGCCTCGGTGGTGTCGGTGCTCGGGTTGTATTGGGCGCCAACCAGGGTGGAACCATCACCCGAGCCGCCGATGTGCGGATCGTAGGTGGTATCGGAGGAGCCAAGCGTTGGCGCGTAGACATCAATGCCGGCGTAAGCGGCATGCGCAGTGCCTGCGTTCATGGCCAGTGCGATGGAGGCGACAAGCAGGGAGAGACGTGGCTTGAAGGGGGTTGCATTGTTGTGCATGGGCTGTTTCGTCCTGACCTTGTTAGGTGATATCAATTGGATGGCCGGATAATACTGTCAGGATTCAATACAAAGCAAATGGAATCTTATACGCACGTGTTATTTATTGGTTTGCACTCGCTCTGCGGTGATCGAGCATTAGGTTTGCATTCCTATGTAGCGCATCTCCCATGACCAGGTCTTCGCAAGAGACCGTCATTCCCTGAGGAGAAACCTCATGCTTCAAATCCCTAAAGCGCTGCTCGAAAAACGAATCACCAAAGAAACCCTTCACCGCTCGGGCAAGCGCTTGCTCAAAGAGATCGCCGGCCGCCTGAAGCTTCCAGAATCAAGCTACGAAATTCGTTCGTGCAAAGGCGGAAACGCAGTCATGGGGGAGGTGATCCTGCACAGCGATCATCTCTATCTGATGGTTCATCTCGGTTTCGATCGAGTGCTCAAAGTGCTCTATCGATCCTGTGAGGGCCGGAAGGACTATGCCGGCGGAATGAACCGTTTTGAGACTGTCTCTGAATTGGCCAGCACCACTGCGGCTGAGCGGTTCCTCGCAAAGCTGGACTCCCTCAATGAGTTCGGCAAGCACCAGCACATTCACCAGGCCGCTTAATCGAGAGGTTCGTATGTCTTCAGTTCTGAAGGAATTCCCGGAAGCCTTTGCCACCCGCATCAACAAGATCCTGGAAATGCCGGATCCGGTTCCTGGGAATCGCGAGAATGGGTTTTTCGCTGGATACGGCTGCCGCTGGTGCCATTTTTCTAACGCTTGGCACACGGTTTTGCCGTTTGAGATGCAGCCGGTGGCTGAAACTGTGGCGAGCATGTTCCGCAACGCTGGTCTGCAGGACGTGACAATCACGCTTGAAGGCGGCGTGACGCAGGCAGAAGGAGGCAAGGGTTACCAGGTCTCTGCTCGAATCTAAACCGCTGTACCGCCGCTCCTTATGGGGCGGTTTTTTTTCGCCTGTCGTTACAGCTGGCTGTGCTTCATCTCAGACCAAGATGACTACCCAAAGAGGCGCAGCACCATGGACGTAATTGCAAGCAACGCAGCTGGTACCCAAGAAATGGTCATGACCGAGGTCCTGCCGAATGGCGAGACGCTCATGCGGCCGTATTCACCGTCGGAGATGGCTTTCATGTTCAACGACGTGGAGATTCGCAACCCCTACTTTTCGCCGTGCGGAACAACAGTTGTTGACCCCATACAGGCGTATGGCTTCGAGGTTTATCACACCGGAAGCGGTTGCATGGCTTTGCGGAAGGAGTTCTGCAACGGTCAGTACCTGCTTCTTTCGATCGAGGTGTCCATCGCTGAACCTGAGGAGTGGGATGAGTGCACATTGGGCCTGTATGACGCCGATGGCGATGAGAAAGCCTACTGTGAGCTCAGGGATGTTCCCTATGCACATGTCGACCTGACTGGACATCTCGATGCCCCGGTGCGCTTGTTGTGCCCGTGCTGTGGTGCTCGAACCACCGGTCGGCAGTGGGGCAATCAAGATGCTGGTCACGGTCTGTGCAGTGATTGCATCGAGAAAGTGCTGGCCAAGATGACGGCAGAAGAGTTTTCCAAACGCTACGGGCACCAAGGAGTTCACTTCGGTCTGTCGCAGTGCGCTCCCTCTGTTCAGTTGCTCGATGATCTCGCTCAAAAGAAACTGCTGGAGCAAGAAGAGCCGGATCAGCAGGCAGTGGACTCGAACGCTCTCAAGGACCGGTACCGTTCATGGGCGCTGGACAACATCGCCAATGATGATCTGCAGGTCAATGAAGATGCCCAGGTAACGCTGTGTGAAGATGGCGCATTTGTCGCAACCTGGACATGGGTGCCGCGAGATTCCATTCCGGACGTTGCTGATCCGGAAGAGTCCGCTGACTAACGCTACGCAACCGCTCCCTCACCGGAGCGGTTTTTTTATGCCCGGGCGCCGGCCGGAGTTGTAGGTCGCTGTGATGCATCCCAATCCATACGACTAACCTCTCTGGAGATTGCCCATGGCAAGCAAACTAGCACGCGCGGTACCACCCACCATCAAGCCACTGGCAGAAGCATTGTGTGATGGCCACCGGTATCCACCGGCGGAGATGTTTCGTTTTTTCCTCGGGGCAGTGATGGAGCTTTGGGGCTTTCAGCCTTGGTATCCAATTCCTGATGATGCACGCGGAAAAATAGGACGAGTCATCACGCTGTACGATCAGGCGGTGGCCAATGAAGAACCGTTCAAGGACATTTTAGGCCCACTCTACGAAGAGCTGGCCAGCCATGGCGGCAAGCAAATGCTGGGGCAGTTCTTCACGCCCTGGTCGCTCGCCAGCATGATGGTTAGGATGAGCGATACCGACATCGACGCGCCTCGCGCCGGTGATCTCAAAGCGTACTCCGATCCGGCATGTGGCAGTGGGGTTATGCTGTTGGCAAAAGCAAACCACCTACTTGAGACGAAAGGGCCTGATGAGCTGCAGCAATGGCTCTTTCACGCGTGCGACATCGATGCAATCTGCGCACGTATGGTTGCAATTCAGCTGGCCGCGAATTGTGCCATTCATAGAGTCGAAATCGGGGAGATCATAGTGCTCCTTGGTGATACGCTCAGCACGGAACCCAAGCAGCAGATCTTGCACGCAACCTCTCCTACGCGAATGCGTTCACGTCAAATATCAATTCCGAAACTTGAGGTCGCCTCATGAAACGCTATTACGCGATCGCCGCGGCTCTAGCCTTTCAGGTGCTTCCGCATGCGGCAAGCGCTTCGGAGGCTTCAGATGCGGTTCAGTCGGTTGCCGCCTCAAAAATGTCCACCGTAGCTCGCATCAACGGCGCCACACGGCCGGTCATCTACGTGGGTAAATTTGAAGGCTGCGACTCAGTCTCGATTCAAAATGCCCCTGGGCGCTTTGAGCACTTCCGTGTATGCAGTAACCAGGTCAGTGCTCGCAACACAGTTTCACCCAGTTGGACTGAAGACGATGGCGCCGGGGATGTTCTCCGCGCAGTGGTCGATAATGCGGTTCTATTCGGTGCTTCATCGCAAGTGGACCCCAATGGTTACCTGATCGCAGCACGTGCTCTGGGGCCTTCCCAGCGCTCGTGCACCAATGTTGAGGTCATCTTGAGTTACGAAGGTGACCTGGTCGACAGGGCATTGAAGAGCATCTGCTTTCACCGCCGTTAACCCCATCAAACCCCGTCCTTGAGACGGGGTTTTCTTTTGGGCGTCATTCAAGCGGCCGAAGATATGGGCTTCAGTCCGTAGCGCCGATTCATGTTGGCTGTGACGCATCTCGCTTTACTAGACCAACACCTGAGGGTACCGCTATGCATTCGTCCGTAACCACCAAGAGCTACACCGTCGAAACCCGTGCCACCAATGGCGCAGAAGGCACACCGGATTATGCTTCCTTCAACATCGATTTGGCTGCAGCACAGGGCATCATGAACCTGGCTCGCCTAGTCAGAGAGAATGGGCTGCACAAGGTCGAAACGTTCGACAGCACTGCGTCATTCCATCAGTACGCCCCGGGCACGGAGGAGGCGGAGGAAATTGAAGCTGAAAACGATGTGCTACTGAAGGCCTGCTGCCTGAATGTGGACTCGACCAGCTTCTGGTTTTCGGGATTCGTCAGAAACACCGACGTCGAGGTTGTTAGCGCACGCCAGCCGATCGCCGAACTGGAAAGCCACTTCCGCTTGGCTGGAGGCACCGAAGAGGTTGAAGTTGATGGGGAACGACAGTATCTCGTTACTTGGAGTGCTGATGTTGAGGTTGAGGGGGATCACCATGCGGCAGCCCAGGCTGTCGCGGACCGGTATTTCCGCAGCCACATTGCCGCCGGTGAGCAGGACAGCGCGTGCACCTTCGTGGTGACCGCAAAATCCGATCAAAAGCCAGTAGAGATCGATCTCTCGGCTTGCCACTCCGATGACGAAGTCACGGAGTCGGCATGACTGCTGTACTTCAGCCTTTAGCGCCAGCATGATGCTCGCGTCAAACGCTGCACATGACCCGGTCAATAGACCGGGTTTTTTCGCCCGGGCCCCAGCGCATTTGTCCCAGGCCCTCCGTATCCTAACGCTACACCCAACCCGGCCATGTGCCGGGTTTTTTTATGGTGCCCCGGGCGCTGTGCCCGATCCGACAAAATTGGTGAGTTTCGCGGTTCATGTGACTCATCCCCTTGGACTTGATCAACGTTCTAAGGGGACACACTCATGCTCGCAACACTTGAACTGACTGATGGAATGATGGTGATGGTCCAGGCTGGTCGCCAGGGGCTGACCGGCATCCGGTGGTCGACCCCATTCGTTGACCGCCTGAACATCGAGACAGACCGTGAGGGTGCCACCTCTGGGCTTTCACTGAAGCACACCAGCTTCGCTGAGTTCGATCCGCGCTATCACCGTGATGGGCGGAATCAGTTTGTCGCGCAGGATCACGCGCTCCGGATCGTGAGCGGCAGACTTGAAGAACACCAGCAACGCTTCGACACCACGGTCGACAAGCTCGTAGCTGCGGGCACTTTGAAACGTAGTGAATTCCCTGCATTTGGGAATCTGCTCACGGCGATGACCGCCCTGGCAGCCTCAGAAGAGGTCTGCTTCGATCGGTTTATCGACTTTCACAGATACCGTCGGTTCTCCGACTTCCTGTGTGATTGGCAGGCGGAGAAAGCGAAAGCTGCTGGTGAGAGAGCATTGGAGCTCGCCCACCAAAAGCCGGCCCTCGAAATCGCATTCAGCACCCTTGTTGAGTTCGGGATTTTTGGTGAGACGAAACCAGCTGGTCGACTGTGACCGCGAAGGGGGATCAAAAAATGTCGCCTTACCAAGAGCAGAAGGTTGCTGAACTGAAACGCTTGGGCTGGTCTGAAGTCGGAAAACGCCATCTGCCAGGCCCCGGCCGGACACCAGCGAAGCAGGTGTATGAGCTGTCATGTCTGCAGGGAAAACTTCAGGTCTTCGTCTACCCGGCGGAACTGTTCTACCAGACCGCTTAACGCTATACCCACGCCCGACCTAGTCGGGCTTTTTTTGCCCGCGGCCAAGCTGCTTGCGTGGTGATCGATGTGCGCCATCTCCACGCACTAGGTCAAAAATCACAGGAGCAACCCCAATGATCACCGCAAGAACGCAGCAGTCATCCCGACCGAAAGCACATGCCCTGTTCAAGTTGAATTTCTGTCTACGAATGGCAAAGGAAAACTCGCTCTCCGCTCGCACAGAACCGCACCGCTATAGGCCCGAATACCGCCGTATGAGGAGGGAGTCGATGCAGGATGCCCGTTACTGGCGTGCCCTATGTAGCCGCTTAGATACCTGTTCAGAAGCTTGATCGCAATCACAGACAATGCCCAGGGGGCCACCATGCTGCAAACCCTTACTGCTGCCCACGGGGCTTCGGTGATCCCAACAGGATTCCACCTAGCACGTGTCGTAGGTGTGAAACCGAAGTTCAAATCTGTCCCTGACATGCGTGAGGTCGTGTTCTACCAATGCTTCCTCTCCGAATGCCATGGAGCCAACGGTCTTGAGCCTTGCGAGTACTTGGCAGAGAGAGACGTTATCTGTTGAGTGCAGCGAAATACATGGTCAATACCGGCCTTTCCACGTGCCCAGTGATCCAAGAGCTGGTGAGGTCCGAGACCGAGGTCAAGTATCTGCCGGCTTAGGCTGGATCATCTCCAAACGCAGCACAGACCCGACCCTAGTGGTCGGGTTTTTCATTAGTGAAAAGGTGGGGCAGGTCAGGTTGCTCACTGGATTGCAATTCGGATATTATTTTGAGGTTCGACCGTTTCAGTACGCGCATGCCAGATGAGCCTCTCAGCTCATTTAGCCTAAGAAAGCCGCCCATTCTCAGGCGGCTTTTTTTGTGCCTGCGATTTAGCCTTGTTCGGCCATATTGCTAGGGGTTGCGAAGCCCACACCGACGTTCTAGGGTTGCAGTGATGAAGCGAGGCCGAACCTGGCAGATGAATGCATAGCCGCAGATCTGGCGGTGCAGAACCCCATCCACCACAAGCTTTGCAATCAACTGTTTCAGAGGACGAACGATGTTTGATGCAGCCCACTATCACGTGAAAGCCACAGAGCTGTTGACCGCCTTCGGCGTCCACCAAGGTGCACTGAGCACGTGGTCGCTGAGTGATGTGGGAACGGCCAGTCACGGCTATATCCACCACTCGCAGAAGCCCGCAGCCCTCGCAGCATATGCTGCGGTCAACCCTACCTTCGCAGCCGGGCGCTTTCCTGGATATACGTTGGTGGACCTGGTCGACAAGATCCCGAGCCTGGACTATGCGGAATATGCTGCCCTGGCGATCGTGTGCGGGGCTGAGCTGCCTTCGTTCAAGGGGTCAGATGATCGAGCACGCATTTTCGGCGACGCGGTCTGGGCTATCGTTGATAAATACCAGCTGCATGGGTGCTTTGAACGCCACAACAAGCCGTTCCAGGCTGTTGGCGATCATTACAGCCTCCGCCCTCAGGGCTGTGATTGGGCGAGGGGCCACGCGGAGATCCCGGAAAAGCTCACCGCCATGCGCAAGGCGTACCGGGCAATGAGTCCCCTCCAGCAGGTTATGACTTTGACAGTTATGCACCTGTACAACCAGGGTAAGGACAAGCTGTTCCTCACCGGCGGTTGCCCAACGAAGATCCACGCCGCCGAGGCTCTGACCATTCTGCGCGACAACTCGGCTCTCGCTGACTGGGGCCACCTGGTGTCGCACTACGCCGGTTGGTAATCGGCGATCCCACACCCTTCAGGACGTTTACAGATGACCGAATCACCTTTCGCCACCTTCCGCTCAGTGCTGGTCGACAGCGACTATGCGGCTGCGGTTTTTCTGCAGTCGTTCGCGATGTCCATGTATGCCGGCGCTGCCTTCCCACTGGACGCTAGTGGCCTGCGTAATCTGGATGACCGGCACATGGTGATCTTCCAAATGATGTCGGCATCCTACCGTCGCCATGGTGAAGGCGATCCCGACTTCATGGACGTGTGCAAGGCGATCAAGGCCAAGCGCGCAGCTCACGCTCTCAGGGTCAAGGGTATGCTCGACGAGCTCTTGAACAGCGATCCAGACCAGTACGACGGCGGCCGACATGAGCATGCTAGAACCGTGAGTGCCTACGAGCGTGAGCATCAGCTGAACATTGAACGTCGCTGGTACGTACCTTCGTAAATCGTACCCGGCCAGCCTTACTGGGATGCATCCGTGGAAACAGAAAGGCCACCTCTGCTTTACGCTCGGGTGGCCTTTTTACATCTCAACACTGGACGGGCGTTTAGACCGCATCACAGTGGTCACGCATGAATCCCCACACAGCCGACAAAAGCCGGTAGAGAGTCCAGACGTGGCTCAGAAAATTCAGCATACGCTTCATAATCGTTGACCTCCGTTTCAGGAAGGCCAATCTTCCAACGCCTAACCGGCACTTCAGCGCTTTCAGAACGCACGTGGTGCATTCCAGAAGAGGCCCTGGTGGCCCTTCGAATGCAGCAAGCCGGCACGGTCTAAACACCGTGTCGAAAGGTGTATCTCATCCTCGGAACATCGAGATTCTCGGTAACCGAGCAGAGGACATATCACCAAAAGGGCCTCTTGAAATGCAGGTCCACACGCAAGCTGGCGCATCATACCTGTGCCGGGTTCAGAAAGCCTGAAAAAAATTCAAACTGTCGTGAAAATGATCTCCGCCTGCGGTCATCTCCAGCCGGCAGCTTTCCACAGTCGTGTGACGCATTCCTGCGGTACCAGGTCTTCGCAACACCTGGCTTACCTTTCAGGAGAGTCATGCAATGCACACCCAAACCGTAAATGCCGTAGCACAGTTGGACACCATTGACGATTTCAACCAGTCGAAGCTCCCTATTGACCGTGAGTCGATTCGCTCGCGACGTCTCTTGCGCTTGATCGAGCTGGTGGAGGTCCTTCGCGTCCCGGACAACGATCGCACCATCTGGCAAATGCTGCTTGATGCCGGTGCAAACCCCGATTTCATCCTGTTGCGTGACTGCGACGATGATTCTCGGCTTGCCCGCCGCCCGGCGCTGCAGGTGAATGTAAACACGAGTAAGCTGCATGGCTTTCTGGTGATCACCCACAACGCCGACGATACGGGCTACAAGCTCCTGCTCCAGGACAAGGGCCATTCGGTGCCTGTCAAAACGGTCGACAACGTCATCGTGCGCAAACTTGCCGCCACGCTCGTTGAGCTGATCGATGACGGCACCAAGCGTGTCGAAATCCCTTCACAGGGCCTGTCTACCAACGCTGTCATCGCCGGGGACTACCTGCTCAGTTCTTGAACGCTACACCTGACCCACCGTTCGCGGTGGGTTTTTTATTGGGTCCTGCAAAGCATTCCCTCAGACCAAGAAGAGGGTATACAGATGACCACCACCGTACAGTTCAACCACAGCTACAAGCCTCACGGCCGCATTGTGTTTCGCCTAACCGGAGGAGGGGAGACGGCACTTGCCGGCGTGCTGCACTTTGACCCTGCCTTTGAAATCGCCGAGGGAGCCAGTTACCTGGCGCGAATCGGCGCCGGTGGGTTTGAGGTGTTCGATGCTGTTGTCGACACTGATCTACCTGCGGACCTGGCGCCCTACAATATCGATTACCACCTGCGCGCTTGCATCTGGCGGAAGCCTCTTGTCGACGGCTCCCTGATGGTGAGATTCATCCGTCAGTGGGCTGGCTGCCAGAGCTGGGTGGTCTATGGTTGCGCACCAACGTCACCGATCAGCGCGGTTGCTTATTCGGCGACTGGCCATGCTTGGTTCGATGTTACAGGGCTCGAACTCTCGCCCATCGCTGCACCGGCAGAAGAGGCGGGCCTAACCATGGCACAACTGACGACCATTCCCCCGGTATGGCCCGATTCGGATGGCGTACATCACGCGCTTTGCGCTATCCCTTTAAGCTGGCGCCCAGACTACCTGGCGTACTCGAAACTGCAGGTCGCCCTCGGCCGTGGGGAATTGAGTCGAGAGGAGTTCAAGGCACATGTGCTCAACCACGAGCGGCTGAGGCACCTATGGTCGAATCCTGGTGATGATTACTTAAATTACCTGGTGCACCTCGATGACCTGGGCGGCGTCCAGGTGGTTGAGCCGTACAACTGCCAGCAATTGCTTGAACGCGAGGAGCGGAGCCGTATGGCAATGCTCGCTGCACGCTGAAGGAAACGCTACCGACCGGCCCTTGAGGCCGGTTTTTTTTCGGCCAAAAAAAACCGCTGACCTAGGTGGCCAGCGGTGGGGTATTGCGTTGGTACCTCATGCAGCAAGATTGCGCGTCTGGAAAGTCACGTTGTCCATACAGGCAAACAAGCTTTGCGCTCTCTGTTGGAAAAGGCACAGGGCGATTTGCTTGAAGTCAGTCTCTTCATCCCTGCTCGGTGTTGATTCGAAGGAGAAGCTGACGGTACCGCCGTATTGGCCTCGGTTGTACAACACCTCGATGTCAACCAGCGCAACGAGGCGGCCGCCTCGTTTGATGTGCCGTCCCTCGAACTTGTATTGCTGGTGCCGTAACAGGTCACGCCCCATCTCCACGGAGATAGGTTTAATCGTCGCAGCGCCATCCTTCAGCAGGGTGATTTCGAAAACCTGCAGTGCCTCCTTCATGTCGAGCGCGCATTCCACAAACTCAGTGAGCTTGGGATGCAGGCCGAGTGAAGCCAGGTGTGTGCCGTTTTCGCGGATGACCCAAACGTATCGACCGCCGACCGTCCCAGTTTTGGTGAGATGGAGCAGGTCAAACTGGTAAAAGTCTTGTTTGTATCCCCGCAGAAGGCAGTCATCAGCCTCAACGATGGCACGCATTTGCTCGAAGGCTTGTTGGAATTGCATAGGGTCTCTCCTTGAAAGGCTTTTCATGATGCAAGGAGATGTCCCACAGGCATGTAGAAAGGGGTTTGTAGGGCTGTGTGCAGCATCTCCTGAGGTCAGTTAAACAACCAACTACCTGGTGCCTCTCATGAGCCTGAACGATCCAAAAATCTCCCTGCAAGCTGTGGTCAAGCTTCTCAGCGCCGTCAACGCGCATGCCCGAGACCTCAACGACAAGGAATTGCCTCCCGATGGGGATAGCTACAACGAGCTCTTGCACCTGGTCACTGATCAGTTGAATGAGATTTTGGCCGCTGCCCAGGGCCTCACCGTTGATCCTGCACCTTACACAGCGAGCGCTGTAGCTAAAGCGACTCAGGTGTGTGGCTCTCCTGTTGCCATCGTGTTGGATGCCATAGTCGGTCGGCTCTCCTTAGGCAATCTCCGGTCAATTCTCCAGGCCTCTGAGTGCTGCTCTCAAGAGCAGCTCAACGGTAACGCAAACTCGCAGCAAATCGCTGGAAAGGCGCTCTCTGCTGCTATTTTGCGGGGCGTCGATTCGATGGTCGCAAGTGATCGTCAACACCTTGAGCTACTGCTGACGCCGCAAGCGTGAGCAGGTAACCCCATAGCCCGGCATTTGCCGGGTTTTTTTTCGCCCGCAGGATGAGCGTGCTTCACTGCAGGCCACAGTTATCTCTAATCGACTTATGTTTACGTGTTAAGTATCGATATTATTTAGAATGCATGGTTCAATTGGTGCACACACAATGGTGCCGGAGCCTTAGGGAGGGACCCAGCATGTGCAATCGGAATTTGATTGAAGAATGGTCGTGGGATGGATCATCGATCGAGGGCATCAAACGCTTCGCTGCCGAGCTCGGAATCGGCCTGCTGGAATTCGTCGAGTCATTCTTTTGCGACGGATGGCCCGAGACAGTTCCAGAGCCATACCGCGGGGTCGCCAAAGGGCCGATCAGTCGAGATCTTACTCAAAGTGAAAATAGCCTGGCAGGCCACCAAAACTACACCCACATCCTGGCAATCGACCTTGCCGGCGCTGCGCTCGTGATGGATACCACGGGCTGCCTGTACACCGATGGGGAAACGCAAACCCTAGTCGAGCGCTCGGCAGCAGACGCGCTGGCCAGGGTGGACGAGTACCGTCTCGGATGGTCTGCACATCGCCCGGAGGTGCGCGAAGCATGAACTATTTGGAGCGTGCAGCGGACGACGCAGGCTATCCCAACCTCGACTTCGAAGATATGTATCAGAAGGGCCTTGCGTGCTTTCAGTGGGGCCTACCAAGGCCTTTGGTTCGCCAGGCATTCAGGCATGCATGTGCAGGGTGGACTGAGCGAAACCGCCCGGTCTTGATGTGGCATGTCCGTGCATTCGTATATGGGTTGTCCGGCCGCTGTGACGGCGGAATTCGGAAGCGCCTGGGGCCGGCGGGCTACCAATGGCCAATCCCCCCTGATCCGTCCTGGGAGCTTGTGGTGTGCGCCTATCCCGACGGCACCTGTGAGCTTGACCTGGTTCATCCAGTGAGCGGCCGATTCTGGTCCGAGGACAACGGTTTTTTCGAACTCCCCACCGAGAAACGCACGTTGATGAACCCTGTGTGGTTCAAGTCCATGGGTTTTGACGTAATGCACATGCAGCCGGCGCTGCAGGTCCGTATAGGCGACCCTAAAAGACCCCATCTGAAGCTGGTGTGATGTAGGGACCAGAGGACCTAATCGCATCCCTGTTCCATTGACCTAGGAGATAACCGCTATGACCGATCAAGTGATGCACATTTTCGCGCCCGAGCAGTCCAAGATCACCCCGTTCATTACCAAAGTTGAGATGCTATTGGGCGGGATACCTCAGGTGATGTTCCCTGACGGCACCCTGCAGTTCGCAGATCAGGACCAGCGGCCAGTGATTCTATTCTCGCCGCGGTTACCCGAGCCTGAGCTGGAAGAGTTCTGCCGCCTCAACATCAAGATTTACGAGCAGCATTACCAGCAGCACAAGGAAGCCATCGACAATTTTGAGACCCGGCCTATCACGCAGTTTTGGTGATGCCCAGACCGTTGCCAGGCGGGTGGGCTAACCCAGCGGGCCAACTCGCCGTTGCAGCACTCGATCTGCCCGGGCCGGCCCCAGGCCTATGATCCCCGATCGCGCCATTGCCCGGATTTACCGCTCTGTGTTGCACATCTCCGGTTATACAGCCAACAGGAGATTTTCCAATGCAACATTTTCAAAAAGCCGCAGTGGACCGCACCGATCGTCAAGCGATGATCAGCTTCCTGGCTGGTCATTATCGCTATGACACAATGAACTCTTGGAACCGCGTCACCAGTTACGCTCACTGCGTGAAGATTCATGCCCTTGGCCTGGATCGGGAGCAGACAGAGAAGGCCTTTGAGCTGCTCAATGTCGACTACTGGGATGACTTGTCTCTGGTGATCGAGGACTTCGTCGTGGAAATGAATGGCGAGTTCACCATCAGCAGTAATGGACGTTCGAGCGGGTATCTGGTGCTCATGAAGAGCCACTGGGAGTCCACCGGCTATCAGTCCTACTGCCGAAGCTGCTCTCAACGCAATTACCAAGGCTGTTCCGAAGGTGACAACCGCTGCGGTCGCTGTGGCGCCGAAGGTCATGCAGGTCGTTTAAACTTCCAGCATCCACCCAAAACGCTTCGTGTCTCTGGCCAGGCGTTGGACCAGGATGAAGACTTCAACGAATGGTCTCTGGACCAACTCGCGAACCGCGTGGAGGTCGTCGAGGCATTTGACAATGCTTGTGACAATATCCGCTCAACCTTCATCGACATGCTGAGCCTAAACGTCGTCGAAGAAACAGTGCTCATTCCGCAGAAGCGCTATGTGCTGAAATCGGCATAGCCCACACAAACGCTCCATCCGCCGCTGGTCTTCGGACTGGCGGTTTTCTTTTGCCCAAAGAAAAGCCCCGACACAAGGTCGGGGCGGGTAGAGCGTTATACCCCCTCGGCATCAGCCTCAGGGTCTGCGATCAGTCGCAGCAAATCAGCGACAGGCAGAGAGCAGAGCTCGCGCATGTCGTCGTTCGTGTCTTCCAGTCGTTGACGCAGGCCCTGGAGCAACTCGTGGAGCTGCTTTTTCTCCAGAAGGTTGACCGCCATGACCAAGACTCGCCATACCAGCTCGGATTCTTCATCCAGAGTGTCGGTGCGTTTGCGAAGATCCGCGAAGAAATCGAGGATCTCACCGCTGTCCAGGTGGTCGTAGACGCAATCCGGACTCCAGGTGACCTCGGTACCGTAATCAGCCGCGAGCGCAGCCGTGACCTGGTCACGCAGTTGCGGCATCGAGGCCCAGTCCCATACGCCGAGTTGCGCGGCTTTGTTGAGTGTTTCCTGGACGGTGTTCAGCGTTGCAAGCATCTGCGGGAACAGCAACCGTCGGACTGACTTCGAACCTTCCCAGACAGCTACCTGCAGGGCATTTTGCATGGGCTTGGTTGGCAAGTGCCGGCGGCGATTAGCTTCCAGCAACAGTTCACGGAGCAAGGCATCGAGCTCGTTCGGCGTGCTGCAGTCGGGTTTGATTGTTGTCGTCTGCAGTAATTGCAGCGTCACCTCGCGGCCGTGAATATCCAGGCAGTGGAACGTGTCGTCGACCCAGTGACCAGCCGACAGTGCCTCAGCAGTGATCATCGTCTCGCAGTTGCTCGACCACAACAGGCGAAGCAGGGTGATGGTGGAATCCGTTTGCTCGACCTCCGCAGTGCAGCGCGTGGTAAGCCCGGGCAGCGTCAGCTGCACGTGGGAGGCGCTGTGCAGCAGGTTGATGAAGCTGATGAGCGATACGTTGTTCATGGCGAACTCCTGAAAGTAGTTGAACTTGCCCTCAGGGATGCCACACACGCACGAATACCCCCTCCCTTGTTCTGTGCTCTTGAAGCCGCCGGTCCCTCTCGGCCCGCAGTGCCGGCGCCAGGCACACCCCATTCTGTCAGTGAAAAAACCAGGCGAGTACAAATGTTCTCCACTACACTTCATCGACATGCAATTAACAGTCAGAGCAGGCCGACCTAGCTCCCGTCCATCCTGTACCTCCGGAGTCGCCCATGAGCGCTACTGAAGACCTCTTCAAACCTGATAGTCCTTCTTGGAATGAACGGCCCAAGGAGACATTCGACCACTGGATCAGCCAGCAGGCGGGGCGGGGCACCTCAGTCCGGATTCGAGTGTCATCTGCAGAGGTCTACCGTGCACAGTGGGGCCGGTTTGTCGACTGGATTGAGCAAAAGAGCATTAAATTAGACGAAGTGGATGCAAGCGATATTTCAGACTTCCTCGATAGCCTAACCCCTGAGATCGAGAAGAACGAAAAGCGAGTGAACAATAGGCCGCAGCGCGACCGGTACCGCAAACTCATACAACGGGTGTTGGCCGACCTGTTCAAGGAAAAGGAAGAGCCAGGCTTCCTCAACCCGGCGGCGCAGGCGTTGAGGGCTGAAGGGGTCAAATGGAAGGATGTCGACGGCAACCTGCCTACGAGCTTTCTGCGGCCCCAGGAAGCCGAGCTGCTGGCCAATCACCTGGTGGCGCCGCTGACGGCGCAGAACGAGCGGGGGCGCTGGCGCGAAGCCCGCGATCGGGCGATGGTGGGTCTGTGTGTGGGGGCTGGGCTCAAGGTGCAGGACATCGTCGGCCTGACTGTTAATTGCATCACCCCGCAAGCCGCCCCATGGATCATCATTTCCTATGCGGATTCGAAGTTCGAGCACCGGACCAAGCCGTTTGACTACGCCGCCCGGGCGCTGGCCACCTGGTTGCACATCCGCCATCAGGCCGGTACCGAGGGCGACCTGGTGTTCCCGAGCGACATCACGCCGGTGGTCAAGAACGGTCGCAAAATCACCTCGATCAACCCGTCGACGGTGAACCGCATCACCGAGGCCGTGATCGTCGAATCCGGGGTGAAGGCCATTCGCGATCCTGAGCATCGAGCTAGCCCGCAGACCCTACGTAATACCTTTGCGGCTGAGTTGTTCGAAAGAGGTGAAACGCCGGCCCTGGTGGCGGAATGGATGGGCTTTGCACAGCCCGTATCCGCCGAGCGGCTTTATGAGTCCTGGAAACTGTGGCGGCAGTCCACCAAAGGCACAGAACAAGGGGAGTGATCTGTAGTTGGGTAGAGGCGTGATCACCTCCGCCCTCTGCGGACTCTTGTTTAGCGAACCCATGCACTGCGTAAGAAACGCGCATGATTCACGAACGCCAGAAACCACAAGGCCCACTACGAAGTAGCGGGCCTTGTGGTCGCAAGTTCAACCTTTCGGTTGATTTTCCCAGCCTTTCAGGAGATTGGGTAGGTTGAGGCTTGATCGCCTGCATGGGCCCTATTAGACACCGATTCCGCTGGCGATGCAACATGGATCTATAAAATTCTTCAGACCATCGCTTGCGCCCCCTAAAATGGCGGAAATTAGCCGCTTCTAGAGGATTAGGCATCCTTATACACTGCTTTAAAACCCTCTAATCAGCACTATAAATACTCACAGTATCGGAATGGGCAAAGGCAACCCATGCATTCAGAAGCACGAGGCGTATAGGTACGCGTTCCAGGCGCGACTTCTGCCTTAACCCAATAGGGACAACGATGGCCACCATACTCTCACACGAACAGCAGCAGCGCCGGGAAGATAACGAGCTCAGCATGCAGCCTATCAACCGAGCCAAGCCTCCAACCGTGCGGGCTATGATTTTGATCGGTTCAAAACATCCTCGGTCCAGCCAGATTCACCCTATGCTGGCCGGCTGAACTGCTTCCAGTACTCGGCCTCCTCGATCGCGAGAGCCTGGCATGCAGGCGATAATCATGAGTTCCTGATCTTTCGCTTATCAGCCACCTGAATTCCCCTAGTGGCTAATCCGCGGGAGGTACCGAGGACAACGAGGGGTGGGGGATAATAGCCACGCCCGATCAATGGCTCGAACGGGTCGAGGTACTCTGTAGGCTGCAGTTGTCCCTGGTGCAGAATACGAAGTGCTGTAATCGACATAAGCTTGTTGGCCACGTCCATTTTCGGCTTCTATGCAGGCCATCACCATTGCTACCTCCCTGCCATCAGTTGTGAGTCTCACAAACAGAGACATCAGGTCGCCAAAATCGGCCGATGAGTTGGATTTCAAGCTTCGCTGCCATGGACAAAGGTTATCCGAATCAGCCTCGGTAGTCGTCTCGACAAGCAAGATAGTGGCAGTGCCCAGCGCCGAGGGATAGTGTAAAGTACTACGCAATATCGTGCTTAGTTTCTACGCTTTTTTCTGACGTCAAATAATCAGGGAAGACTGATGTATCACCATTACAAGCCACTTCGTAATTTTGTTGCCAAGCTTGACCGTACTGCAGCCCTTCTACAAATATGTCGGTTTTTTCAGAATATCCAATATGGGGAATCTATTCCTCTGCACTTTTCACGCATTCATCCAAAGGGCAAGTGTTCTATAAAGGGTGTAGTATTTCCTTGGGAGCTCGATATCCTTGCGCGTGAGGTGATCTTGAACTCTGGAGTGGGTGCTACAAAAAACCTTTTTGACTTAAGAGATTTTGTTTCCGCCATCGAGAAAGTCAGGAAGCTGCAAGATCAACAGGTGCACGGCCGCCTTGAAAAGATGATCTTCCAAGAAGTGCATCGGATCATTCAGCAACAGTTCCCCTGGCAGGCCCACACTGTCGAATTGCGGCTTGCTCGATACTTTAGGATTTACAGAGCGCCTGAGGTTGAAGCCCTTTTGGAGAAGGAGACTGGCCTCACTATCAAGAAATTCTATCTCCTAGGTATGGCGACAGCCGGTGCGTTCATCTCAAAAAATTCATATGATCTGAATACTGATTTTACACAGCTCGGAGTTTCTGATCAGCAACGGGATTCATTTTTCAACTTGATTGTGATGGATTTTCAGCCCCTCCGAGAGCGGACCAAGTCAGTTCAAGAATACAATGAGAACTGGTCGTACACTATCAACCCTTTGCAAAGTACACCTTTGGTTCGTGTTTTTCCAGAGGCCCCTAATATTGTAATTTGCCCGGTTCCTCATTTTATCTTGTCGAGAGTGTCGGAAGGCTTATTTTTTGACTTGGGAAGAATTGAGGGGTTTGAGAATCCATACGGGGCGGCGGTTGAACGATATGTTGGTGAAATAAGTGCTGAGCTTATAACAACGGGCAATCTATCAATTCGAGCGGGAGAGGAGTATTTCGTTAAAAAGACTAAGAAGGATGGGGTGGACTGGTATGTGTACGATGGATCGGCGGCTATGCTTATTGAGTGTAAATCGAAGCGCCTTGGACTTCCAGCTCGTTACCAGCTAGAGGAGGGCGCTCTAGAGAAAGAGGTTAATCATCTGGCAAAATTCGTCGTTCAGAACTACAAGAATTTGGCGGATGTAGTTAGTGAGTATACGCCATGGAAGCCAGAGGGTCGGAAACTCTACCCGGTTGTATTGACTCTCTCAAACTGGTATCTCTTTGGCCCATCCATCTTCCAGAAACTTGAAGACGCTATTCTTAATCTCCTAGACAAGGCTGGTCTTGAAAAGAGCATGGTAGATCAGTACCCATACACAATCATGTCGATTGAGGAGTATGAGATCGCAATTCAGGTCATTAGTCAGGTTGGCTTGACGGAGTTTTTTGAAGAGCGATCAAAAAGCGAGCATAAAGGGTGGATGGTTTCCCCATTCATGGATTCCAAATATCCAGATGTAGTCGCTAATGCTCGCTTTGATTATTTGCGGTCTGAACTAGACTTCATGATCGATGATATTGAACCTGCGGTTTGAGGTATCAGGCTCTGCCTCGGAGTGTGCGCGAGCAGGGCCGAATTCCTGAGGATTTATCGGATTCAACAAAAAACTCCGCATGGCTACCGCACCAAGTGTACAACCATGGCTGACCAACCAAAGTAGAGAAACCAGCACACATTGGAGCTGAGCTCTGTCCTGTCGGCCTATCACCGGAGCAGAGCTCGCACACTCGCATCAGCACCCCTACCTCAAACCGAGCCCAGCTTTATTGCTCGATGCTCACCATCTCCTGGGACCAGGTCATCGCAAGACCTGTTTCATTCAGGAGATTCAGCATGTCCAAGCAAATCCAAGCAACTCAAACTGCAGTTCTGGTCGATGACCGTGAACAAGGTACGATCCTCGCCTCACTTCGCCACTATCAGGAGTTCCTTCGAAGCGGCGAGTCAGCAACTCCGGGCTTGCTTGATATCGCAAGCAATTCCGGACAGCTCACCCCTCTGTCCATCCAAGAGATCGAAGGGCTCTGCGAGAAAGTAAATTTCGGCTCGACCGTTAAGGAACTCGAATCGTTCGTCGCCAACACCAAAGCTAAGTGAAGGGTGGCGGTATGCATCCCATCATCGAAGCCTCGCGACTGATGAAAGACGCGCAGATCACCCGTAAAGCAGCGGTGCATGCCAATGGTGGCACCATTTTCCTCTGGGAGCTTTCAACAGGAGGCACCATTGAGACCATCCGCTCAGCGCATGGCTTCAGTTCAACCGCGTTGAAGGCCATCCCCTTCATCGAACGCGTCAATTACTACAGCGCCATGCGCGGTACCAAGGTAACTGGTAGCTACCAGCTGCAAGCTTAGAAACGCTCCATCCAACCCGGCCACGCGCCGGGTTTTTCATGTGGATTTATAGGCCCATGAGGGACATCCCCAAAGGCAAGTTCAACGCCAGATGGCGACTCAAGTGCCTCGGCACACCTCACATGAATGGAGCAGGCGATGGCCACTCTCACCGCAGTTATAGCAAGGAAGAAAATTGAAGATCACCTGATGAAAGGGGCGGGCATCTACGCCTACCACCCGAAGCTGGGCGGGCGCTACTTCGATGCACGTGTGTCTGGCGAAACGCTGGAGGTCTGGGACGGTTACAGCTGGTTCGAAGTGCCTCGTGACACGAAGTTCAACAACGGCAATGGATCTGCGGGTGACCTGTTCACTTATTGATCTGCCAGCAATAAACGCCTTTCAGGAGATACACATGAGCACCCGCACCCCTGTCGCAAAACTGGGCAAGACCGTCATCGCCGCCACAATCGAGCTGAAGGTGGGCCGAAGCGCTTACCAAATTGACGTACCTGCTGGCACCACATGCTGTTTCCTCGTAGGAGGTAGCAATGGAGGACGTTGGGTCGTTGAGGATCTGTCATTCCTCAATCCGAACTCATCGGTGTACCACGATGCCGACCACTACGGGATTCCTATCCCGGAAAGCAACGTAATGGAGAATGCAGGCCGGACATGAGCCGTTTGGATTCTTGCGAGCGAACCAGCTCTGCATAACTGCTTCACCATCCCTCGGACCATTGGTTCGAGGGATTTTTTATGCCGCCGGCTGCACCAGAGTTCTGGCTGACGAATGCAGTATTGCACCCGACGTCGACATCTCGGCGCCTTCGCGCTCGATCGCTCCCGCAGTAGATACCTCAGCCGTTAGCGGCAGCTGGCAATCACCGCACACCAGGTTGAACTGGTCGCCGCCGAGCACAGATTTGTTGCAGCCAGCACATGTGTATTTCGTTCTGGCCCAGGCTTTTTTGTTCGCGCTTCGGAGGCCAGCACCAGCAGGCCCGGCCGCACCCGCCAGATTGATATTCAGCCCTTGATCGTGAAGCTCGCGGATGAGGAGACTCAGGCCCCCGCCTTCGAGAAGGTAGTGCGACACCTTCTGCCCAGTCACTCGGCCACCAGGCATACCGGTACTGGACGGTTGCAGACCGATCTCGACCATTTTCTCGGCCCAGACCTGGTCGTGGTAGGACCGCCGCGGGGGCGGTCCGGAGTGCTGGCGGTACTGATGACAGGCCTGATGCGCCAGCGATTCGATCATCTTGCTGCTCGAAAGGTGCGCCCCGATGGCGATTTGGTCCAGGGCCGGGCAGAGCTCCCCGCTCGGAAGAGCGCCAGGCCGGTAATGGCCTTCAGATCCATGGCGTGTCGAAAATCCGATTTCACAGCCAGGCAATGCCCCGGAAAAGAAACGCTCGTTGATGGCGTGATAGGCGTGCTGCAGTTGCTGCAACGGGTGAGATGGCGGCTTTGCGGTATCCATAACTCTCTTTTAATACTCGCTGCGTATAGTCACGCGTTGTCGGTATTGCTAGTATATGATCACACGTACACATAATTCTACCGATGCCATTTCTAAATCTGAGGTAACCGATGAAAAAGCTCGTTGTCGCTATCGCTCTCGCCAGTTGCTCGCTGGCTGCATTCGCCCAGGCCGAGTCTCCTGCACCAGAGGTGGCTCAGGCCCCTGCAGCAGCCATCGCTCCAGCTGCTGCGGCAGCGGCGCCAGCTGCTGACATCGAGATCATGACCGTGCTCAACACGCTCAAGGGCAAATACCCCTCCACCAACTTCACCAACGTGGAGCGGGCGCCGATTGATGGCCTCTACGAAATCACCATGGGCAAGAACATTGCCTATACCGACGCTTCAGGTCGCTACCTGTTGTTCGGCAGCGTCTACGACATGCAGACCCGCAAGGACCTGACGGCACCTAAGCGAGCTGCCGCTGAGAAAATCGACGTATCGAAGTTTCCTCTGGCCGATGCGATCACTCGCGTGAAGGGCAACGGCGCCCGCAAGCTCTACCTGTTCTCTGACCCTGACTGCCCGTTCTGCAAAACCCTGGAATCGGACGTCCTGGCCAAGCTCGACAACGTCACGATCTACACCTTCATGTATCCGCTTGACTCACTGCACCCGCAGGCTCGCGCCAAAGCAGAATCGGTTTGGTGTTTGCCTGAATCGGGCCGGGCTGCAGCATGGGAAGCACTGGCGCATGGCACCCAGCCTCCGGCGAAGAAATGCGACAACCCAATCGAGCGCAACATCGCCCTGGCTGAAAGCATCGGCTTCCAAGGCACCCCAGCCATGGTGAGCGAAGACGGCCGAAAGCTGCCGGGGCTGGTACCACTTGAGCGCCTGGATAACTTCCTCAACGGCGGTTCCTGATCCCCCTCCGACAGTTTTCTCCACGTGGCCATTTCGATGGCCACGTTGGTTTCTGATCACCTGATCATCATGAGCCCCGGGCTGGGCATTCTCATTGGAGTTGTGATGAAGCTACGCCGCTTATGCGCATCCGCTTTCCTTACCGCCCTCTACCTCACGTCATCCACTGTTCATGCCGAAGATCTCGGCAAGTACGGAAACACCTGGGAGATCCAGGAGCAGGATGCAATCGACATGATCCAAGGTCGATTGAAAGCGATGGACAAGAAAGGCGAACTCGACAAGTTCTGGAACGACTACCGCGACAAGCAGTTGGCCGGAGCAGAAAACCCCAAGCCGGTACCCGGCATTGGGCCCGTCGTTGAGCCACAGATCAGGATGTACGACCCGACCTACACGTACCCTGAGACCGTCAAAGATCATCTGGGCAACATCCTGGTGCCGGCGGGCACTCGCATCAACCCGCTGGACCACATCACCCTCAGCAAAGCGATCATCTTCATCGACGCTCGCGATCCGAAGCAGCTGCAGTACGCCAAGAAGCGCACCGATGAGCATCCCCGGGACAAAGTGATATTGGTCGCGGGTTCGTTCCTGAAGCTCAACCGGGAGTGGGGTCGCCCGGTCTACTTCGACCAGATGGGGATCCTCACGAAGAAGTTCGGGATCGAGCGCGTTCCCGCGGTCCTGACCCAAAAGGGCAGGGAACTCCAGATCGAGGAGTTGAAGCTATGAAGAAACTGCTTATGGCCCTGGGCTTTGTGGCAACGGCCCTGCTCAGTCCGGTCAGCTCTGCCGATGAAGGCGTGTGCACCGGTAAATTCCCGAACCTGATTTCGGATGTCTGCTGGTCCTGCATGTTCCCGATCAAGCTTTTCGGTTCAACGGAGCTCATCTCCGATGGCCAGGAGGACTTCGACAGTGGGAACAAAAGCGCATTCTGCACGTGCGACAACCCGCCCAAGGTCGGCATTCCCACATCGTTCTGGGAGTTCGACATGATGACCGACGTTACCACGGTGCCTGGATGCTTCCCCTTGCTTGGTGGGGTGAAAGTCAACGTAGGCGTGAACGCAGACGCCTTCGGCTACATCTCTGACGATCAGAGCAGCGGCATCGGGAGCACACGCGACTCGTTCATGCAGGTCAACTTCTACATCAACCCGGCCATGTATGTGATGGGCGCCATCCTGGACGATACCTGCATGGACAACCGCGGTATCGACGTCCCCTGGATGTCTTTTGCAGACCCCACCCACAACGACGACGAGCTCGCCGGCATCCTGACGCCATACGCATTCCCGTTCGGAAGCATGCTGGCGATTGGGGCCATGTCCGCCGATGCCGTTGCCGCCGCCGCGGGCTTTCCACTGTCCACGATCTTCTGGGCCGCCGGCTCGTACGGTCACATGTACCCGCTGACCGGCCGAAACGAGGCGCACCTGAGCATGGAGCAAACCGCCCGGCTGCAAACCACGCGAATCCTCGCAAAACTGCATGCCGCTGGTACCCAGTGGGCGGCAATGGGGGGTGACGCCATGTGCGGCTACTACCCGCAGATCATCATGGACAAGCGGCAGTACAAGCTGACTCGCCTCTACCCCAAGCCTGAGACCGCAAAAATCGCAGGCAAGTGCTGCTCTCCAATCGGGCGGTCGACCATTCTGACCGAATCGAACACTGAGTTCCCTCTCCCAGGTTACAAGGACTTTGGCTATGGCATTTTCCGTAAACGCGACTGCTGCGGCGGCGCTACTCTTAGTAACTAGCTTCATCGCCGTGCCTGCCGTGTCCCAGCAGCTGGAAATTCCTTCCAACGAAGCTATCCAGAAGATCATGCAGGAGCAGGCGGCATCTCGAAGTGCCGCTCTGAACGGGAAGATTGATCCGGTGAAGCCGGGCACGTTCAAGGCCACGGTACCGGTCATTGACGCCCCAGCACCCACCAAGACTGAATCGCTCGACGACGTGATTGCCCGATTCAACGCGGCCAAGGACGGGAAGAAGGTTAGCCATGGCGCGAACGACTTCATCATCTTCGTGTCGTTCTCAATGCCGAAAGATACGCTTGAGCGGCTGGCGCAACAGGCGCGTGAAACCGGTGCCGTCATGGTCGTGAGAGGGTTTAAAAACGGCTCCCAGATGCAGACCAAACAGGCTGCGCTGGAGGTGAACAAGGCCGGTGTGCCGTGGGAGATCAACCCCAATCTGTTCAAGGCCTTCAAGGTGGAATCGGTACCGACGTTCGTCGTGGCGTCTGCAGAAGCAGAATCCGTTCTGGACGATGGCTGCTCACCAGATGCTACCTTCACGTCGATCACTGGCGACATCAGCGCCATGTTGGCCCTGGATACCATCCGCCTCCGTGCGCAGCCTGAGATCGCGAAGCTTGCCGAGGCCAGGTTGCAGAAGATCTACAAACAACAAGCCCCAGGCCCCGTCCACTGATCACGATCAAGCCCGGCATCGCGCTGGGCTTCTCGTGAAACATGCCAGTGGGTATGCGACCGTCAGCCTGGGTGAGCTCAGCGACGCCTCGGACGAAGCAGTCCAAGAGGCATGGGACGCGCTGTACGGCGAGTAATAAAAAACCCGGCCTCAGGTGAGGCCGGGTGCTGTAAAACGTTAATCGGCTTGCGCCAAGCGCCCAGAACCGAATGCCACACGGCGGGCCACTGCATCCCATTCCTGCACAGTAACCAGCATGCTGGTGCGAGCCTTCTCGTGACCGTTCACCGTCTGGCGATACTGCAAGCGCACATGGCCAGGCGTGACGCTTGGATAACCTTCAAGCTCGAACACGTTACGGAAACCGTCAACATCAATGTTGCTGGTGGTGTAGATTTGCGAGAAGAACATCCTGTAGTAACCGGCCTTTGCCAGCATCACAGCAATCTCACAGAGCAGTTTCAAGCGCATGCAGCACGCGGTGATGAACAGAGCGAGTTCAAGCGACAGAGCTTGAGCCTTACGTTTGCAAACATCGGTGTCGATAGTCAGTTTCATGGTCATTCTCCCGGGTTGAGTGGCTAAGCCTTGCGTTTGCCTAGTACCCGGTAATGCACATCACGCATCTACAAATCTGATTACCCCTGTGCTGCCTCCTCGCCGCCGAGCGCTTCCATTAGAGCGGGCACGAGCTTTGACAGCACGCCAGCGTAAGTCAGGAACATTGCACCGAATGCGGCCTCTTCATCCTCCTCATCGGGAATCTCTTTATTCACGTTTTCGAGGAAGACGATGCGCTTGAGGGTCGACTTGTCCGTCAAAACGAAAGACACCTCTTCATTGAACGTCATGGCCAATCGTACGGGCCGCCGACCTTCCAGTAGATGCTGGCGGATCTCTTCTCGCTCCAGGCTGATCGAGGCGTAACCCACCTTTGACTTTTCAAGGTCCAGCCCCTGCAGGTTGACTTCACGGTCGACCGTGAATTCGTCAGGGGATTCGTTGTTCATCAACCAGGTGGCCATCGCAGAGGAGGGGTCCATCGAGGTCCGAATCAGTGATGCGGGTATATCGATGGCATCATGGATTTGAGTGACAACATCATCGGCTTTCGCCGGTGAGCCACAGTCAATGCCGATCAGCCCCGCCGCGGTATCGATCCACACCTTTTCCGTGCTCTGTGCTTCGAATGCCCTGGGCAGAAGTTCGATAAACGCTTCGTCCTTCATCGCCTTCAGCTGGTCCCGGCTGGGCTTGTAGCCCTTCTCTGAGAGCATTTTGGCCGCCTTCTTTGCCACGTGTCGCTGCAACACCGGCTCTGGGACTTTCTTTTCTTCAAAGCACAGATTCAGCAGGATCTGTTTCTGCACCTCAAGCACGAGACCACCGCCCACGCGGGGCTCCACCCACCCCTGGGTTTTGGTGACGCTACCCGAACAAGGGGTGAAAGCCTTTTTTTCCAGCCGTTTCGCAAGGTCGGCCGTAGACAAGCCCCAGGGCTCAGTAATCCGGTAGAGGTGAAGGTTCGAAAACATGATGCAACTCACTCCTGGCCGGCTTACCGCCAGCACAATTTGGCGCACGAAAAAGAAACATGTACGCATAATACTGGCAGATTTATAATCATGCACACACCTATCCTGCCAGTGGAAAAACCATGTCTGAATTCGCCCAGGTTGAGCAACGCCTTCTTCAACTCCGTGCAGAGGTCGCTGGACACATGGATGCGTACCACCGACTCGATGCCCCGACGATCCCGGACGGAGAATTCAACCTCCTGTTTCGTGAACTGGAGCAACTGGAAGCTGCGTATCCAGATCTGGCTACCGCCGACTCACCAACGCAGCGGGTCGGTGGCCGGGTTCTGGAGGAGTTCGTCCAAGCACCACACGATGTGCCAATGCTGTCGCTCAAGGACGCCATGAACGAGGAAGAGGCACGGGCATTTGCAAGCTCTGTGCTGGATGAGCTGTCACAGCCGGCGGACATCGAGTTCACCGCTGAACTGAAGTACGACGGCTTAGCGCTTTCGGCGCGATACCTGGCTGGCGTCCTGGTTCGCGCAGTCACCCGCGGGGATGGTACGACCGGGGAGGATGTAACGGCACAGGCCAAAACCATCCTGAACTTGCCTTTGACCCTCCCTGCGGCCATTGATTTGGAGGTTCGTGGCGAGGTTGTCATGCTCAATAGCGATTTTGAGATCGTGAATGAGCGCCTCAAGAGCCAGGGCTTGAAGACCCTCGCCAACCCCCGCAACGGCGCCGCCGGCAGTATGCGCCAGTTGGACCCCAAGGTGACTGCCTCCAGGAGGCTGTCCTTCTACGCGTATGGAGCCCAGGAGCTCGATGGCACGCCTGCGTTCAAGACAACCAAACAGTGGAAGATCATTGAGGGCTTGCTTGAGCTCGGATTCAGCATCGCCCCTGAAACGACCGTGGTCCGCGGCTGGGATGGCATCAAAGGGTTCTACGATGAGGTGGGTGCGAATCGAACCAACCTCCCAGTAGCCATCGACGGCGTCGTATTCAAGGTCAACTCCCTTGCCGACCAAGAAAGCCTTGGCTGGAACAATCGCACCCCCCGCTTCGCCATTGCGTTTAAGTATCCGGCAGAAGAGGCCGTGTCCATCGTCGAAGACATCGTGGTGCAGATCGGCCGAACTGGGCCTGCAACCCCTGTGGCGAAGCTTAAACCTGTGCGAGTCGGAGGTGTAGTGGTGTCCAGCGCCACTCTCCATAACGCTGATCAGATTGAGGCCAAGGGCATCAAGGTCGGTAGCACCGTTATCGTTCGCCGAGCTGGGGATGTGGTACCGGAGATCGTTCGGACAGTGCCCTCGATCGGCGATGAGTCCCTCTCCCGCTATGTGATGCCGACAAAGTGCCCGTCGTGCGATAGCCCCCTAGTTCGCCTGCAGGGCGCCGTCGAGTTGTATTGCCCAGGTGGCATCAAATGCCCAGCACAGAAGCAGGGCAAGCTCGCTCACTTCGGCTCTCGGCTGGGAATGAACATCGACAACCTGGGCGACAAGTCGGTCTCTACTCTGGTCGCCGCCGGCCTGATCAGCATGCCCTCCGACTTGTACAGCCTGAACGACAAGGTAGTCGCACCGCTCCCGGGGTTTGGGACGGTCTCCGCGAAGAACCTGATCGCGGGCATTGAGGGCTCCAAGGCTCCTGAACTCCCGCGGTTCATTTTCTCGCTGGGGATCGAGGGTGTCGGCGAGGCCACCAGCAAAGCTCTGGCGGCGCAGTTCGGGTCCTGGTCAGCATTCCGCGCAGCGACATACGCGCAACTGCTGGCCACCGCGGATGTTGGAGACGGTACCGCCACCAACATCACCCGATTCTTCGAGGATTCAACACTCGGTGCTGAGGCGGATCGCCTAGCCGTGATCACCACACCGAACGACTTCATTGCCATCAGTGGAACCTCGCTGAAGGGCAAGGTCGTCGTCCTCACTGGCACTTTTCCAACCCTTAGCAGAGAGGCTGCCAAAGCCCTGGTCGAGGGAGCAGGGGGGAAGGTCTCCAGCAAGGTTTCAAGCAAAACCAGTTTCGTCGTTGCCGGCGAAGAAGCAGGCTCGAAACTCGAAGCTGCCCGGGAGCTAGACATTGATATATGGGATGAGGCTCGGCTGCTGGCCACGGCCGCGGGCTGAGGTTTACAGGCCGGCGTGAAGCATCACAAAGCATCAAGTTTTCATCTGGAGAACCAGAAAATGTCAGTAACTAATGGACCATACAAGCGCGATGCTAATGGAGTCGCCTATGAGGTCGACTTTGAGTATGTGCGAGATAATGTCCCGCTCGACTGGTTCTTCGAGCACATGCTCGGTGCGAAGGCGAGACCGTCAGCAGGTGCTATCCGGTACAACATCTGTCCAAACCCTGGGTGCGGAGCTTCTTCCGCTCACTCGGTGAAAATCAGCGTAAAAAATGGCGGGTGGCTTTGCTACTCGTGCGGTGAGCAAGGTGACGTGGTCGCTGCGGCGGCTTACTACTGGGAAAAATCACATCGTGAGGCTGGCCTGGAACTCATGAGCGCCGACGTGGAGCTGCTTAAGCACTACATTCCGCCGAAGCCCATGGACGCGATCCAACGCGATGACAGTGCTCTTGCGCTGGTATTGCAACGGGTCGCCGAATCTCGCAATTATCCGTCGAATGACGCCCTGAAGTACTTTGCTGGCCGGGGTATATCCGAGGGTGTAGCACGAGAGGCCTGCAATCGAGGCATCCTGATCACCATCCCGAACAACCCAATGGAAGCCAAGGGCTTCTTGACTGAGGTCGCAGGGCAGGAACTGATGGTGAAAGCTGGCCTGTGGAACCCCGAAAAGAAGGCGCCAGCCTGTGCATTTCGGCCACTGTGGTTTCGGTCGCAATCGCACTGTGCTGCAGAGTTCAGGCTTATGCGTGAACCCAAAGAAGGGGAGAAGAAGGCCATGCGTTACGGCGGAAAATCTCCTTGGATTTGGGAAGGCTCTGAGAGTGAGTTCATGATCGTCGAAGGCCCTATCGACATGTTATCAGCCGTCGAAATGGGCTCGAAAAGGACGATCTTTGCGCTACCTGGTTGTGAGAACTGGGAGCCTGAATGGTTCAACATGATGGCCAAGAAGAACGTGCTTCAAGCGCTCGATCCTGATAAGCCGGGCTTCAAGGCTGCAGAGAACCTCAAGCCAGTGCTAGAGGCTCTTGAAGCCAACCTTGGAACCTTCAATCCACCCAACCGGGTCGGCGACTTAAACGAGCAGCTCAAGCACATGCGAGGGCTCTTAAATTAACCCCCCAAACCCGGCTCTTGCCGGGTTTTTTTATGCCTACGCATTGGGTGGTGATTGCAATGGAACGATCGGTAGGACTACTCCCGTTGAGACATCCGCTACGCTGAGATCAACCTGCATACCTTTAGTTGATCGGAGCCCTCCCATGCACGAAGAGCCATTTGTTTTGAGTTCGATTGATCGGGCTCGTGACTGGGTTGACATATGCAGCTGCGGAGCAGAGCTGCCCAAGGATAAGGTGGCAGCGATGCTCGCAAGTCTGTGCGGCTTCGGTAGCTGGGACATCATGAGTTACGCCATTGAAGCTCTTCCACCCTCACTGGTCGACGAGAAGGTTGATTCGGAAGTTGTCCAGGCCAGACTTAAGCATCACATGCAGGTCTTGGTTGGAGTGCACCAACTCGATCCCCCCCTCGCGATTTTTATCTTAAGCGTGGTCAACCCCACCTCGGGAAAGCCGCTCAAGGCTTTCTCGAAGTCAGATGAGTTCGCTGTCAGCACTGAACAGAGACTGGCATTTGAAGCATTCCTCAATGAGCTACCAGAGGATGACGGACTCAAGTTTTTCGCTGCACCAGGCAACCCCGAACATTTCGAGCTGCAATGTGAGCCTAACCGGACACAATTGGCACTAGCTCTTTGCGGTGACACAGAGCCGTTTCTTTGGTGCGAGGTCTTTGATGCCCTCGGTTGGGAGTATGAGCTCGCTGATGACGATACCCCGGATATCGACGAGCCCTCCTTTGAAATTTACGACGACATTCTCGGGGAGGTTCCGGTATACATTACTCCGTTGTCTCGATCACCCGCGACGCCAGATGCACCGATAGACCGTGCCCTGCGCCTGCAGAGAGCAGCATGCTTGGGAGATTTTCTTACCCAGGATTTTCCTGGTGAAGCCGCTCTGATGTTGATGCGCTGGCCAGTCATGAAGGAAATTGATGGTCACACCTATTGCCATGCGGGCAGCGTCTACCACTTTGAATTGGGCGAGTGGCAAGACCTGCTGTTCAACTTCCGATGCACAAGCGTGTCCGAGCTTCTGAATCTGAATAATCTCGTTGAGAACATCCACCAGGGGCACCCAGCGCTAGAAGATCATGGGGGTAATTTCTGCACCCTGCTCAGTATCTGTCTCTCCGGTCATAGCGCGGATGATTTTGAGGGTGGGATTGTCCCAATGATACGCCAACAAAGTGCAGAAACGAGTTGGTTCATGCAGCGGGTGAACGAGGACGAATAGCCCTAGGGCTACTCGATTAAAGTATAAATCACAAATCCATACATAACACGTACACATACGCTGCATGCAGTGATAGAGTCTGCTTCACAGATAGTGGAGCTCTCCCTTGGATCGTCGATCATTCCTACACTACGCCCTCGGCTTGGCCGCCTCCTCAACACCGCTACTCTCAATCGCCAGCACCTTCTGGGATCAACCGAGACGTCTCTGGCTGAAGCGTGAGGTCGAGCCTGGTAAATGGGAGGAGGTCGATAAGGTCTACTTCGATAAGGGGGCTCTTGTATGGCCCGGTTATGATCCGATATGTCGGCTGATGCGCGATGTTCACACCGGACAGGCCGTACAGATTTCCGTCCCACTTTTGAACATCATGTGCGGAATACAGGGCTGGTTCTCCATCAACGGCATACACAAACCTCTCATAGTACTTTCAGGCTATCGGGAGGAGTCGACCAATAAAAAGGTGGGTGGCAAGAAGCATTCAGCACACCTCCGTGGCGGTGCATGCGATCTCACGGTACCAGGTATTCCGGTTGATTACCTTCGACGTCTTGCCCTGTATCTAGGTGGCGGCGGGGTGGGGTTTTATCCCGATGGAACTGGCTTCATCCATGTAGATGATGGGGATGTGAGAGTCTGGCGTGGGTAGGGTATTACCAGGCCCCCGCGCAATCGAGAGCCTGGCTTCCTCTTCACTTGGTTAGAACATGCTGGACCAGGAGATCTGATTAACCAAGGGCTTGTGGGGCAACAGAGCCAGGTCCACGGCCCTCAGTGCTGGGTTACGGCCGGTGAGGTACCAGCAGTCATTCTGCTGGCTCAACATGTAACGATCACTCAGCCGCTCCAGGGCCGAACGGTAGGCCTCTGTGACATTGTTACGGGATGCCAGTGCCAATAGGTCAGCCGATCGAATGCCAGGCTGCCCCCATGCTACCCGGGCAAGATCGAAACCTTCATCACCGGCCAGAATGAAGATCTCATCCGCAACAGCTTCAGGCACAGGGTCGATCATGAAAGGGAACTCGACAGGGAACACGTACCAGCGACGCCAGAACTCGTAGTGGATCCGCAGGCGGATAACGTCCTTACGAGCGCCAAGCACCTCGCAGCACTTATCAAATGCCCAGTCGCCAAGAGTAGGCCCGAACACCCACTGCGCAGCCGTAACGTACACGTCGGTCGGTAGCTTCTTCGCGAACAAGGCTTCGACGTTGGCCTTGATGATGCGAAACGCGAGACGCGTTACGCCGTCCTCGAAATCCTCTTCATCAAGCCGGCGCAGCTCATCCTTCTTCAGTTTTCGTCTTTGCGCTCCAAGGTTCGATAGATTATTGAGTGCGGCGAGCCCAAGTTCTTCAGCAAAAGGATATGACTCGACCACAGTTTCGTCAGTCCCCAGAAAATCCACTTGAGCATCGTCTGCAGCGTTATCAAGATCGAAGGCGTCAAGACCTTCGAAAAGATTGGCGCTATCAAAGCTCTCAAGCCAGTTACGAACATCGCCAGGATCAGAAAGACCGCCAGAATCGTCAGATAGAAGCTCAGATCCGAAGACATCATTTTCTTCCTCGTTGCCCAGGGGCATATCAGTGAATTCGTTCATTGGCACCACCCTTAAACCGGAACTGTTTGCGTGAATTGGTCTGCGCCAGTCATCCGGGCATGCTGGCGCCTGGCCGGCCGTCTGATGTCGGCCGCTGTGGCGAACCTCACTTCACCCGGGGTGGCCACACTCGCCCAGGTCACCTGGTGCTCGCCGGAAACAATCGCGTAGTCGGTGGTGCCCATCGACAAGAGTTTTTGCATCACATCCCCTGTGCCCTGGGCTTGCTCAGGCTCCATAGGCAACAGCTGGGAATAGACCTGCGCTGCCGGCTCGGATTGAGGTTTGAACAGAACCAGGTTGCGAGCTCGACTCAGGCAGGCCTCGCGCAGATCCAGAGACTCACGCCCAAGATCGTCGAGCGAACCAGCTGCAACCCATACGCTCATCACCTGCTCAGTCTGTGGCGAGAGCAGCTGCTCGATGCTCGGGTCATTGCAACCACCTGGATCGGTGAACACAGCCAGCGCAGTGGGTGCACCAGGCTCACCGATCGACCGCAGAACAGCATCCGCCAGGTTCGAGATCACGATGCGGCGGAGATTGGACGCAGCCTGGCCTCGGCCGATGTAGGGAATTGCGAGATACACGATCTTTCGTGTTACCAGCGCCTCGTGCAGCACGACGTCAGGCTGGTAGCTGTTGAACACTTCACCCGCTCTACCGGCGCCGAGCATGCACATGCTCCCAGCGAGGCCCGAGAAGCGTCCTTTCAGCTTTACCGCACAGATGTCGCCATCATCATCCTGAAAGGCCTTGCAGGCCTGCTGCAGGGCTCCCAGCTGCACTGAACGAGGGTATGCAGTGGCCATGTGTTCGATCAGCGCTGAAATAGCGTCAGGCTTCATCACGAACATACCTAGATCAAGGTACGAGTAGGGCAGGCCAGCGAGCTGCAGCGAGGATACAATCGCCCGAACAAGAGCTGCGGTTGGGGTTGAATCGTGACCTGCCGTCGCATCCTGATCCGCGAGGAAATTCAAGACATGGCTCGCGACCTTGGTAGGTGCTGTGTGCAGCACCGGGTTGTAGGTATGGCTCAAGGCGGGACTACCAGGATTCACGATGAGCAGATCAGCTCCCCGACCAACTGCAGTGCTGGCGCCGATCATCGCTCCCAAAAGTGATTCATCGACCGATGAGCCGACCACGAAGACCGCAGCGCCGGCTGCAATGCGTCGCTGAATCACCTCCCTGATCAGTTGCCCCTGGCCCTCAGTGCTCTCATCGAGCACAAGGGTATGCCCGGGCACAACATGAGCGCCCTTAGGTTCTACGTTACTCATCTCTCAGCTGCTCCTGTTGTTTCTTCCGCCCACCAGTGGGCAGCCCGCTGCCACCCAGGTACTTGTCACTGTTCTTGAAGAAGTCCGCACCCTTAACGGACGGCCTGCGGAAGTGGTTGATTCGAATAGGGCCGATTTCTTTCTGCAGCTTTCTGTCGATGCTGATCATCGGCACCCGGACGTTGAAGATCTGGTCTCCGCCGTACTGGATGATGCATTCCCCCTTACCGAGCGCTTTGAGGTCATCCGGCGAGACCTTGTACTCCTCCTGCTCTCGCTCACCGACCGATATGCCGGCGGCGGCACCGGTGCCACCCTCTGGCGCCACATTGAGAAGGGGGGTGCTACTGCTTTCGTTCTGCGTACCGCTCAATGACTTCGTGATACCGATTTTCATGCCGATGAGGTCTGCACACTCAACGGCTGTGGCCTGGGTACCGATCTTGAAAAAGATCTTGGTCCAGGTGTTACCGATGACCATCTCTTTGAAGTCAGGGGAAACCACATCCAGGTTGGCCAAGGTCTGGGCTGCGGGGAACAGTGCCATCTGCGCGCTGCGCCCCTGTTCAAAGGGGCGTGCTAGCGACTGAACGGCGTAACTGCCCAGCTCATCCATGAAATTGAAATGCGGGGGGTTAGGCCGGTCCTCTTCAGGCAGCGCCTGGATCCACGAGATAGCCGTACGCAGGTCGCCCAGGAACATCTTGCCGAAGTTCGAGGCGGCTTCGTTTTTACCCATCGTCGGGAGAGCGACGTAGATGATCTTCTTCGCCCGGATTGCTTCGAACAAGTCGATTTCGGGGGCGTAGGTGTTCATCACGTCACCGAATTTCCCCGTACCGAACAAGTACATCCGGCCGGCAAGACCGCCGAACGTTTCCTTCATCCGCTTGATGTCGACAACGTTCTCCATACCCGGCTTTCCGCCGATCTTGTATTGCTCAAGGAACAGGGAGAAGTTCTTGGTCGCCGGGTTGTGAGGCTGGGTCTTCTTCAGCAATGTTTCCAGCTCCTCGATCGCCTTGTGGTTCATCAGCAGAATCGTGAAGTCGATGAAGTTGTAAGCGAGGCCGGCAGCTTGCATAGCCGCTACGAGAGTGGTGATGCCCTGGTTCGCCGACTGTTTGTAGTGGTCGGCGCCAGGGTTATTCTCGGTAGACGGAATGATGGATAGGATGCGTGCGGCGATCTCATCCGGGTCACCCCGGAGGATGGGGTTGTACGTGTTGCTGAGCGATGGGTTACCAGGATTCAGAATCAGCAGATCCTGCTCGCGGCCCGCCCAGACGCAGTACTGGTAGATCGTTTGAATGTCGTCCGCATTCATCTTGCCGTCAATAAACGTCAAGCCGCCGCCACGCTGAATTTGCTGGAACATCATCAGCTTGCCCAATACGGTTTTACCGACGCCGGACTGGCCCAGGATAAATCCATGTCGCATGAAGTCTTCATCAGGGACACGTACAGGCTGGCCCGTGTCAGTAGTGAAGCCCAGTAGCAAGCCATCACCGTGCGCCAGATCGGTAGCCGACCGGATGTTTATCTTCGACTCAAGGAGCAGCTGGTTCTTCCAGAAATCAAAAACACGGTTGCCGATGTATGCCGAGCCCGCAGCCCCCATGGCAAGGGGGAGGGTGGCCGGCACCGAGCTGAAGAAAGGTGATGTCAGCAGGCCTCCCGCACCGATTGAACTGAGTGCTAGGGTGTCTTTGAAGCCACCGATTTTCGAGCGAAGTATCTGATCCATACTCATGGAAGTGAGCCTTTAGCTACGCACAAAAAAACCCGAGCACCGTGAGGCGCCCGGGTTGTGGGGTTAGAGGAACACGCCAGACGCTGAAGCCTGCGCATTGTCTTTCTCTGCTGCGGGTAAGCGCAGCAGCGGGGATTGCAGAAGCGTTTGGATTTCCATCTGCGACAGGAGCGTGTCCTGCTCAATGGTGGTCCGAACGCTTGGCACGTCCTTTACGGCCTGCCCGGTTTGAGCAATTTGATCCAGCTGATCCTTGTATTTCTGGTACCGAGATTTCTCTGGCGGTTGCGTAGATGCCTGCTGTTGGGTATCTGATTGAACAGTCTCGGCTGCACCTGTTGTGCCTCCAACTGATTCGTTTACCTGACCTTGCTGGGCTTCCTCGCGGAGACCCTCGACATACTTGGTGTCATCGAATTTGCCAGTGAAGACATCAGCACTGAAACCGAGCAACGAAAGGCATTTTGAGGTCGCGTCTGTGAGACTTTTCTTGGCGTGATCCTCATCACTACTGATGATTCCGTAGGAATCTCGCGTGATGTAGGTGGTCGCGCCGAACTGCTTCACTGAACCGCGGAAACCCCGTTGGAGATACCACAGCTCGACGTACACCTTGTGAATGACCTCTTTACCAACTACCTGGCTATCCACCACGAACGGTTTTCCGTCCACGTACGCCTCACTTATCAGTTCGACACCCCAGCCAAGGCCAAAAGGTCCGAAAACCTCAGTAGCACGCTTGATCTGATAGATGGGCGCGATCGCAGTCCCCTGGAAGCCACCCTTGTTGAAGGACTTGGTCTCATCAGGATTGGTTTTCTCAACCTTGTTCCACACCTCCAGGCCGATAGAAGCCGCGGCCTGGCCCTGGCTGGACCAAAGCGATTCGCCGTTGGCCGAGCCTTGGTGGGATGCTGCGTCTGTTCTAGTTTGCATTTTTGACTCCTACGACTCTGCAAAGAGGGAATACCTAATGCAGGGGTATGAAGCACAGCTGCTGATAAGGTGGGGGCTAGACCGCGAAAGCTCTAAAAGCGTTTGCAATACGTAACACGTCGCTATATTTTAGGCGCCACAAGAGGACGGTTGCAACAAAAAGCCAACTATCTGTATTATCGCTACGTGTTAATTCGCATTTCAAACCAACGAGTACCCTATGAACACCTTGAACAGAGCCATTCTGCTTGCAACGCTTGCGCTCTCAGCAAGCACCGCGGGTGCCGTTGATGTGCGACAGGTAGTGGTTCCAGATAGCTATGGCGTTGCGGTTGAGCCCGCGCACGCTGGCCACGCGCTTGTTGAATCCATTCGCGACACCCAGCAAAAAGCCGAATCCCCGATCTGGACTGTGACTGAGCCAGCCAGGGCCCGCGCTCTTATGCCGGCAGAAGAGGCTCTGCTCGATGCAGAGGACGCAAGGGTGGCCGAGGAAGCCCGCCACACACGCGCCACACTTTATTTTGATTTCGACAAAACCATGCCGACGGGCTGGTGGCCGCTGAAGAACGTCATCGCTGACGCTCTCCGCCTCGGCAGCACCATTACCTTGATCGGTTATGCAGACGAAGTGGGTGAGGCGGTTTACAACCAGCGCCTGTCCGAGAATCGCGCCATCGAAGCTGCGCGTTACCTGATCCGGCAGGGTGTTAAGAAGAAAAACATTAAGGTCTACGGCCGGGGCAAACGCGATCCTGTTTCGAGCTCCGACAGCTCGATGAACCGTCGGGTCGAAGTCGACATCGTGAAAGCCGCGGGGAAACCTCTGTGAAAGAGATCGATATCCCCCGGTACGTAGACAGCCAGGTGCAATTACTTTTCTGGGAAATTGATGAGGCTGCGATCTTCATTGGCTGCTTGGGCGCAGGTATCGCACTGGGTGGCTGGGCAACCATCGCTTCCCTCGCCGGCGGCTGGTATGCAGTGAAGCGGTTTAAGCGATTCAAGAGTGGTGCACTGGACGGTGTTTTGCACCACCTCTGCTACGAGGCAGGAGTCATGGCGCTGAACAAGCACTACGACGACTCCTCGAAGCGCGACTACTTCTACTAAAGCTTTCGAATCAATTTATCTGTACGCGTTATGTATCTGATAGCGCTCAGGGGCCGGAATGAAGATCAAGAAAATGCAGAAAACGATGGAAGGGCTGAAAAGCCTCACAAACTTCCAGACCTTGTCGAACGCTTGCCTTGCGGTAGCGGTCCTGCTACTCGCCTTCAACCAAATGGGGCAGCACGAAACCACGCGTTTGGTGCCGCCGAACCTGGACAAGGCGGTGAAAGTTGGCTGGAACAACGCGGACGACGAATACATCAAGTCCTTTGGTCTTTATGCCTCGACCCTGATGGGAAATGTCACGCCCAAGAACGTGAACTTCATCGCCGACTCTGTAAGCGCCTTCGTTGATCCGAAGATCTACGCAGACGTTCGCAAGAAGATGTTCGTGTTGGCCAACGATCCCGTGTTCGCAACGAACGCCGGCTCCGTGTCTTGGAACGCCACTGACATCAGCTACGAAAAGGAATCCAAGAAGGTTTTCATTCTCGGTTCGATGGAGTCACGCAGCGCAGCCGGCAAGCCTAAACAGGACTACCAAGTGGTCGAGTACGTCATCGAGATGCGTGCGGGCCGCCCATGGATCACGGGCATGGACCATTACCCAGGCAGCACCCCCAAAACACTCAAGTGGCTTCAGTCTCACCCGCCTAAGCCAGCAGAACCAACCAAGGAGGCGCTTCAGTGAAACGCTCAGCCATTGCTCTAGTCGTGCTGGCCACCATCCATGCATCCATCTCATGGGCTGATGGGATGGCGGAAGTCAAATTGCCACCCGTTCCTACGGCAGCTAAACGTGTCAAACCTGTCGAAGCGCAGCCTCTGCCAGGTTTAGGTGTAATGCCGGGTGCCGAATCAGATTCGCGCACCCAGGTTGTTCGCGTGAGTTCAGACCGGAACGAAGTTATTTACGTTTCGAACATCTTGCCGAACCGGATTTCTACTCCGTTCGCTTCGCCTAAAGCTGTTGACCAACAACCAGATGATTTGGATATTAACCAGATTGGTCAATCGCTTTATGCGACGATGAAAACCAAGGATAAGCCTGTCGCACTCTACGTGACAGGTTCCAATCCAAACGACCCGGTTATCTCTTTGACCTTGATTCCGAAGGAGCTTCCACAGCAGACAATTACTCTGCAGCTGGACAAGCCAATGGCAGAAACTGGTGGGCATGCCTCAGAAAATCATGCGCCAGACAGCAACAACTACACCGATACCATTCGTTATGTGCTACGAGAAGCAGCTCTTGGCAAAGCGCCTGAGGGTTTCAGCGAAGGTCTGCTCCCAGCATCGGCTGCGAACATTGGTAATGTGATTGCCTATCCTAAGGTGCGTTACTCCGGCCCAGAGTACGATATTTATCGCTACAGCCTGCAAGGAACATCAAAAACCGATGTTGATCTTGATGAAGGCACTTTCTACAGCGAAGGCGTCCGTGCCGTGTCTTTCTTCCCGACCGCCACCCTTCGTGCCGGTATGACCACTGATGTTTTCATCGTCTCTGATAAGTCGGCAACGGGGAACTGAGCATGGCTATCAAGGACCAGTTGAAAGATAAGTGGCAGGATCTTAGCCCTGGCGTTCGATCTACCATTGCAATTATTGGCCTTTTAGGCTTTTTGATGATCGTTGGGTCTGTCATTGTTGGTAATGACAAGCCTAAGAATAATTCGAAAACCGACGCGACCTCTGATACCAAACTGCTATTGCCTCGTGGAGATAACAATACTCCCGAGCAGATCATGGCTATGTTGGCTGTTCAGAACAAGCGTCTAGATGAATTCGGCAGATCGATCAAGCAGATGGATCAAGATCGTAAAGATGATCGACTGCGCGCACTCGAAGAAGAACGGCTGCGGGGGCAACGGCCAGACCCAGTTACCCAGGACACGCTTCGCGAGCTGAAGCGTTTGGGTGATCGGATGGAGAAATTGGAACTGAACAAGGGCGGTAACGCGCCAGCACTGAATAGTGCGTTGCCAGGCTATGAAGGCGCCACTGCCACTGGTGAAGCTCTACAAGAGCCGAAACCAAAGGCAGCAACCCTGCGGGTTACTGGCGGCACTCAAACGTCCCGCAATGAGGCACCGAAGCAAGCAGAGAAGCCGACCCCGGCTATGCCAGCCGGATCGTTCTTCGAGGGAGTGCTGTTGAACGGTATGGACGCTCCTACCAGCTCTACAACGCAGAAAAACCCCGTGCCGACAACACTGCGAATCAAGTCTGACGCAGTACTTCCAAACAAGTACAGCGTCGATGTCAAAGAATGTTTTGCGCTCGCTTCAGGCTACGGTGTTCTGTCCAGCGAACGCGCCATGCTTCGAACCGAAACTTTCTCTTGCGTACGCAAGGACGGAAAGATCATCGAAGGGAAAATGGAAGGTTACATCGTTGGCGAGGACGGGCGGGTCGGTATGCGTGGCCGTCTCGTGTCCAAGCAGGGCCAAATGATTGCCAAAACTTTGGTTGCCGGCGGTCTCTCGGGGCTCGCACAAGGCATGACACCACAAACAATCCCGCAGTTGAGCTTGGGTGACAATAGCACCACACAAACCCAAAGTGCTGATACTTCGACCATTCTGCAAACTGGTGTGGCTAAAGGGTTCTCTACTTCCGCGAATGAAATTGCCAAATTCTATATGGAGATGGCTCGCGAAATGACTCCGGTGGTTGAGATCGACGCCGGCCGTAAAGTTACGATCATGCTGGTGAAAGGGATCGAACTGAAATGATGAAAGGTAATTACATGAAACGTACTGCATTAGTCGCAGCGCTGTTGCCTATTGCTCTTCTGAGTGGTTGTTCGTCCTGGCTGAATACTGCCGGCGAAGACGAGTTCTCATGCCCCGGCATGCCACAAGGCATCATTTGTAAGTCGCCAATGGCCGTTTACAAGTCCACTGAACAGAGTCCAGCGCTGACTGACAGTGACATGCCAATTGGTCAGAAGGCGCCGAACGTGAAGTACGGTGACGACATGGGAAAGACTGCCGGCTCTGAGCATAACCTCAAAGTATCAAACGGTATGCCAGGGCCAGCTGTTGCAGAACTTGCTCGACCAGTCCGAGTTCCAGCCCAGGTCATGCGCATCTGGATTGCGCCATGGATCGACAGCAAAGACGATTTGCACTTTCCGTCCTACCTCTTTACCGAGATCCAGCCACGCACTTGGTCGTTCGGGAAATCCGAATATTCAGGCCAAGGCATGGTTGTCCCTCACCTTGAGTTAACCGCTGTACCGCCAGTCAGCGTTGCCGCACCTAAATCGGAAAACGTTGCTGCAGAACCAACCAATTACGGACCGCAAGTTACATCGTCCGCAATCCCATCCACAACTGACATCAATCTGAACTGATAACACTGGGAGCTACACAATGACCGCACAAATCGCACAAATCGAAACCAACGCAGTAGCCGCTGCTCCATTCAAGAAAATCGACAAGCGTGCACTGCTGAGCATGGCTGTTGTCGGCCTGGCTGTCGCCGTCGACGTGACAGCTGGCTCCGACTCCACCTTCACCGAGATCGTCACCAGCCTCGACGGTTGGATGACTGGCTCCCTGGGTAAAGTCTTTGCCCTGGGTGCCCTGGGTACCGGCCTGGCAATCGGCGTGGTCAAGCAGTCGGTCATGGCTGTTGTGACCGGCGTAGCTGTAGCCCTCTCCGCGAGCGTTGGTCCAGGCGTGCTGACCAACATCTTCACCGCCACGCTGTAACGCCTCTCAAGGCGCACTAGGTCGCTAGTGCGCCTTTTCAACTGGCTCTGCCTGCGGGTTGCCCTCCAGGCCTTCCAAGCCTACTCAACCACCACATATGGCGAACAGTGAAATGGCAGCCTCGAAAGCGACGATCAAAGGGGATAGAACCTCCACCCCTCAAAAAAAACTCAATGTCAGGGCTATCGATCCCGACTCAAAGGTATTCTTTTGCTCCGATGGAAATGAACATTACCTCGGGGCATGTTTTGTATCTGATGCCCTGACAGGCGCCAGCTCCTCAACCGTTGACAAGCTCCAGTCTGCCTTGAGCATGAACTTCGCGCCCGGCACCTTCATTCAGATCGCTATGCTTGGAAGCCCCGATGTCGGTGAATACATCGATGCCTATCTGAACAGTAAACCTGCGCTGAACCCGATCCTCAAGGCCCTCTCTCGGCAGCACGCGAATCTGATCACCGGTGGCATCGATACCCCGTTGGTTCAACGGAGCGGTGTGATGCTGAATCGTCAGCGCGTCATCGTGACAGTAAAATTCCCGTGCCGTAACGAGAGCCCGGATGACGCAGACATTGCGGCAACGAAGGAATCGGCCGACCGTGTCACGGAAGCGCTTAAAGCAGCGTCCCTGAACCTGTTCCAGCTCGATGCCGTGGGCTACCTAGTGCTCATGCGAATAATCACGAAGCTCTGGGATGCTCCTCGGTCTCACTACGATGAAGATCAACTGATCAAGGATCAGGTTTACTACCCTGGCGACTCCATCAACTATGATGATCCGTCGACCATCAATTTCAATGACGGCGCCCATTATGCGAAGGCGCTGAGTGTCAAACACTTCCCGCAGAAAACCAGCCTCGCAATCATGAACCACATGATCGGGGACCCGAACGGTCTTTCGAACCAGATCACCGACCCGTACTACATGGTGCTGACCATCCACTATCCGGATCAGGTCGTGAAGAAGGACGAAGTCAAGCAAACGTCCTCAATCATCAATCACCAGGTCTTTGGACCGACAGCCCACCTGATCCCCATCCTCAGCTACAAGAAAAAGGGCATCGACACCCTGGTCCATGAGATCGACGGTAAGGGTGCGATCATCGTAGAAGTAAACTTCACGATCTTCCTGTTCTCAAGGGATAAGCAGCGCCTGAACAAACTGTCCGCAGGCCTGCAGGCTTATTACACATCCCTTGCTTTCGAGCTCAGGGAAGATCGCCGAATCTTGGAAGCGCTCTGGAACAACCTGCTGCCACTCAACACATCGCGAGAAGGGGTCAAGAACCTCTATCGCTTCCATACGATGGCAGTTCGGCATGCCTGTCAATTCCTGCCAATCCTTGGCGAGTGGACTGGTAGCGGCATGGCCGGAGCAATGCTCATGCTCACCCGCCGCGGCCAGGCGGCATTGATTGATTTGTATGAATCGAGCACCAACTACAGCGGAATCATTTTTGCTGAGGCCGGCGCTGGCAAGTCGTTCTTCACTCAGAAAATCGCCGCCGACTATCTCGCTGCTGGTGCAAAACTGTGGGTGATCGACGCCGGCCGGAGTTACCTGAAGCTTTGCAAGATGGTTGGCGGCGAGTTCATCGAGTTCAAGCCTGAGTCGGATGTGTGCCTCAACCCGTTCACGCACGTCGAAGACCTGCACGAGGAAATGGACATCCTCAAAGCCACCATCGCCAAAATGGCCGCCCCAGAGGACACGCTTGACGATTACCAGCTCTCTCGCGTTGAACAGGCCATCACCAGTACCTGGGAGAAGTATGGCAACGCAGCGAACATCACTGCAGTTGCGGAGTGGTTCATCAATCAGTCGGACGACCCGGAGTGCTTGCGACTAGGGCGCCAGCTGTTCCCGTTCGCCGGCGGCCAATACACCAAGTGGTTCGATGGTGAGAACAACCTGGATATGAGCAATGCGTTCATCTGCATGGAGCTGAGCGACCTCAAGGGGCGGCCGGCTCTTCAACAGGTAGTGCTGCTGCAGCTGATCTCCCGCATCAACCACGACATGTACAAGGCTCAGCTGGGTGAGCGGGGCCGGAAAAAAATCCTCATCGTCGATGAGGCTTGGGAGATGCTCGATGATCCGATGATGGCCAAGGCGATGGTTGCGGCTTACCGCAAGGCGCGTAAAGAAGACGGCGCAGTGCTGGTGGTCACGCAGGCTATCGGCGACGTCTACGCGTCGAAAAACACTGAAGCTATCGCTGCGAACTCGGCCTGGCAGTTTATCCTGCAGCAAAAATCCGAATCGATCGACTCGGCCATCGACAGCAAGCAGTTCAAGATCGAACCCTACGGTGCTCACATGCTGAAGTCAGTTCACACAATGCCTGGCAAGTACAGCGAGATCATGGTCAAACGCAGCGAAACCGATTGGGGCATCGTGCGTCTTGTTGTGGATGAATTCCACAACGTGACGTTCTCCTCGAAAGGGGCAGCGCGCAACGAGATTCTTGACGATCTTGACCGTGGCGTCGATGCGGTGGAGGCAGTGAACAACTACATGGCCCGCCAAAGCTCCGCGGCGTAGAGAAGCCAGCAAGCTATCCGCACCTCCAGCTCGCACCGCATGCACTGCAATGCTCAGCCCGGCCATCAGCCGGGCTTTTTGTTGCTGCAATCTAATACTGTTATCGTAGTGCTACGTGTTATGCTTGTCAAACAACTGCGCGCAGAGCGCTATCTTTTTCCATCGCTATTAGGGAAACGCCGAGATGACTGATACAGCGAATAGCCAAGAACAACAGGCAGGGGAACAAATCCGCCCTGATGACGACCAGGTTAGGACGAAGCCAGCACCAGCTACCAAAGCCCAGCAAGGACCTGCTGGTGTTTCCTTTCTGACATGCGTCATCGTGGCCCTCGCTGTATCCAGTTTTAGCAGCTTCATGGCTTATCACTTCGCCGGGCAGAATCTCAATGTGGGTGCTCAGGTAGTGTTGGTTGACGGCACAAAGCTCGCCAATGCACAGATGAAGCGAACCCTCGATAAGGCCGAATTGAGCCCCGAGCAAGCACAGGCCGACGGCCTCGCGTTTGTGACAGACCTCCAGAATGTACTGAAGGCGTACACGGATTCAGGGGTACTGGTTATCAACTCATCGGTAGCCTTGAACGCCCCGGCAGGCATGAACGTAACTGTCCAAGTTGCTCAGCATCTTGGCCTTGAGCTGGAGTGATCGCATGAACGCTAAAGCACTGGTGTCTCGACTGGTGTCCCCGCTCAAAGCCCTTCGGTCAGACAAGGCACGGCTTCGATTTCTTCGAAACTCGCTCATCGGTATCGCCGCTTCTTTCATCGTTGCAGTTGCCGCTGTTACGACCTTTCGCCAGGACTACCGGATCGGCGTTGATCTTGCGTCAGTACGTTGCCTGCCCTGGCGCCTGTACATGATCACTTATGGCCAGCCTGCCGAGCTCAAGCGTGGTGATTTCGTCGCTTTCGTGCCAAAAGGTGGCTTCATGGGCGAGCACTTTGAAGGGAAGACCGTCGGAAAGATGGTCGCAGGCCTCCCGGGCGACAAACTGGTCGTGAAGAACAACGTTGCATACATCGGCGATCGACTGATCGGTGAGCTGGACCTCATCGGAAAACTGGGCAAGAAGTCCGGCGATTTCGACCGAGTCATGACAGTACCAGCCGGCAAGATTCTGGTTATTGGGACTGAGCCACGTAGTTATGACGGTCGCTACTGGGGCTTCCTTGATTCGAAGCTGATCATTGGCAAGGTAGGGCCTATCATCTGATGAAAGCTCCATTCAAGCGCCTTTCACGTATGCGTACGCGTAAAGGATTATCAAAAGCAATTTCGGTATTGGCGCTGTTCTCGATCGCTGCCTTGCCGAGTGCTGTCTCTGCGGATACCGACAGTGGATCTCCGAGGTTCATCGAGCGGAAAGCAGAAGGGTGGTTCTTCTACAAAGATCCAAAAGAGACCCCCCCGGCTCCGCCATTAATGCAACGAGAGCCAAAACCGCCCGCCGGAAAAACGGCCGCCGAAGAACCGAAGATCCAGCCGTTTTCTGTTTCGTGGTTGCGCGAAAACATGCCGAAGCTGTTGGACGCCGCGATCGACGACCCTAGCAAGGAAAACGTTGAGGCGTACCTCTACGCGCAGCGCGTGGCCATGGACAAGTCCCAGCGCTATGCAGAGATGACAACCCGTGTAGTGGCAGCCGATCCATTTTTGGACGAGAACAACCGAGTCCCTATCGCGACATATACGAAACCCTTCTTCCTGCGGAATGCCCAGGCCGGTGTAACCGAGGCTTTAAAACATGTCGCGACAGTCGGCGGTTTGTGGGTTTTCTTCGATTCGAAGTGCGAGTTCTGCCGGCCTCAGGTTAATACCGTTCAAAAACTAGCCAAGGAGTATGGATTTGTCACGAAGTTCATTTCCATGGATGGCAAGCCCTTACCGAATGTTACAGAGTTCGAGAAAAACACTGGGCAAGCGAGCATCCTGAACTTGCGCATCACGCCAACTACTGTTCTCGTTGTTCCGCCGAACAACTACTACATCGTGTCGCAAGGGATGATGGCTCAGGATCAGCTCGCGGAGCGGATCATCATTGCAGCTGACAGCAACAATCTACTGCCGAAAGATATTGCCCAGAAAATCAATACCTATGATCGAGGCGTCTTGACCAACGAAGACACTCAAAAAGGTGCAAGTGATGATCCAAAGCAGTGGGTTAAATATCTAAAGGACAAATTAGAAGGCCGCTACGAGGGGGGCAGCAATAATGCGGAATAAATTTAAGCAGCTGGTTTCGTTATTACTGGTTGCAACACTTACCATGGTTTCAGTACCTGCTTCAGCTGGACTTGCAGATGCGCTTGACGGCATGTTCATGTCGAACAGCACGAGCGCGGGCGCATTCACAAGCCAAAGCCGGGGCGGCATGGTCGGCGGAGGCGCAGCCCTTCGAAGCCCGGTGCGAAACATTAACCTGGTAGCTTTCGACCCGCCCCGATTCTCGGCCGGTTGTGGCGGTATTGATATGTTCGCGGGGTCGTTCTCTTTCATCAACGCTGACGCCCTAGTTGCGCTGTTCCGCCAAATCGCAGCAAACGCTGTTGGTGTTGCGTTCAAAGCCGCCATTGACGCTATTAACCCGGCCCTGGGCAAGCTGATGCAGGACTTCCAGAATAAACTTCAAGCCCTGAACCAGATGATGAAGAATACCTGCGCAGTGGCGAACTCGATCGTCAAATCGTTCACTGACCCATCAGCCCGAAAAGAAATGGTTGACCAGGCTTCGACGGCGGCCTCGGCAGCAACTGGCTCTTTCTCTGATCTGTTTGCTGGTTTGTCGGACCTGTTCAGCTCTCCAAACAGCAGTTCTGACAAAGGCACAAATGACGGAAGCTGCGAGGAGTGCGGCAACCCAGTATGGAAAGCATTGACAGATACCTCATCCGGCCAATACCTGGGCAATCCCGACACTGGCGAAGCTGACAGCAACCTCGCTAATGAAGTTGTGATGAGCATGATTGGCGCAGTGGTAATGACCGCTCCTGACAGCTCTTCCAAGAACTCTGACGGTTCTGAGAAGCCAAAGGTTGGCCAAATCTACAGCCCGACTTTGACTTTGATGAACTTCAAAAACGGCTCAAGCTCAAACAGCACCCCATTGAGAATCCTGCATTGCAACAACGGGTACGACCGGAACAAGTGCACTAGCATCAACCCTAATAAGACGTTGAGCTTTGATGGCACGTTGGGATACACCAACAAAATGCTGTTTGGCTACGCACAGGGCGCGACTACTGGGACAGCTAGTACTTCGATTGTTGGTAAACTTACAAACTGCACTACAAACTCATGTGACTTCACCGCTGCACAGAAACAATTCATCAATTCTGTAAAAACACCAGCGCTGGCTCTGATAAGAAAGGTACAACAGTTCCCAGGGGCCATTCAGACAGTTGCTGAGCAAATGGCACCAATCATCGCCAACGAGCTGGCCCTTAAATATGGTGAGGCGGCACTGTATGCCGCCAATCAGACCTTCAATGGAGTCAAAGGTATTAAACCAGACTTTGTTGACCAGAACATCAGTAAGCTCACTCAAGAACTGGCGGCAATCAGGGCGGAAGACGCAAACTTCCAGCCCAGAATTGTAGCTACTGAGCAATGGGTCAAAATGATTCTAACCAGTAACCCCGCCATCTTTGTCAAGCCGGGCCTCTAGGAATAAACTATGGACTTCACTGTATATGTACTTGGTGATGTTTCGACCTTCTATAATACGCTTAATAGCGTAGCGATGGTGTTCAACGCTAAGGGATTCATGACTGGCGTGTACCTGGTAGGTGGGTTCGTTGCGTTGATCTCGGGAATTATGTTCGTCATCCAAAAGGGTGCATCTGAACAGTTCATCCCTGCTAACGGTCCTGTAGGTGGTCTATTTGGCTTCGCTATGATGGTTGCCTGTTGCACCATTAAGGCCGATGTCAAGATCGAAGACATCTACACAGGGACGGTGAACAAGGTCGACAACGTCCCCCTCGTACTTGCCGCCCCGGCCAGCTTATTCACGACGACTATGTACGGTCTGTTTGAAAAGATTACCACGGCATACCAAAGTACTTCTGGCAGTTACATGGCCGTAACTCAGAACGGCTTTGTAACGCCATTGAAACTGCTCCTCACTCTGCGTAAAGGGGTGGAGAATGTTGATCCCTATCTTGTTGCCAGTCTCAAACAATATGTGATCGACTGCGTTCCAGGCTCTACGACGTTCAGCATCGCGGATTTTCAGAAATCTACGAACATAGTGTCTTACGTTTTAGGTCATTCCCGCGGCACAGGTCTTACAACCTACTGGGATAACGTGAACATTAGCGGCTTAGCGCTTTCGTGCCAGGAGGCACAAACGAGGCTTGACGGCCGAGTTGGTTCTTTCCCTTCCTCTGATGCCGCCAAGAAAATGATCAATGCGGGCATGAAGGACAAAAGTCCTTCAGGTAGCGCTTACACGCCAGATGATGTCAGTGCCGCCATCACTAACTTGGTGCCTTCGCTGTGGTCATCAGCACAAAGCGCTGATGATTTCATGGTCAACGCATTCTTCTTTAACTCTATAGTTGGCACATATAACTGTCTCGACAGCGTTGCGGATCAAAATAGCTTCAACCTCTGCATGTCCTCCCTTACCCAGCAAGACGAGCAGTTCCGTTCCGACGCAGCAGCATCTGGAAGCTTCTTTGCTAAAATCATGATGCCGACGATGGTCTTTCTTCAGATCCTTTTCTTCGGCTTCGCCCCAATCGTCATCATTTACAGCCTATTCAAAGGTGCTGGATCTTTGATGATGTATGTGAAATTCCTTGGTTTTGGCATCTGGACAACTTCGTGGTTACCATTCTCCGCAGTAATTCAGATGTACATACAAAACGATGTCGCTGAAAAGCTGACTGAGTTCACCGAGAAAGGGTTGGTGCCGAGCAACTTGAAGGCCGTATATTACGATGTCCTGGCAACTAGGCTCGGTATTGCATCGGACATGCTTGCCGCAACCCCACTCATTTCGGCAGCAATGCTTGGGCTAACTGCTTACGGTATGGTGAGTCTTGCAAGTCGCTGGTCAGGACGTGACCACAATGACGAAAAGCTCCAGTCACCTGATCTCGTAAAGAACGGGGCACATGTCGATGTTGCAAGTCGCAACCAATACCAGTCCGAACATTCTGGCAGCATCAATAATGGGCTTTCGCTGAATGGCGCCAACTGGAACTCTGCGGATCTGAAAAATACTCTAAGCACTTCTACCCAGAGTGCCTTCGGTTCTGACCATTCGAAGCGCAGCGAGAGCTCCTCAGCAGTGGAGGCATCTCTCCGTCAGATGTCCTCGTACAAATCCGGTGATAGCTGGACAGATCAACGTATGCAGTCGCTTGATCGGCAGCATAGTAGTATCTCCCAACAGGCGATGAAACTGGGCGATAGCATTGGCCAGGCCTTGGGCTTCACTGGCAAAGAGATGAACTCGTTCAAAGAGGCGTTCGACGCTAAAGTTGGCTTCAGCGGCATTTTTGGAGGTGTTTCTGCCGGCATCCAGAACGCCACTGGTAAGGATATGACCAAGTCTCAGGCCTCAACGATAGCATCCCAATTTGGTACGGAGATCTCCAAAAATGAAAGCGACATGTCCGGGTGGAAGGCCTCGGTTGCTGACACGTTCTCTCATAGCACCGGTAGAGAAGCCGCAACTGAAAACGCACTCGGTCGTCGTCTGAGTGCAACAACCGCTGACACCCAGTCGTCGTTCAATCGCTTCCAGCAAGCGACCTCAGCGGAAGCCGGCGTTTCCGCAAACGCGAAGATCAGTGAGGAGACCACCGGTGGGAATCTCACACGTTCGCAGCAGGGTATGCAGGCCCTCAATCAGGCCATCGCGGGTCTCAGTGATTCTCAGCGCAGTGAGTTCAACAAAAAATTCCCCGAGCTAGAAACTCGATACGCCCAACAGTCCACCGGAATGGTTGGGGCACGTGAGTCCGCTCAGCTGTGGGCTCTGAAGTCGATTGGGGCGGACACCGAGTTCGCTAACGTCATTTCGGCTATGACGGGCAACGTTGTGGGCGGTCCGAGCGAAGGTGATGCGAGTAAATTTAAGGGCGTAGGGGGCAAAGCGGCCCAGATCAGTGACAACCCAGCCGGTCAGGTTTCTCGTGCAAATATTGGCAATCCGTCGATGAATGTTTCTGGCGTTGATGCAAACCAGGTCGGGCCAACAGGTGCTCCACAGCCACAGGAGTTGAGAGAGGTCGCATCAGGAATGGATCCTTACCGTTCTTACGAAGACCGCGAGACATATGTGTCGTCACAACTGCCAAGTAGCCGTCCTAAAGCACAAGAACAGATGCGAGCAGGGAAAACCGCACTCGAAAATTCAGACACCACGCTTTCCCCTGAGCAGATCCGCGACACCATGTCGACCAAGCCAATCACAAACACGATGATTGGTGCAGGTCAGGCTGAACAGCAATGGGAGCAAGAGAACCCTAAAACTGCGATGGCCGTTACGGCAGCGACAATGTTTGTGCCAGGCGCAGGGTGGGGTAACGCTGCCCTCAAAGGCGCGCAAGCTGGTAGGGCTGTGATGGCAGCAAGAGGCGCAGAGGCAGCACTTAAGACCGCGGAAGCTGGTACAGAGGTTGCGCAGGCTGCACGCGTCGCCAACGCTGCTGGCCATGAGATACCGGCACTTCTCCGTAACCGAGGTCAGGCCTCGCGAGTGGTGAATGGTGAACATGTGGCAGAAGCTGCAGAAACTGCGAAAGTCGCCTCGGCAACTGCGAAGACAGCCGTTCGGGAGGCCGCAGCCGCCACCAAGCTCGCCGGCAACGTTTCGGTCGTCCCAGGGATGATGATCGCTTCCGACCACATGGCTGACAACTACAACGCTGATGTGGCCGCGAACGGCAAGCCTGAACGCTATGAGCCCGGCTCAAGTGTGCGCTCGATGCTCCAGAGTGATGGCGCAACAGCAGGCGCTCAAGCACAGAGTGGTCAGCCGCTAGTTACTCCAATGCCGGCGCCCGCCGATGCTCTTGCTCCACTGGGCGGACACGCAGGCAACTTGATGGCCGCCCCGGGCGAAAATACGCAAGCTGCAGCTCATGGCCAGCCACTGGTCACACCGATGAAAGCGAACGCTGAAGCGCCTGCACCTGCACCTGCACCTGCACCTATTCGACAGCACGCGACTCCTGCGCAGAGCAATCAGCCTGTAACAGCGGCAGCACTGACCGGCGCCGAGGCACACGCACCGATCCACCAGGATGCCGCACCTGCTCAAGTCAACCAGCCCGTGGCAGCGGCAGCGCTGACCGGCGCCGAGACACATGCACCGATCCGCCAGGATGCTGCACCTGCTCAGGCCAGCCAGCCCGTCGCGGCCGCAGCGCTGACTGGCGCCGAGACACAAGCACCGATCCGCCAGGATGCTGCACCTGCTCAGGCCAACCAACCCGCTGCAGCGGCAGCCCTGACCGGCGCCGAGACACAAGCACCGATCCGCCAGGATGCTGCACCTGCTCAGGCCTACCAACCCGTCGCGGCCGCAGCGCTGACCGGCGCCGAGACACAAGCACCGATCCGCCAGGATGCTGCACCTGCTCAGGCCAGCCAGCCCGTCGCGGCCGCAGCGCTGACCGGCGCCGAGACACAAGCACCGATCCGCCAGGATGCTGCACCTGCTCAGGCCAGCCAGCCCGTCGCGGCCGCAGCGCTGACCGGCGCCGA
>NZ_JBIVIF010000047.1:0-45555 GCF_044749595.1 Pseudomonas sp. NPDC089392
GGGTGGGGCGATGTCTCCCACGGTCTGTACTGCTGTGAACAGTCAGAATCGGCTTTTTCGTCCCACCACCCCTTCAAGTATCACCATACAAGCGGCTTTAGCCGCCAAGAGGCCCTTACAGGCCCCGCCGCTTACGGATCATGGCATAGGCCTGGTGCAACTCGCGGGTACGCTCGGTCGCTTCACGCAGCTGCGCCTCGCTGGCCCCTGTGCCCGCCAGCTTGTCCGGGTGGTGCCGGCTGACCAGTCGCCGATACGCCTGTTTGACCTTGTCGCCATCGGCGTCCGCCTCTACCGCCAACAGCCGCAACGCAGCCGCATAGGTCATGGGCACGTCGCGCGCACCCGCAGCCTTGCGCGGTTCGTACTCCAGCGACATGGCCTGCACCTGGCGCCGGCTCATGCCCAGTTTCTGCCCCCAGTCCAGCAGCAACTCACGCTCCTTGTTGCCCATCTTGCCGTCGGCCCAGACCATGCGCCAACAGGCACGCAAGGTACCTTCCGCCGCATGCGGCTGCTGACGAATACGCCGCAGGTGCCCGCCAAGCCGGTCCTTGCCGGCCTTGCCGCGGTTGAACGCATTGATCGCGCGCAGCCGGGCCGCCTCGGCCAGGTCCAGGCGCACCATCTCCTGGCGCGCCTGCTGGATATGCTGCTCGCCCACCCGACCATCGCACTTGGCCAGCCGCCCGAGCATCACGAACAGCAACTCATCGTCCGCCAAGGCCGGGCGCCCGCTCAGGCGCTCGCGCATGTCTTCCCAGCCTTCCAGTCGCAGACGGCGGTCCATGGCTTGCCCGAGCAATGCACCGAGCAAGGCCCCCGGGATGCTGGCAATGGCAAAGCCGGCACCCACACCAATCAGTGTGCCTGGCCACCACATGTCAGGCGCGCTCGCCAATCAGGCGCTCGACCTCGGCCAGGCGCTCAAGCGTGCCAACATCCACCCAGTGCCCTCGGTAGTGTTCGCCCGTGACCTTGCCGGCCGCCATGGCCTGACGCAGCAGCGGCGCCAGCTTGAAGGCACCGGGCTGGCAACCGTCGAACAGCGCCGGGTGCAGCACCGAAAGGCCGCTGAAGGTCAGCGTGCCTGGCGCATCATCACCATCGACCACCTGCTCGCCCACCAGGCGGAAGTCACCGCGGCCGTGATGGCCGGGGTTATCGACCAGCACCAGGTGCGCCAGCCCCTGCAGGGGAGCCCGCAGGCGCGCGAAGTCATAGTCGGTCCAGACATCGCCATTCACCAGCAGGAATGGCGCATCACCCAGCAAAGGCAGGGCCTTGAAGATGCCGCCGCCGGTTTCCAACGGCTCGCCCTCGGGCGAATAGCGGATACTCAGGCCGAAGCGGCTGCCATCGCCCAGGTGGTCTTCGATCTGCTGGCCGAGCCAGGCATGGTTGATCACCACCTCGGTAACGCCTGCTGCCGCCAAGGCGCGCAGGTGGTATTCGATCAGCGGCTGGCCGGCGACCGGGACCAACGGTTTGGGGGTGTGCAGGGTCAGCGGGCGCATGCGCTCGCCTTTGCCCGCTGCCAAAATCATTGCCTTCATGCACGCGCTCCGGCCTGCAACTCGGCAATCAGCTCACCCAGCTCCGCCAATTCGGGCCGACGGCTGATCACTTCTTCTATATAGGCGAAGAAGCGCGGCACGTCGCCCAGGTAGCGCGGTTTGCCGTCGCGGTGGCAGATGCGGGCGAAGATGCCGATCACTTTCAGGTGGCGCTGCACGCCCATCAGGTCGCTGGCACGCTGGAACGCTTCGAACTCGGCGTGCACCGGGATGCCGGCAGCCTGCGCCTGTTGCCAGTAGTTACGCAGCCAGCCTTCGACCCGCGCCTGCGGCCAGCTGAGGAAGGCGTCCTTGAACAGGCAGGTGATGTCGTAGGTGACCGGCCCGTACACCGCGTCCTGGAAGTCCAGCACGCCGGGGTTGGGCATGCTCTGCATCAGGTTGCGCGGCATGTAGTCGCGGTGCACCAGCACTTTGGGCTGGGCCAGGGCGCTGTCGATCAGCAACTGGCTGACACGCTGCCAGGTGGCCTTCTGGATGTCGTTGAGGGCCAGGCCAAGCTCACGCCCCACATACCACTCGGGGAACAGCTCGACCTCGCGGCGCAGCAGGGCGTCATCATAGCTGGGCAACTGGGCGTCCATCGGCAGGCGCTGGAACTTCAGCAGCGCGTCGATAGCATCGGCGAACAGGCCATCGGCGTTGTCGGCATCTATGATGTCAAGGTATGTCTGATGGCCCAGGTCACCCAGCAGCAGGAACCCACGCTCCAGGTCCTGGGCGTGGATCAGTGGTACATGCACGTCGGCGCTGGCCAGCAGGTGGTCAATGGCGACGAACGGTCGGCAGTTTTCCTGCGGCGGGGGCGCATCCATGACCACAAAGCTGTGGCCAGCGCCCTGCCAGCGGAAATAACGGCGGAAGCTGGCGTCGCTGCTGGCCGCAGTCAGGCTGCCTGCAGGCACTAAGCCCCAGGCGTTTTTCAGGAAAAGATCATTAAGCTGCTCAGCGAGCCAGACCGTCAGTTGTTGCAGGCGTACATCGTGTTCAGGCATTACAAGGGTCTCCGACGGCCCTAGCCGTCAAGCGGGTCATGCTTTATTATCCAGCATCTTTTTCAGACCATCGAGAGGCGTGCGGCCCCACACGCGGGCAGATGGCACGCAGGAAGCCCGGACTAATAAGATGGCATTGAAATCCCCCGCGTTTCGTAGAAAGTTTCCGTTGCTGGTAACCGGCGGTCTGCTGGCCCTGCAACCTCTGGCCACGTCATACGTGGTGGCAGCCGAACAGTTCGACTGCCAAGTGTCCGCCGCCGGTGGTTGGGACTGCAAGCCCAAGGCCCCAGTCAACAACCTGCCGCCGCGCCCGGTGCACGAGGGTGCAGCCGTCACTTCCGGCACCGAAGCCGCGAGCGAAGCCGAAACCGCGGACCAGCCAATGCTGGTGACCGAGGCCAAGGGCCGTGGCCTGAAGTCGCGCAGTGAAGACTACAGCCACCTGGACTGGGTACCGCGTGAAAAGCTCACCGCCGCGCAGCTGGCCGAAACCGGCCCTTACTGCGGTGGCGCGTATATCGAGCCAACCCGTCCGGGCATGGCCGACACCACGCCGAAAGATGAGTCGCCGACCTACATCAACGCCAAGGTATCCAAGTACCAGCAGGAGCAGCAGATCGCTACCCTCGCCGGTAACGTGGTGATGCGCCAGGGCAGCATGCAGGCCGAAGCCGACGAGGCCAACCTCTATCAGGCGGAAAACCGCGGCGAGCTCAAGGGCAACGTCAAGATCCGTGACAACGGCTCGCTGGTAGTCGGTGACGAGGCACAGATCCAGCTCGACACGGGCGAAGCCCAGGTCGACAACGCCGAATACGTGATGCACAAGTCGCACATTCGCGGCAACGCCCTGTACGCCAAGCGTGGCGAAAACGCCATCATCCGCCTCAAGGACGGTACGTACACCACCTGCGAACCGGGCAGCAACGCCTGGCAGCTGAAGGGCAACAACATCACCCTGAACCCGGCCACAGGCTTCGGTACCGCGACCAACGTTACGCTGCGGGTCAAGGATTTCCCGGTGTTCTACACACCGTACATCTACTTCCCGATCGACGACCGTCGCCAGTCCGGCTTCCTGCCGCCATCGTTCAGCACCAGCAGCGATACCGGCTTCATGCTGGTCACGCCGTATTACTTCAACCTGGCGCCCAACTACGACGCCACGCTGTACCCTCGTTACATGGCCAAGCGCGGCCTGCTGATGGAAGGCGAGTTCCGTTACCTGACACCTTCGAGCGAAGGCCAGTTCGGTGGCGCGTACCTCAACGACAAGAACGACGATCGCAAGGAACAGACCGACTACGAAGAACAGCGCTGGATGGTCAACTGGCAGCACAAGGGTGGCCTGGACCAGCGCCTGATGACCGAGGTGGACTACACCGACATCAGTGACCCGTTCTACTTCCAGGACCTGGAGTCCGACCAGATTGGCGTGGAAAGCAAAGACCTGCTCAACCAGCAGGGTGCGCTGACCTATCGTGGCGACAGCTACACCGCGCGCTTGAATGTACATGCCTACGAGATGGCCACCATCTCGCAGATCACGCCATATGATCGCCTGCCGCAATTGACGCTCAACGGTTCGCTTCCCTTCAAGCCGGGCGGTTTGAACTTTGATTACGAGACCGAAGCCGTTCGCTTCGATCGTGACCTGAAGGATGACCTGGTTTTCGATGAGGATGGTAACCCTGACCTCACCGCCGGCACCGTTGTGGATGCCAACGGTAATGTGTTGGGTGGCCGTCGCCTCGACGAGAACATCTTCGGTGTCGCCCGTGCAAACGGTACCCGTCTGAACGTCGCCCCGTCCATCAGCCTGCCGATGACCGCCAGCTACGGCTATGTCACGCCGAAGCTGAAGTACATGTACACCCATTACGATCTTGACCTGGACAGCAAGGGCAAGAGTGACGTTGCCGCTTCGAGCCCCGAGACCCTGGACCTGTTCGGCGACTTCAAGAGCAACCAGAACCGCGATATCCCGATTCTCAGCGTCGACAGCGGCTTGTATTTCGACCGCAATACCTCGCTGTTCGGCACCAACTATCGCCAGACGCTCGAGCCGCGCATGTACTACCTCTATGTCCCGTACAAGGACCAGGTGGACATCCCGCTGTTCGACTCGGGTGAAACACTGTTCAGCTACGACTCGCTGTTCCGTGACAACCGCTTCAGCGGTACCGACCGCATCGGCGACGAGAACAAGCTGTCGCTGGGCGTAACCACCCGCTGGATCGAAGACAACGGCTTCGAACGCCAGAACTTCAGCATCGGCCAGGCTTACTACTTCAAGGACCGCAAGGTCCAGCTGCCAGGCATCGACTACCGCACCCGCAAGGATGCGCAGTCCGATGTGTCGCCATATGCCCTGCTGTACAACTACTACTTCAACCGCGACTGGCGCTTCAATTCGGACTTCAACTGGGACCCGGACAGCCGCAGCACCCGTTCGGGCAGCGCGATGTTCCACTACCAGCCTGAAGACAACCCGAACAAGATCGTCAACTTCGGTTATCGCTACCGCAACGACACCATTTCCTACGACTCGACCACGGGTACCTGGAAAGTGGGCGGCGGCGACTATGGCACCCCGGGTGATCCGAACTACATCAAGGATTACTACAAGATCCAGCAGCATGACTTCTCGGTCATCTGGCCAATTGTTCCGCAGTGGAACGTCATCGCTCGCTGGCAGCATGACTACAACCGCAACCGTACCCTGGAAGCCATGGGCGGTTTCGAATACGACAACTGCTGCTGGAAGCTGCGCCTGATCAACCGCTACTGGCTTGATTACGACGACTTCAGCCAAGCCCTCCCGGCGAACGAAAAAGGCGACCACGGCATCTTCCTTCAGATCGTCCTGAAAGGCCTCGGTGGCGTAGTTGGCAACAAGGTCGAGTCTTTCCTCGACCAAGGCATTCAAGGTTACCGTGAACGTGAAGACCAAGCTTATTGATCGTCTGCGCCCAGTGTTGCTGGGCGTCGCTTTGCTGAGTGGCGCGGTGCATGCCGCGGTGCAACCTCTTGATCGCGTGGTGGCCATCGTCGACAACGACGTGGTCATGCAAAGCCAGCTGGACCAGCGTGTCCACGAGGTTCAGCAAACCATCGCTAAGCGCGGCGGCGGCGTGCCGCCGACTGGCGCTCTGGAACAGCAGGTGCTGGAACGCCTGATCGTCGAGAACCTGCAGTTGCAGATCGGCGAGCGCTCCGGCATCCGCATCACCGACGAAGAGCTGAACCAGGCCATCGGCACCATTGCCCAGCGCAATGGCATGTCGCTGGAGCAGTTCCGCGCCGCCCTGGCCCACGACGGCCTGTCGTTCGACGACGCCCGCGAGCAGGTCAAGCGCGAGATGATCATCAGCCGCGTGCGCCAGCGCCGCGTGGCCGAGCGCATCCAGGTGTCCGAGCAGGAAGTGAAGAACTTCCTCAACTCGGACATGGGCAAGATGCAGATGTCGGAAGAGTACCGCCTGGCCAACATCCTGATCCCGACCCCGGAAGCGGCCAACTCGGACGACATCCAGAAGGCTGCGCGCAAAGTCGGCGATGTCTACCAGCAGCTCAAGCAAGGCGCGGACTTCGGCCAGATGGCGATTGCCAACTCGGCCAGCGAGAACGCCCTGGAAGGCGGCGAGATGGGCTGGCGAAAAGCTGGCCAGCTGCCACCCGACTTCGCCAAGATGCTCAGCAGCATGCCGATTGGTGAAATCACCCAGCCGATCCGCATACCCAACGGCTTCATCATCCTCAAGCTTGAGGAGAAGCGCGGTGGCAGCGAGAACGTGCTGCGTGATGAAGTGCACGTGCGCCACATCCTGATCAAGCCAAGCGAGATCCGCAGCGAGGCGGCCACCGAGCAACTGGCCGAGCGCCTGTACGATCGCATCAAGAACGGCGAAGATTTCGGCGAGCTGGCCAAGAGCTTCTCGGAAGACCCGGGTTCGGCGCTTAACGGCGGCGACCTCAACTGGGTAGACCCGAACAGCCTGGTACCGGAGTTCCGTGAACAGATGGCCAACGCCCAGCAAGGCGAAGTGACCAAACCGTTCAAGACCCAGTACGGCTGGCACGTTCTGGAAGTGCTGGGCCGCCGCGCCACCGACAGCACCGAGCAGGCGCGCGAGCAGCAGGCCCTGAGCGTACTGCGCAACCGCAAGTACGACGAAGAGCTGCAAACCTGGCTGCGCCAGATCCGCGACGAAGCCTACGTTGAAATCAAGCTGCCTGGCGCTGACCAGGCCGCCCAGTGAAGCCCCTGCGCTTCGCCGTCACCCCCGGCGAGCCGGCCGGCATAGGTCCCGACCTGTGCCTGCTGCTCGCCGCAGACGCCCAGCCTCACCCCCTGATCGCCATCACCAGCCGTGACCTGCTCGCCGAGCGGGCCACGCAGCTGGGGCTGGCCGTCAACCTGCTGCCGGTAGCGCCGGGCCAATGGCCCGAGCAACCGGCGCCAGCGGGTAGCCTGTACGTGTGGGATACCCCCTTGGCGGCCCCGGTAGTGCCAGGCCAACTCGACAAAGCCAACGCCGCGTTCGTACTGGAAACCCTGACCCGTGCCGGCCAAGGCTGCCTGGATGGGCATTTCGCCGGGATGATCACCGCCCCTGTGCACAAGGGCGTGATCAACGAAAGCGGCATTGCCTTCTCCGGGCACACCGAATTCCTCGCCGAGCTGACCCACACCGCGCAAGTGGTGATGATGCTGGCTACCCGCGGCCTGCGCGTGGCCCTGGTGACCACGCACCTGCCGCTGCGTGACATTGCCGACGCCATCACTGCCGAGCGCGTCGAGCGTGTTACCCGCATCCTGCATGCCGACATGCGCGACAAGTTCGGCATTGCCAACCCACGCATCCTGGTGTGTGGCCTCAACCCGCACGCGGGTGAAGGCGGCCACCTGGGCCGCGAGGAAATCGACATCATCGAGCCGACCCTGGCCCGCCTGCGCACCGAAGGCATGGACCTGCGCGGGCCGTTGCCGGCCGATACCCTGTTTACCCCAAAATATCTGGAGCACTGCGACGCGGTGCTGGCGATGTACCACGACCAGGGCCTGCCCGTACTCAAGTACAAAGGCTTCGGCGCTGCAGTGAACGTGACCCTGGGCCTGCCGATCATCCGCACGTCGGTCGACCACGGCACCGCCCTGGACCTGGCCGGCAGCGGCAAGGTCGACACCGGCAGCCTGCGCGTCGCGCTGGAAACCGCCTACCAGATGGCCGAGAACCGACCATGAACGAGCAATACCAACACCGGGCGCGCAAGCGCTTCGGCCAGAACTTCCTGCACGACGCCGGCATCATCGACCGCATCCTGCGTGCCATCAACGCCAAGGCTGGCGAACACCTGCTGGAAATCGGCCCGGGCCAGGGCGCCCTGACCGAAGGCCTGCTGGGCAGTGGCGCACAGCTGGACGTGGTGGAACTGGACAAGGACCTGGTGCCAATCCTGCAGCACAAGTTTGCTGGCCGCAGCAACTTCCGCCTGCACCAGGGCGACGCCTTGAAGTTCGACTTCAACCAGTTGGGCGTGCCGCCGCGCAGCCTCAAGGTGGTGGGCAACCTGCCCTACAACATTTCCACCCCGCTGATCTTCCACCTGCTCAGCCATGCCGGGCTGATCCGCGACATGCACTTCATGCTGCAAAAGGAAGTGGTCGAGCGCATGGCTGCCGGCCCTGGCGGTGGTGACTGGGGGCGTCTGTCGATCATGGTGCAGTACCACTGCCGGGTCGAGCACCTGTTCAATGTCGGCCCTGGCGCCTTCAACCCACCGCCGAAGGTGGATTCGGCCATTGTTCGCCTGGTACCGCACGAAGTACTGCCGTACCCGGCCAAGGACCACCTGCTGCTGGAACGTGTGGTACGTGAAGCGTTCAACCAGCGCCGCAAGACCTTGCGCAACACCCTGAAAGGCCTGCTCGACAGCGCGGCCATCGAGGCTGCTGGCGTAGATGGCAGCCTGCGTCCTGAACAGCTGGACCTGGCGGCCTTTGTGCGCCTGGCTGACCAGTTGGCTGACCAGCAACAAGCCTGATACAGCCTGCACCGGCCTCTTCGCGGGTAAACCCGCTCCCACAGATATTCCACTACCTTCAAATGTGGTGAGATCCTGTGGGAGCGGGTTTACCCGCGAAGAGGCCGGCACAGACAACACAAATCCCCAACCCCCTACACCGCTGGCCCTCCCCCCTGCCTATGGCCTAGACTGCATTATTGCGTCAGTTCGCCCAAGGCCATTGCATGTCCGATCCCCGCTATCAGATCGACGTCAGCGTCGTGACCCGTTACCTCAAAGACCAATCCGACCCCGAAAACAGTCGTTTCGCGTTCGCCTACACCATTACCGTGCAGAACAACGGCTCGCTCAAAGCCAAACTGTTGTCGCGCCACTGGCTGATCACCAACGGTGACGGCGAGGTCGAGGAAGTGCGCGGCGCTGGCGTGGTCGGCCAGCAACCCAACATCGACCCGGGCCAGAGCCACACTTACAGCAGTGGCGCGGTCATCAGCACCCGCGTGGGCACCATGCAGGGCAGCTACCAGATGTTCGCCGAAGACGGTAAACGCTTCGATGCCGAGATCGCCCCCTTCCGCCTGGCGGTACCCGGGGCGCTGCACTGATGGCCACCTACGCCGTCGGTGACCTGCAGGGCTGCTTGCAGCCACTCAAGTGCCTGCTCGAACGCGTCAACTTCAACCCGGCCGTCGACCGCCTGTGGCTGGTCGGCGACCTGGTCAACCGTGGCCCCGAATCACTGGCAACCCTGCGCTACCTCTACGCCATGCGCCAGTCGCTGGTCTGCGTGCTGGGCAACCACGACCTGCACCTGCTGGCCGCCTGGCACAACGTCGAGCGCCTGAAGAAAAGCGACACCCTGCGCGAGATCATCGAAGCCCCAGACGCCGACCAACTGTTCGACTGGCTGCGCCAGCAAAAGCTGCTGCATTACGACGAAGCCAGGGGTATCGCCATGGCTCACGCGGGCATACCGCCACAGTGGACGCTTGGCCAGGCCCTGAAGTTGGCAGAAGAGGTAGAACAGGTGCTGCGCGACGATGGCCGCCTGAAGCTGTACCTCGACGGCATGTACGGCAACGAGCCGAACAAATGGAGCAAGAATCTTGCAGGCATCGAACGCCTGCGGGTCATCACCAACTACTTCACCCGCATGCGCTTCTGCACCGCCGAGGGCAAGCTCGACCTCAAGAGCAAGGAAGGCGTGGGTACCGCACCCAAAGGCTACAAGCCGTGGTTTGCCCACAAAGACCGCCGCTCACGCCACGTGAAGATCATCTTCGGCCACTGGGCCGCGCTTGAAGGCCGTGTCGACGACCCCAGCGTCATCGCCCTGGACACCGGCTGCGTGTGGGGCGGCGCCATGACCCTGTACAACGTCGACAGCGGTGAGTATCACCGCTGCGACTGCGCCGACGACGGCACCGTCCGCCCGCGGGCACAACCCACTACACTGAACGATCAACCCTGAAAGAGAGCCGTACCCATGAGCGAATTCAAGCGCATCCCTCCCGAACAGGCCCTGGCCCTGCGCGCGCAAGGTGCGGTAGTCGTCGACATTCGCGACCCGCAGGCCTTCGCGGCCGGCCACATCACTGGTGCCCAGCATCTGGATAACCATTCGGTGGCCGAGTTCATCCGCAATGCCGACCTCGATGCCCCGACCTTGGTGGTGTGCTACCACGGCAATTCCAGCCAGAGCGCTGCCGCCTACCTGGTGAACCAAGGTTTCTCCGACGTCTACAGCGTCGATGGCGGCTTTGAGCTGTGGCGCGCCACCTACCCGGCCGAGACCGCCCAAGGCACCGCCGAATAATTTTTTCATTTTTACTGCAGCCCGCGCCCCGCGCGGGCTTGCGGGCAATCAGACGAACGGTCGCTCGCAACTTCTCCCTCCCTCGCCCCTTGACCTTGCAGATAACCAACTACGCTTAAGCTCAGGCCATCCAAAAAAGGGGAGAGCCGGTACACCGGCGTGCGGGTCATCGGTAGCGTTACAGGGTGTTCTGGGGGGTATACAGCAATCGGCGAACCCGGTTGCATGCCAGCATCAGCTGACTGATCCGGCGTCGTCTCCACGTATCGAGCGAGGTGACGTCATGAGTATTTTTAGCCACTTCCAACAACGTTTCGAGTCTACGCGCCAGGAAGAACTCTCGCTGCAGGAGTACCTCGAGCTGTGTAAAGAGGATCGCAGTGCCTACGCATCGGCGGCCGAACGGCTGTTGCTGGCCATCGGTGAGCCCGAACTGATCGACACCTCTGCCAACTCCAGGCTGTCGCGTATCTTTTCCAACAAGGTTATCCGCCGCTATCCGGCCTTTGCCGACTTCCATGGCATGGAAGAGTGCATCGACCAGATCGTCTCGTACTTCCGCCACGCCGCCCAAGGCCTGGAAGAGAAGAAACAGATCCTCTATCTGCTGGGGCCGGTGGGCGGCGGCAAGTCCTCCTTGGCCGAAAAACTCAAGCAGTTGATGGAAAAGGTACCGTTCTACGCCATCAAAGGCTCACCGGTATTCGAATCACCGCTTGGCTTGTTCAACGCCACCGAAGATGGGGCCATTCTCGAGGAAGAGTATGGGATCTCACGGCGCTACCTGAACACCATCATGTCGCCTTGGGCCACCAAGCGCCTGCAAGAATTCGGCGGTGACATCTCAAAATTCACAGTGGTCAAACTCTACCCTTCGATCCTGAACCAGATCGCCATCGCCAAGACCGAACCCGGCGATGAAAACAACCAGGACATTTCTGCCCTGGTCGGCAAGGTCGATATCCGCAAACTTGAAGAGTACCCACAGAACGACGCCGACGCTTACAGCTACTCGGGCGCGCTGTGCCGGGCCAACCAGGGCCTGATGGAATTCGTCGAAATGTTCAAGGCACCGATCAAGGTCCTGCACCCCTTGCTCACCGCCACCCAGGAAGGCAACTACAACAGTACCGAAGGCCTTGGGGCGATTCCCTATACCGGTATCCTGCTGGCGCACTCCAACGAATCGGAGTGGCACACCTTCCGCAACAACAAGAACAACGAGGCGTTCATCGACCGGATCTACATCGTCAAGGTGCCGTACTGCCTGCGCGTCAGCGACGAGATCAAGATCTACGACAAGCTGCTGGTCAACAGTTCGCTGTCCAAGGCCCATTGCGCACCGGATACGCTGAAGATGCTGGCGCAGTTCACGGTGCTCTCGCGCCTCAAAGAGCCAGAGAACTCCAACATCTATTCGAAGATGCGCGTCTACGACGGGGAAAACCTCAAGGACACCGATCCAAAGGCCAAGTCGATCCAGGAATACCGCGACTCGGCCGGCGTCGACGAAGGCATGAACGGCCTTTCCACTCGCTTCGCCTTCAAGATCCTGTCCAAGGTGTTCAACTTCGACCCACATGAAATTGCGGCGAACCCGGTGCACCTGCTGTACGTGCTGGAGCAGCAAATCGAGCAGGAACAGTTCCCGGCCGAAGTGCGCGAACGCTACCTGCGCTACCTGAAGGAATACCTGGCACCGCGCTACATCGAGTTCATCGGCAAGGAAATCCAGACCGCTTACCTGGAGTCCTACAGCGAATACGGGCAAAACATCTTCGACCGCTATGTGCTGTATGCCGACTTCTGGATCCAGGACCAGGAATACCGCGATCCGGAAACCGGCGAAATCCTCAACCGCATCGCTCTCAACGAGGAGCTGGAGAAGATCGAGAAGCCGGCGGGCATCAGCAACCCGAAAGACTTCCGCAACGAGATCGTCAACTTCGTATTGCGCGCACGCGCCAACAACAACGGCAAGAATCCAAGCTGGCTGAGCTATGAAAAGCTGCGGGTAGTGATCGAGAAGAAAATGTTCTCCAACACCGAAGACCTGCTGCCAGTCATCAGCTTCAACGCCAAGGCCAGCAAAGAGGACCAGAAGAAACACAACGACTTCGTCACCCGAATGGTGGAGCGTGGTTATACCGACAAACAGGTGCGCCTGCTGTCGGAATGGTACCTGCGGGTCAGGAAATCGCAATAAAGCGGCAAGCTACAAGCCGCAAGCTCCAAGCTGCCCAGCGCCGAGCGCAAGCCCGGCGCCGTAGCTTGCAGCAGCGGTGGCTGCTCTTTCTGGCAGCTTGAAGCTTGTGGCTTGCAGCTGCTCCCAGCTACCGGAGGGACCATGAGCTACGTTATAGACCGACGCCTGAACGGCAAGAACAAGAGCACGGTCAACCGCCAGCGTTTTCTGCGGCGCTACCGTGAGCACATCAAGAAGGCCGTCGAAGAGGCGGTGAGTCGCCGTTCCATCATGGACATGGAACATGGCGAGCAGATCAGTATTCCGGGGCGCGACATCGACGAACCGGTGCTGCACCATGGTCGCGGGGGCAAACAGACCATCGTGCACCCTGGCAACAAGGAATTCACAGCCGGCGAACACATCCCCAGGCCGCAAGGCGGAGGGGGCGGCGGCGGCCGTGGCAAGGCCGGCAATTCCGGCGAGGGCATGGACGAATTCGTCTTCCAGATCACCCAGGAAGAGTTCCTTGAGTTCATGTTCGAAGACCTCGAACTGCCCAACCTGGTCAAACGTCACCTGACCGGGGCCGACACCTTCAAGACCGTGCGCGCCGGTATCGCCAACGAAGGCAACCCGTCGCGCATCAACATCGTACGCACCCTGCGTTCGGCCCACGCCCGGCGTATCGCCCTGACCGGCAGCAGCCGCGCACTGCTGCGTGAAGCACAAAAGGAACTCGACCGACTGCGGGTCGAAGAACCGGACAACTTCACCGATATCCAGGAAACCGAGCAGGAAATCGAACGCCTGAAGGCACGCATCAACCGCCTGCCCTTCCTCGACACGTTCGACCTCAAGTACAACCTGCTGGTCAAACAGCCCAACCCCAGCTCCAAGGCGGTGATGTTCTGCCTGATGGACGTGTCTGGCTCGATGACCCAGGCTACCAAGGACATCGCCAAGCGCTTCTTCATCCTGCTGTACCTGTTCCTGAAGCGTAACTATGACCGCATCGAGGTGGTGTTCATCCGCCACCACACCAGCGCCCGTGAAGTCGACGAAGAAGAATTCTTCTACTCGCGGGAAACCGGCGGCACTATCGTCTCCAGTGCGCTCAAGCTGATGCAGGAGATCATGGCCGAGCGCTACCCGGCCAGCGACTGGAACATCTACGCCGCCCAGGCCTCCGACGGCGACAACTGGAACGACGACTCACCGATCTGCCGCGAAATCCTGTCCAAGCAGATCATGCCGCATGTGCAGTACTACACTTACGTGGAAATCACCCCCCGTGAGCATCAGGCGCTGTGGTATGAATACGAGCGCATCGGCGAAGGCTTCCCCGACACGTTCGCCCAGCAGCAGTTGGTATCGGCCGGCGACATCTACCCGGTCTTCCGTGAACTCTTCCAGCGCAGGTTAGCCACATGACCGCCAGAGCACAGAGACGCCAACCCATTTCCACCGGGTCCGAGTGGACGTTCGAACTGATCCAGGCCTACGACCGGGAAATCAGTCGGCTGGCCGAGCGTTACGCCCTGGACACCTACCCCAACCAGATCGAGGTGATCACTGCCGAGCAGATGATGGACGCCTACGCCTCCGTCGGCATGCCGCTGGGCTACCACCACTGGTCCTACGGCAAGCAGTTCCTCAGCACCGAAAAGTCGTACAGCCGCGGCCAGATGGGCCTGGCCTACGAGATCGTGATCAACTCCGACCCGTGCATCGCCTACCTGATGGAAGAAAACACCATGTGCATGCAGGCACTGGTGATTGCCCACGCGTGCTACGGCCACAACAGTTTCTTCAAGGGCAACTACCTGTTCCGCACCTGGACCGACGCCAGTTCGATCATTGATTACCTGGTGTTCGCCAAGCAGTACATCGCCCGCTGCGAAGAGCGCCATGGCATCGATGCCGTGGAAGACTTGATCGACTCCTGCCATGCCCTGATGAACTACGGTGTCGACCGCTACAAGCGCCCTTACCCGATTTCTGCCGAAGAAGAGCGGCGCCGGCAACAGGAGCGCGAAGAGCACCTGCAGCGGCAGATCAACGACCTTTGGCGGACCATTCCGAAAAGCGCCGATAAGGGTAACGAACGCGATGAAGGGCGCTACCCCGCCGAACCACAGGAAAACATCCTGTATTTCATCGAGAAGAATGCCCCGCTGCTCGAACCTTGGCAGCGCGAAGTGGTGCGCATCGTGCGCAAGATCGCCCAGTACTTCTACCCGCAACGCCAGACCCAGGTAATGAACGAAGGCTGGGCGACATTCTGGCACTACACCCTGATGAACGACCTGTACGACGAGGGGCTGATCACCGAAGGCTTCATGATGGAGTTTTTGCAGTCGCACACCAGCGTGGTGTTCCAACCCGGCTTCGACAGCCCGTACTACAGCGGCATCAACCCCTACGCGCTGGGGTTTGCGATGTACACCGACATCCGCCGCATGTGCGAAAATCCGACGGAAGAAGATCGCCACTGGTTCCCCGAAATTGCTGGCAGTGACTGGCTTTCTACCATCAAGTTCGCCATGAGCAGCTTCAAGGACGAGAGCTTCATCCTGCAGTACCTGTCGCCCAAGGTGATGCGCGACCTCAAGCTGTTCAGCATCCTCGATGATGACCAGCGTGACGACCTGCTGGTACCCGCCATCCATGACGAAGCCGGCTACCGGACCATCCGCGAGCAACTGGCGGCGCAATACAACCTGGGCAACCGCGAGCCGAACGTGCAGATCTGGAGCGTCGACCGCCGCGGCGACCGTTCGCTGACCCTGCGCCACCAGCAACACAACCGCAAACCGCTGGGCGACTCGACCGATGAGGTGCTCAAGCACCTGCACCGCCTGTGGGGCTTCGATATCCACCTGGAGACCGTACAGGGTGAGCAAGTGATGAAGACCCACCACATGCCACCACGCGGCGAGCACGGCGAAAGCGCCGACTACGGCCGCATGGACCTGGCTGTCATCCACCACCTCTAGTGCCACGCCATAACTGCCGACGGGGTATCCTGTCGGCAGTTATGGAGAGCTGCACATGAACATCTACAAAGTCGGCGGCGCCGTGCGTGACCGCCTGCTCGGCCGCCCCGTCAGCGATATCGACCGGCTGGTGGTTGGCGCCACCGTCGAAGAAATGCTTGCCAAGGGTTATCGCCCGGTCGGTGCCGATTTCCCGGTATTCCTGCACCCGAAAACCGGTGAGGAATATGCCCTGGCGCGCACCGAGCGCAAGAGCGGGCGCGGTTATGGCGGGTTCACTTTTCACGCCAGCCCCGACGTTACCCTGGAAGAAGACCTGATACGGCGTGACCTGACCATCAATGCGATGGCCGAGGATGAAGCGGGCACGGTCTACGATCCTTACCATGGCAAAGACGATCTCGATCAGCGCATTTTGCGCCATGTTTCACCTGCATTCGCCGAAGATCCCTTGCGCGTGCTGCGCGTTGCGCGCTTTGCTGCCCGCTATGCACCGCTGGGTTTCCGGGTTGCCGACGAGACCTTGGCGCTGATGCGCCAGATCAGTGCCTCAGGCGAGTTGCAGGCCCTGACCGCCGAACGCAGCTGGAAGGAAATCGAGCGAGCGCTGATGGAGGCGCAACCGCAGGTGTTCTTCCTGGTGTTGCGTGCCTGTGGGGCCCTGCAGGAGCTGCTGCCTGAGCTTGAGGACGATACCCAGGCACTGGCGGCGCTGGAGCAGGCTGCGTTGCATGAGCAGCCCCTGCACGTGCGCTGGGCCTGCCTGCTGCACCCGCTGGCTCCCGCTTCGATCAAAGCCGTAAACCAGCGGCTCAAGGCGCCGCGAGAATGCCAGGAACTGGCGCTGCTGACGGGGGAGTGCCTGGCGCAGGCCAATCAGGCGCTGGCGCTGCCTGCCATGGCGCTACTGGAGCTGTTGCAGAAGTTCGATGTGTACCGGCGGCCGCAGCGGTTTGAGGATTTCATTGCTGCTTGCGAGATGGCAGCACTGGGGGATGGCAAAGCGGGTTATCCACAGGCCGAGTATTTGCGAAGGGCCGCTGCGGCGGCGCGGGCGGTGGATGTGAAGCCGCTGGTGCAGGCCGGGCTGGCTGGCCAGGCGCTGGGCGAAGCGCTCAAAGCTGAGCGGCTGAAAGCGCTTGAGGCTTACCAGCGCGGTTAGAGCTGCGGGCCCTTTCGCGGCTAAAGCCGCTCCTACAGGGATCGTATGATGCCAAGTGCTGTGCAATCCCTGTAGGAGCGGCTTTAGCCGCGAAAGGGCCGGTACAGGATTATGCTGGAGTCAGCTGCAACCCACGCCACTCAAACGCGACCGGGGCAAGCACCTGGTCGATCTGTGCTTCTTGCCACAACTGCGCCATGCTCTTGCCCGCCCCCGGATGCACCAACTCGGGTGCCAGCAGAGACAGCGGCCACAACACAAAGGCGTTCTTCAAGATCTCGGCCCGGGGCAATACCAGCCCATCGAAGGCGCCATGCAGGTCGTCATACATCAGCACGTCGATATCCAGCGGCAGCCCCTTGCGGTCTGGCGCATAGCGGCCGTTATCGGCCTCGATGAACTTCAGCCGGCGGTCCAGCTCGATCAACGGCAACGCAGTTTGCCCGGTCACCACGAAATTGATGAACGGCCCGCTCTTGATGCCCACCGCCTGGCTTTCGAACGCCGGCGAACAGCGCATGTCGGTGAGGATGCCGGCCAACGCATCGAGCCCGGCGCACAGGTGCGCCTCGCGGTCGATGTTGCTGCCAAGGCCCAGGTAAACCGTGCTCAGAGACATCCGCGCTCGATCTCCACGCCAACACCACCGCGAGCCGCCGGCACCGCGCCCGGCTTGGTCAGCTTCAAGCGCACCCACGGGATGTGGAACTCTTCCATCAACGTAGCCACCAGGCGCTCGGCAAAGGTTTCCACCAGTTCGAAACGGGCCTGCTCGGCAAATGCCTGGATACGCGCCGACACACTGGCGTAATCCAGCGCCAGGTTCAGGTCATCACCAGCCGCCGCCGGGCGGTTGTCCCAGGCAAAGCTCAGGTCCAGGCGCAAGCACTGGCGAATATCCCGCTCCCAGTCATAGGCACCGATGACGGTATCGACTTCCAGGCCTTCGATGAACACTCTGTCCAAGCACTTCTCTCCACAGCACGACAAGGGCGACTGGCGCCGTTAGAATCAGGGCGTCCTCGCCCGGAATAGTTAGCATGTTTTGGTTACTGGCGTTGCTCGCCTACCTGCTTGGCTCGCTGTCCTTCGCCATTGTCCTCAGCCGCCTTTCGGGCAGCCCGGACCCGCGTTCCAGCGGTTCAGGCAATGCCGGCGCCACCAACATGCTACGCCTGGCAGGCCGCAAACTGGCGATCCTGACCCTGCTTGGCGACCTGTGCAAGGGCCTGTTGCCAGTATTGCTCGCCCGCCTTGCCGGGCTGGACCTGCAAGAACAGGCCTGGGTCGGCGTGTGTGCGGTACTGGGCCATCTGTTCCCACTGTACTTCCGCTTCCAGGGTGGCAAGGGTGTGGCGACGGCCGCCGGCATGCTCATGGGCCTGTACTTCCCGGCCGCACTGCTGGCCATTGGCGCCTGGCTGCTGATCTTCTACCTCACCCGCACCAGCTCGCTGGCCGCACTGATCGCCACGCCGCTGACCTTGCCATTGCTGGCCTGGCGCGAGCCAGAAGCCCTGCTGCCGATCACCGTGCTTACCGCATTGATCGTGTGGAGCCACCGCAGCAACCTGCGCGACCTGTTCGCCGGGCGCGAGCGCCACTTCTGAACCCTGCAACCAAACCTTACAGCGGCGGCAACTGCTCCATCGGCCAGCGTGCCTGCACGCTGATTGCCAGGTCCTGCTGCTGCCCGGCCAACAGGCGCTGGCAACCGGCATAGGCGATCATCGCGCCATTGTCGGTGCAGAACTGCGGACGAGCGTAGTACACATTGCCCTTGATGCTGCCCAGCATGTCCTCGAGGGACGCGCGCAGGGCCTTGTTGGCACTCACGCCGCCAGCGATGACCAAGCGCTTGAGGCCAGTCTGCTTGAGGGCGCGCTTGCACTTGATGGTCAAAGTCTCTACCACCGCCTGCTGGAATGCCAGGGACACGTCGCAACGGGTTTGCTCACCGTCGTCGCCAGCATCCTTGCATTGCTGCCAGGTGTTGAGGGCGAAGGTCTTGAGGCCACTGAAGCTGAACTCCAGGCCCGGCCGGTCGGTCATTGGCCGCGGGAACACGAAGCGCCCAGCCACGCCCTGTTCGGCCAGCCGAGCGATTTCCGGGCCACCCGGATAATTCAGGCCGATCAGCTTGGCGGTCTTGTCGAAGGCTTCGCCGGCGGCGTCGTCCAGGCTCTCGCCCAGCAGTTGGTATTGGCCGATCCCATCCACCCGGACCAGCTGGGTATGCCCACCGGAAACCAACAAAGCGACGAACGGAAACTCGGGGGGATTTTCTTCCAGCATGGGCGCCAGCAAGTGGCCTTCCATGTGGTGCACGCCAATTGCCGGGATGTCCCAGGCAAAGGCCAGCGCCTGGGCACAGGAGGCGCCCACCAGCAATGCGCCGACCAGGCCAGGGCCCGCAGTGTAGGCGATGGCGTCGATCTCGGTGGCGACGCAGCCAGCCTCGTCCAGCACCTGGCGAATGAGCGGCAGCATGCGCTTGACGTGGTCACGCGAGGCAAGCTCGGGTACCACCCCACCGAACACGCGGTGCAGGTCGATCTGGCTGAACAGCGCATCGGCTAACAAACCGCGTTCGCTGTCGTATAATGCGACGCCAGTTTCGTCGCAGGATGTTTCCAATCCCAGTACTAGCATGGGTTCGTCCCTTGTGGGGGCTGAATTCGAAGCCGCGCATGATAGTCCCCGAGTTGGATGCCGACCAGCGGTTTTCGATCAGAGGCTTTGCATTCCGGCTTGCTAAGGGTTAACATCCGCAACCCTTGAAAACCGACGTTCTCCAGCACACCTTTGTTTTGCCAGGAGCACGTCTACCCCGGTAATGAATTAAGGTAGCCCTGGATGCCAGCCGTCAAAGTTAAAGAGAACGAACCCTTCGACGTAGCTCTGCGTCGTTTCAAGCGCTCCTGCGAAAAAGCCGGTGTACTGGCTGAAGTTCGTAGCCGCGAGTTTTACGAGAAGCCGACCGCAGAGCGTAAGCGCAAAGCAGCTGCTGCTGTTAAGCGTCACGCCAAGAAAGTTCAGCGCGAACAGCGCCGCGCCGTTCGCCTGTACTAATACAGGCGTTCAACGCAAAGCTTCTGCCTGCCCGGCTAACCGCCGGGCGATGGCAGTGGTCGCTTCAAACTTGGGCAGCTAGCCCAAGGCCCTGCACAAGCTTCATGCGAACTGCACACGGGGCAACCTGCCTGAAACGTCAGAGCTGGTCCTTCTTGCTGTATGACCAGACGTGCACGTCCGACTGACGGGCCCTTAGGGGCTGGCGGCGAGCACACATTCCCTCGCACTTCCCCAAGCTGCACCCGCCCCATTCGGCGCGCGAGCGATTAGACTTGCCAGTTGCCAGATGACGAGACTGCCATGGCCGGGCTGATTCCCCAGAGCTTCATTGACGACCTGATCAACCGCCTCGACATCGTCGACGTGGTGAGTTCGCGCGTCCAGCTGAAAAAAACCGGCAAGAACTACTCCGCCTGCTGCCCGTTCCACAAGGAAAAGACCCCTTCCTTCACGGTCAGCCCCGACAAGCAGTTCTACTACTGCTTCGGTTGCGGCGCCGGCGGCAACGCCCTGGGCTTCGTCATGGACCACGACAACCTGGACTTCCCCCAGGCCGTCGAGGAACTGGCCCGCGCCGCGGGCATGGAAGTGCCCCGCGAACAAGGCCGCCGTGACCACAAACCACGCCAGCCAACCGACTCGCCGCTGTACCCTCTGCTGGACGCCGCCTCGGAGTTCTACCGCCAGGCCCTGCGCAGCCACCCGACCCGCAAGGCGGCGGTGGACTACCTCAAGGGCCGTGGCCTGTCCGGGGAAATCGCCCGCGACTTTGGCCTGGGCTTCGCCCCGCCGGGCTGGGACAACTTGCTCAAGCACCTGGGTGCCGACACCCTGCAGCAAAAGGTGATGATCGACGCCGGCCTGCTGATCGAGAACGCCGAAAGCGGCAAGCGCTACGACCGCTTCCGCGACCGGGTGATGTTCCCGATCCGCGACAGCCGCGGGCGCATCATCGCCTTCGGTGGCCGGGTGCTCGGCGACGACAAGCCCAAGTACCTGAACTCCCCGGAAACCCCAGTGTTCCACAAGGGCCAGGAGCTGTACGGGCTGTACGAGGCGCGCAAGCACAACCGCAACCTCGACGAGATCATCGTGGTCGAGGGCTACATGGACGTTATCGCCCTGGCCCAGCAGGGCCTGCGCAATGCCGTGGCCACCCTCGGCACCGCCACCAGCGAAGAGCACCTCAAGCGCCTGTTCCGCGTGGTGCCCAGCGTGCTGTTCTGCTTCGACGGCGACCAGGCCGGGCGCAAGGCCGCCTGGCGTGCGCTGGAATCGACCTTGTCGAACCTGCAGGACGGCCGCCGCGCGCGCTTTCTGTTCCTGCCCGAAGGCGAAGACCCGGACAGCCTGGTGCGCGCCGAGGGCACAGATGCCTTCAGGGCACGTATCAACCAGCACGCCCAGCCGCTGGCCGATTACTTTTTCGAGCAACTGAGCGTCGAAGCCGACCCGCGCTCGCTGGAAGGCAAGGCGCACATGGCGACCCTGGCCGCACCGTTGATCGAAAAAATCCCCGGCGCCAACCTGCGCCAGCTGATGCGCAACCGCCTGAAAGAAATCACCGGCCTCGACCCACAGCAGGTCGAACAGCTGGCGCAACAAACCCCGGCTGCCAGCAGCGTGCCCGATTACGACCCTGGCTATGACTACGATGCCATGGCGAGCTACACCCCGGACTACGGCGACATGCCGCAGCACGACTATGCCCCCGTGCACCAGGAACCGGAGTGGAAGCCGAACAAAGGCGGCGGCAAGAAACCGTGGAGCGACAAGCCCTGGGACAAGAATCGCAAAGGCGGCAAGCCCTGGCAGCAACGTGACGAGGCGCCACCGCGCGTACCGGCCCCGGTCGAGCCGCCCACCCTGGCCGCCCTGCGCACCCTGCTGCACCACCCGCTGCTGGCCGGCAAGGTGGAAGACGCCAGCCACTTCGCCGACGAAGAACATCTGTATAGCCAGCTGCTGGTGGCACTGATCGAAGCCGCACAGAAAAATCCTGGGCTAAGCTCAATGCAGTTGATCGCACGTTGGCATGGCACCGAACAGGGCCGCCTGCTGCGGGCCCTGGCAGAAAAGGAATGGCTGATCGTGGCCGATAACCTTGAACAACAGTTTTTCGACACTATAACTAGCTTGTCCGCCCGCCAACGCGAGCGCAGCCTGGAACAACTGCTCAGGAAATCACGTCAAAGCGAATTGACCAGCGAGGAAAAAACCCAGCTCCTCGCCCTGCTGAGCCGGAATGTTCCCGCACAAACGCCGACCTCATCTGGCGCGTGAGGCCCATGCTCGGGTATAATCCTCGGCTTGTTTTTTGCCCGCCAAGACCTTCAGTGGATAGGGTGTTATGTCCGGAAAAGCGCAACAGCAGTCTCGTATCAAAGAGTTGATCACCCGCGGTCGTGAGCAGGGCTACCTGACTTACGCGGAGGTCAACGACCACCTGCCTGAGGATATTTCAGATCCGGAACAGGTGGAAGACATCATCCGCATGATCAACGACATGGGGATCAACGTATTCGAGAGTGCTCCGGATGCGGATGCCCTTCTGTTGGCGGAAGCCGACACCGACGAAGCCGCGGCGGAAGAAGCCGCTGCTGCGTTGGCGGCAGTTGAAACCGATATCGGCCGCACGACCGACCCGGTGCGCATGTACATGCGCGAAATGGGTACCGTCGAGCTGCTGACCCGCGAAGGCGAGATCGAAATCGCCAAGCGTATCGAGGAAGGCATTCGTGAAGTCATGGGCGCTATCGCCCACTTCCCGGGCACTGTCGACTACATTCTCGGCGAATATGACCGCGTCACCGCCGAAGGTGGCCGCCTGTCCGATGTTCTCAGCGGTTACATCGACCCTGACGACAATATCGCGGCGCCCACCGACGAAGTGCCGGTCCCTGGCGCCAAGGCCCCTGCGGCCAAGGAAGAATCGGACGACGAAGACGAAGAAAGCGAAGGCAGTGACGACGAGGAAGAGACCGAAAGCGGTCCCGATCCGGTCATCGCAGCCCAGCGTTTCGGTGCGGTCAACGACCAGCTTCAGGCCACTCAAAAGGTCCTGAAGAAAAACGGTCGCGCCCACAAGGAAAGCATCGAGGCCCTGCAGGCCCTGGCTGACCTGTTCATGCCGATCAAGCTGGTACCCAAGCAGTTTGAAGTACTGGTCGAGCGTGTACGTGACGCCCTGAACCGTCTGCGCCAGCAAGAACGCGCCATCATGCAGCTGTGCGTGCGTGACGCCCGCATGCCGCGCGCCGACTTCCTGCGTATGTTCCCGAGCAACGAAACCGACCAGACCTGGAGCGGTGACCTGGCCAAGCGCAACACCAAGTGGGCTGCTGCCCTGGGTGAAAAAAACGCTGCTATCGTCGCTTGCCAACAGAAGCTGATCGACCTTGAGACCGAAACCGGCCTGACCGTTGTCGAGATCAAGGAAATCAACCGTCGCATGTCGATCGGTGAAGCCAAGGCCCGCCGCGCCAAGAAAGAAATGGTCGAGGCGAACCTGCGTCTGGTCATCTCCATCGCCAAGAAGTACACCAACCGTGGCCTGCAGTTCCTCGACCTGATCCAGGAAGGCAACATCGGCTTGATGAAAGCGGTGGACAAGTTCGAATACCGTCGCGGCTACAAGTTCTCGACCTACGCCACCTGGTGGATTCGTCAGGCAATTACCCGTTCGATCGCCGACCAGGCACGCACCATCCGTATTCCGGTGCACATGATCGAAACGATCAACAAGCTCAACCGTATTTCCCGGCAGATGCTGCAGGAAATGGGTCGCGAACCGACCCCGGAAGAGCTGGGCGAGCGCATGGAAATGCCTGAGGACAAGATCCGCAAGGTACTGAAGATCGCCAAAGAGCCGATCTCCATGGAAACCCCGATCGGTGACGACGAAGATTCGCACCTGGGCGACTTCATCGAGGACTCGACCATGCAGTCCCCGATCGACGTAGCCACGGTCGAAAGCCTGAAAGAAGCCACCCGCGACGTGCTCTCGGGCCTGACCGCACGCGAAGCCAAGGTGCTGCGCATGCGTTTCGGTATCGACATGAACACCGACCACACCCTCGAAGAGGTGGGCAAGCAGTTTGACGTAACGCGTGAGCGTATCCGTCAGATCGAAGCGAAGGCGTTGCGCAAACTGCGCCACCCGACTCGCAGCGAGCACCTGCGCAGCTTCCTCGACGAGTGATGTCAAAACCCCGGCCCAGGCCGGGGTTTTTCTTTTCTGCCTTTCGAAATGTTCGGGGTCCCTGTGGGAGCGGGCTTGTCCCGCGAACACCGGCAAAGCCGGTGCCATGCAACGCGTCGCCGGCTTCGCGGGACAAGCCCGCCCCCACAAAATCTCATACAGTGACTGCGCCGCCCCGGAATTTGCGCAAGGCCCTGTTGTATCTGACAAAAGACCCCACCTTCCACCGCACACCTGCAGCAATGCCCGTCTACACTCGACTTCAGACTATCTGAATGCGAGGCCGCCATGTCCTTGAAGCCGGCCATCCTGTTGCTGCTCCTGATTCTGTGGAACACAACGGCCGGCGCCCTGACCCTGACAGACGAGGAGAAAGCCTGGTTGGCTGCCCACCCGCAGCTAAGCCTGGGCATAGACGCCTCTTGGCCACCGTTCGAGTTTCGCGACCAGGAGGGCCGGTACCAGGGATTGGCCGCCGATTACATCGCCATGATCCAGCAACGCCTGGGCGTGACGCTAAAACCGGTCGAACCCAGCAGCTGGACCGAGGTACTGGCGCAGGCGCGGCAAAACCGCATCGACCTGCTGCCCGGCATCATGTCCACCCCCGAACGCCAGGGCTATCTGGCCTTCACCCGCCCGTACCTCGACTTCCCCATCGTCATCCTCGCCCACAAAGGCGGTGCCCAACCGCGCAACCTGGACGACCTGTACGGCCTGAAAATCGCCGTGGTCGAAAACTACGCCCCACACGAGCTGCTGCGTACCCATCACCCCGACCTCAACCTGGTGGCACTGCCCAACGTCAGCTCCACACTGCAAGCCCTGGCCACCGACCAAGTGGACGCCGTGGTCGGCGACCTGGCTTCCAGCATCTGGAGCCTGCGCCAGCTGAAACTCGACGGTCTCTACGTCAGCGGCGAAACGCCCTACCGTTACCAACTGGCCATGGCCGCCCCCCGCGACAACAAGGTGCTGGTCGGCATTCTGGATAAAGTAATGGCCGACATGAGCAGCGACGAAGTCAGCCAGATCCAGCAGCACTGGGTGGGCAATGTGGTCGACCAGCGGATGTTCTGGTCCGACTTGCTGGTCTATGGCCTGCCAACGGTGCTGCTGCTGATGGCAGTACTGGCCGTGGTCATCCGCATCAACCGCCGGCTCAGCTCGGAGATTTCCCGGCGCATCTCCCTTGAACAGGAGTTGCGCAGCAGCGAGTACCACTACCGTGGCCTGGTCGAGAGCCTGTCCGCCATTGCCTGGGAAGCCGATGCCAATGATTTCACCTACAGCTACGTCTCGCCTCATGCCGAAGACCTGCTGGGTTACCCGCTGAGCGAATGGCTCAAGCCTGGCTTCTGGCGCAGCATCCTGCACCCGGAAGATGCCCTGTGGGCCCAGGCCTACTGTGACAGCGAAACGGCGGGCGGCCGTGACCACAGCCTGGACTACCGGGTCATCCGGGCCGATGGCCAGCCACTGTGGGTACGCAACATCGTCAGCATGATCGAGCATGGCCATCAGCCTTTGATGCGCGGGCTGATGATCGACATCAGCGACACCAAGCGTACCGAGGACGCCCTGCGCCTGTCGGAGCAGAAGTTTGCCTCGGTCTTCCAACAGTGCCCTGACATCTTGCTTATCGCCCGCCACAGTGACGGCTGCCTGCTGGAAGTCAACGAAGCCTTCGAAGAGCAGATCGGCCTGACTCCGGGCCAAGTGATTGGCCGCAGCGCCACCGAGCTGAACCTGTGGGGCGTTGAAGGCACCGGGCCAAAGCTGCTTGAGCGCCTGCACCGGGGCGGTATTCGCAACCTGGAGATGAGCTTCCGGCGCAGCAACGGCCAGCTGTTCACCGGCCTGACCTCGGCCGAAACCTTCGAACTCGACGGCACCCCGGCGCTGGTGGTAGCGGTACGCGACATCAGCCAGCTGAAGGAAACCCAGGAGCAGCTGCAAACCTCGGAAGAAAAGTTCGCCAAAGCCTTCCACGCCTCACCCGACGGCCTTTTACTGTCGCGCCAGAGTGACGGCTTGCTGCTTGAAGTGAACGAGGGCTTTTGCCGCCTCACCGGCTACGACCTCAACCTGGCCATCGACCAGACCTCGCTGAACCTGGGTATCTGGGTCGACCTCAACGAACGCAAGCGCCTGATAGAACAGCTCAACCGCGATGGCTTCGTGCGCGATTTCACCTGCCACATCCGCCGCAGCGACGGGCAGATACGCCTGTGCGAGCTGTCCGCACGGCCGCTGCCGATTGGCGGCGTCGACTGCATGCTGACCATTGCCCGCGACATTACCGAACGCCACCTGATGCAGGAAAAACTACAGTTGGCCGCCACTGTGTTCGAGAACACCGCCGAAGGCGTGCTGATCACCGATATCGACCAGCGCATCAGCGCCGTCAACCGCGCCTTCAGCGAAATTACCGGCTACAGCGAGATCGAAGCCCTCGGCCAGACCCCGCGCCTGCTCGCCTCCGGCCAGCACGACAGCGCCTTCTATGTGGCCATGTGGCACCAGCTGACCGCCGAAGGCCACTGGCAAGGCGAGATCTACAACAAGCGCAAGAATGGCGAACTCTATCCAAGTTGGCTGACCATCAGCGCCGTGCGCAACAGTGAACGCGAAGTCACCCACTTCGTGGCAGTTTTCGCAGATATCTCCAGCATCAAGCACGCGCAGGCCAAACTCGACTACCAAGCCCACCACGATCCGTTGACCGGCCTACCCAACCGCGCCCTGTTCGAGAACCGCCTGCAGGCCGTGCTCACCTGCGCGCAAGTGTCCAACCGCCAGGGTGCTGTGCTATTCCTCGACCTCGACCGTTTCAAGCACATCAACGACAGCCTCGGCCACCCGGTTGGCGACCTGTTGCTCAAGGGCATCGCCCAGCGCCTGAAAGAACAGGTACGCGACGTTGACACCGTGGCCCGCCTGGGCGGCGACGAATTCATCATCCTGTTGCCTGGCCTGCACAAGCCCAGCGACGCCAGCACCATCGCCAACAAGCTGCTGGCTTGCTTCAATGCGCCATTCCAGGCCGGTGAACACGAGTTCTTCACCAGCGCCAGCATCGGCATCAGCCTTTATCCACAGGACGGTTCGGATGTTTCCTCGCTGATCCGCAACGCCGACGCCGCCATGTACCGCTCCAAGGCCAAGGGCCGCAACCGCGTCGAAGCCTATACCCGCGACCTCACCGCCCAGGCCAGCGAGCGCATCGCCCTGGAGCACGAGCTGCGCCGGGCCATCGAACGTAACGAGTTGAGCCTGTACTTCCAGCCCAAGCTCAGCCTCAAGACCCAGAGACTGGTCGGTGCCGAAGCGCTGATCCGCTGGAGCCACCCGACCTTTGGCGAAGTGCCGCCGGAACACTTCATCCACCTGGCCGAAGAGAATGGCACCATCCTTCAGCTCGGCGACTGGGTACTGGAGCAGGCCTGCCTGCAAATGCAAACCTGGAAGCTGCACTACGAACCCTTTGGCCCGCTGTCGATCAACCTCGCCGGCGCCCAGCTACGCCACCCGCATCTGGCCCGGCGCATCGAGCAGCTGCTCAAGCTTCACCAGCTCAAGGCCGGAGACCTGCAGCTGGAAATCACCGAAAACTTCATCATGAGCCAGGCCGAAGAAGCCCTGGCCGTGCTGTACCAGCTGAAGAAACTGGGCGTGCAACTGGCCATCGACGATTTCGGCACCGGTTACTCATCGCTGAGCTACCTCAAGCGCCTGCCGCTGGACATTCTCAAGATCGACAAGTCGTTCATCCGCGGCCTGCCCGACGACCCCCACGACGCCGCCATCGCCCGCGCGATCATCGCCCTGGGGCGCAGCATGCAGCTGACCATCATTGCCGAAGGCGTGGAGAACCAGGCCCAGCAACGTTTCCTGGCCGCCGAAGGCTGCGAGCAGATCCAGGGCTACATCGTCAGCCTGCCCCTGCCCCCAGAAGAGTTCGCCGCAACGTTTCTTCGCATAGCACTATCGGATCTTTCAGATGGCACAGGTGCGAAACCCTCGTTATAATCCGGCCACTTACTGAGGGCCTATAGCTCAGTCGGTTAGAGCAGAGGACTCATAATCCTTTGGTCCACGGTTCGAGTCCGTGTGGGCCCACCACCTTGAAAGCCGCGCATTGCGCGGCTTTCGTCATTTTAGGCAGAGTGAAGGTTGGTGCAGCAACCTTTCCAACGCCCGCAAAATGTCCACATACGACTAATCCAGCAGAATTGACAGCAGCTTCCGCGCCTCGTCCTCATTGATCGTGATGCCCTCGCGGGACTGCGACTCACCCCAGCCAGAAAACGGTGTTTTCAAATTCACCTTCACCTTACCCTCCCAGCCGCTAGAAGTGGCTGGCACAACACTTGAGATTGAGCTGACAGCAACCACCCACTTCCGATCTTTGAGATCCTTCAGTGCAATAAACTTTGTATTAGGCTTCATGTTTTTCTCCTATTTGCTTAGTGGACAAAGGTTTAAGTTTCACAACCTCGGCCAGATGCCGGGGCTGAAATGCGAATATTTTTGAGTCATAGCCAATGTGGCATGTCCAAGCACTCGTTTCAGCGTGAGGATGTCACCACCATTTTTCATGTAATGGCTCGCGAAAGTGTGGCGCAAGAGATGACTCAATTGACCTTCAGGTAGCTCAAGCCCGATTGCGTCTACAATATCCCGGAATTTTGAGTAACTCGGTTTGAAAGTTAAGGCTGCAGTAAGCCGGTTCTGTAGTTCCTCTCCAGCTTTCAAAATCTGGCCATGCAGCCGGTACCTGCCTACCAGAGTTCAGATTCTGGTAACTCAGATCGGGAGGTCACTGTTCATCTGGTTGTCTCAAAGGGGCGTGGGTGCAGGAGTACCTATTTCAAGGGCTACTTCCACATGCGACGAGAGCCCCGGACATTCCGGGTTGACCGGATCCAGGGGGAAGTTACTGATACCTCGAGTGGTGAGATGGCTACGTTTTGGCATCTGTTTGAGCTGAGTGGTCAGTAGGTCTCCATGTCAATCACGAAAAAGGATGATGGACAGTGGCTTGTTGACTGCCGACCCGAGGGGCGGGCGGGGCCCCGTATCCGTCGTCTTGTCAAATCGAAGCAAGAGACCCTGCACCTCCAGCGTCGCATCATGGGCGATGGATCGAGAGGTGCTTTCCAAAAGGCGCCTAAATTGGATGAGCGTAAACTCAGCGACTTGATCCGACTTTTGCAGAAGATGGTGATGCAACGGAGGGCGGTCAGCTGCTTTGGCAGGGGCGGCGCCAGCCGGCGATGACCCTGAGCGTTCGCGATGAACTTCCAAAGCTTCCTTGAACCGTCCAATCAGAACCATCACAGCAAGCACTGCGGCCGCAACCCATGCCCATCCAGCCCAATCGAAGTACCACAGCATCACCAAGTCAATGATTGCTACACCGACCATCGGCTTTGCGAACGACGCATATTCCTTGCTCATAGAACGTTCCTTGTAGATACCTCGGTTCGGGCTGACCTGGCCGCCTTCTGGTGCCGTATCACCGGTCATCAGCCACAGCGTGTACTTCTTAAATCGTGGATGGCTGGAGATCTTGATCAGTGCCGGCGCGCCCATCTCGATGATCCCGGCCTCGTATTTTCTGAAGGTGCTTTTTGCTGAGTTCGAGCACATCGACACGCCCTACGTCACTGTCGGCGAGTACGCCAAGCGTTCGGGCCAGTCCGACTCGGCCATCCGCCGTGAGATCGAGCTGGGCCGGTATCTCATCCGTCCCAAGGTTGAAGGCTCTAAATCCGCCGTCAACCGGGGCTGACCAAGAGCTTTCTGTGCGGACAGCCCTTCCCTTTGATACGGACAGTTGAATCGGTCAATTCTTGATTCTACAAACACAAAGCCCGCCATAAAGACGGGCAAACGTCATGCTTTCTCGACAAGCATCCCTTGTCGGTTACCGTCTGAACTCCCTCAGACCCAAGCTATCTATGAGCCTAGAAAACGTCCTGTTCAAGAATTTAATTTTCCTAGTTTTGCAACCTCTAAAACTTAGTTTGGCCAACAGTTATATTATGCTTCTTGCAATATTCTCAGTGCAGCCGAAGCCAAAAAACCGGATCGGCTTTTTTGCTCAGGGTGGTGTTTCACATACTCGTCGATACGATTAAGCAAATGCCTAGGTAGAGTAATATTCAATTTTTCAGCCTTACCTAGATATTTCGTTATATCTATATCAACCACTGCCCAGGTGCAGCCTGCATACTCAGGGTTAGCCGAATGGACGGTCACCTTATGTGCGGTAGGAATCGCCGCTCCATCCTCGGCCAGTAATTCCAAGTGACCCTCGATTGCTTCTTTGGCCATAGCCATAGCATCGTCGAGATCATCACCAGCTGAGAAGCAGCCAGGAATATCTGGAACTTCGACACCCCAAGCGTGTTGCTCATCGCCAGGAAGAATCGCAATTGGATAAAGCACTAATTTGTCCTCCTCGGACGCTGTATTGTATCCCCTAGCTTCGACATCAGCTAGGTCAGATTCAACCGCTTGGCTCAATGGATATCAAGCGGTTGAAAGACCCTCCTCCTTAAAGTTGGGCTTGTTTCAAAATACTGTTGATTGTTTTCAGCAACAGATCCTTCTTCGGATGTGGGATTGTTACCAATCCCGGCTTCGTCGGGTGTTTAAAGTGATGATGACTTCCCTTCACCCGTACCTCGATCCAACCATCCGCCTCGATCTTCGCCATTAGCTCGCGGCTATTCAACATCACCTCCTTCCACTGCGCTATTGGTGGTTACTGTACCCACCAGAAGCGCACCTGTCAACACTATACCCACCACCAAGAATTGCCGACAGTAAGCTCAACTCAGAAAAAAATCGGCTGTGAAAATCACTTGTCCCCCTCCCGCCGACGCACTTTGCCTCGGAAAATGGTGCAAAGGGTAGGTCAGGTGAAAAGCATCCCCAGAACAGGTCCACCACGGGCTGCGCAGAGCTCGGGGGCATTGCGCAGAGTGCAAAGCATTGAAGATCTGTTCAGCCTGGTACAGTCCTAAACGTCCACACCGACATCAAAAGTCTTTCCCCAATATGACCGAATGTTCAATAAAATCCGGTACTACTGTCCAATGATCACGGGAGTATTTTTCGGACTCATAATCCTTTGGTCCACGGTTCGAGTCCGTGTGGGCCCACCAGATACGACAAAGCCGCGCGATTGCGCGGCTTTTTTGTGCCTGTCGTTCAGCTAGGGAATCACGCTCGTTGCTTCGTGGCTTGCCCAGCTGCCCCACTAGGGAACTTGGCAGACATTCGACGGGATACGTTTTTCACTTCCGCATCAGACATCCGAAGTGCTTCCCACCCCTTCATAGCCAGGGCAACGGTCTTTGGAACGGGTTTTTCGCCACTACGGTAGTAAGCCAACATACGTCTGCTCAGCCCCAGCTCCTGAGCTGCACGATCGAACGTCAGCTCATGCTTGGCCATCCAGTTCCAGATGAGTTCATGCGAGCATTCCCCGACCTGCTCCACCGCGCGTGCGCGCAGGTTGTCGGCAGCAAGTTCAAGATTGTCGTCACCGGCCCAGATGACCGTGTCTTTCCACTCACCAATTGCAGCCGTTGCGAATACCTTGGGGTCGGCAAGGGGGGCCAACGTCGCGTGTTTCGCTATGATTTCATCCAGAGCCACAGTGAATTGCTGCCCGTCGGCAAAGGTCAGCAGCAATGAACAGGGGGCCGCAACGGCCACCTCGGTCAGTTGGAAATGTTTATTGGTCATGGATTCAGATCCTCCCACATTGCTAGCAGTCGAGCCCTGTTCTGCGAGGCCCATTCAAGCGCCTCACTCATCTCGCGCAGAGATACCCGTGAAGCACCGAACCCGGCCAGCGGAGACAGATCATTGATCGCTATCAGAGCCTGACGACCATCACTGAACCGCAGGTGGAAATGCGGAGGCAGATGGTCATTTGCATAGAGGCAGATTACGCAATTGGACAACCGATGGATCGTGGGCATAGGCTGATCATACAGTGCAATGGTTGCACTAGACAGTACCATTCGACCAACCCGCCGACAGCCCAGAAAATGTAACTCTTTTGGTTACTCACCTCTCGGCCGCATCTCCACCTGCCGCGGATTGTAGAAAGTCATCCCTGCCGGAATATCCCGCGTAACCAGCGACATCGCGCCAATCACCACGTCGTCGCCAATGTCGATACAATCGGCAACGATGCAACTGTTGGCGCCCATGCTCACGTTGTCGCCAATGCGCAGCGAGTATTCCTCCAGCCCGAGGGTCTTGATACCGATCGAGCAGTTCTGGCGAATGAAGAAATTGCGCCCGATGCTCACGTGCCGGGTAATCACCACCCCTGGCAGGTGCGCGATGCGCAGGCCGGGGGCGATCTGGGCGCCGATATCGATGTCCACGGCGTACTTGCGGTTGAGCCGTTGCTGCATGCGCCGGGCGTGACGCCGGGCCAGGCCGCCGCGGGCGTCGAGGTACTGGGCCAGGCGGTAGGCGAAGAGGAAACGCAGCTTGTTGTCCTTGCGTGCGCGGCGCAGCACGTTGAACAGCAGGCTGATGCGGCGTCCGGGCCTTTTCTTGTTGGAGACTTCCAGTCGCCAGCATTCGAGCAGGTGGTCGAGGTTCACGCTTAGGTTTCCGTTGGACTAGCGGTTCATCATGCCGAAGGTAAAGCCATCGGGCCAGCGCGGTTGTTGTAGGAGCGGCCTTGCGTCGCGAAAGGGCTGCAAAGCGGCCCCAGCAATATCTGCATCGCCGATGAAATCCTGGGGCTGCTTTGCAGCCCTTTCGCGACACAAGGCCGCTCCTACACCGGGACCGCGTCAGCAGGGGCGGTGGTGACTGGCCTTGCCCTGATTGGCACTGGCTGGCTAGGCTAGCGGGGCCAACCGTAGAGACTCGCCATGTCGGATTCCCGCTCCATCACGCTGGATGAAATCGATCGCCAGCTGATCGCCCTGCTGCAGATCAACGCCCGCGAAAGCGTCGCCACCCTCGCCCGCCAGCTGGGCATCGCCCGCACCACGGTCAATTCGCGCCTGGAGCGGCTGGAAAAGAACAAGGTCATCTCCGGCTATGGCGTGCGCCTGGGCCAGAGTGTGATAGGCGGCGGGCTGCAGGCGTATGTGGGGATCAAGGTGCAACCGCGCTCCGGCAAAGAGGTGGTGCGGCGCCTGAGTGCCATGGGGCAGGTGCAGCAGTTGTGCGCGGTGAGTGGCGAGTTCGACTATGTGGCCTGGCTGCGTACGGATTCACCTGAGCAGCTGGACCAGTTGCTCGATCAGATCGGCAGTGTCGACGGGGTGGAGAAGACCACCACGTCGATCATTCTCAGCAGCAAGGTGGACCGCGGGCAGCCGCTCTGAGCTGGTCGGCGGTCAGGCTTCCTGGCCGTCGAGCAGGCCCTCCAGGATTGCCGAAAGGCTTTCGGCGGAATGCTGCATTGACCAGACGATGTCACGGCTCCTTTCGGGGGCGTGGTGTTGGGCGTAGTCAGTTGCGATCTGATTGAGGCCACGGGCCAGCAGGCAGGCGTGGACCAAGGCGTCGGCAGCGTCGATGCCGGGGCGGATGGCGAATAGCGGCGGGTGGCTGGACTCGCAGTTGCAGAAGGGCTTTTCGGCGGTGGGTTTGAGTTTTTCGGGTTGGTCGAGTAAGCGGTCGGTCATGGTATAGCCTCCACATCACAGGGGTGATTGGCGGCCAATCGCATCCTTCTCACGGGAATTGGGTGGCAGCCATGCGCGAGGTGAGAACCGGCGAACTTGGAGGCGCGTACCCGGCCAGGCAAAGCCTGCCCGCGCACAGCTGCCATAGCAGTGTGCCTCCAGAAAGATCAGCGGGTTCTCACGCCCGATCGCCGAATTTATGGCGACCCGGTGAAGATAACGGTGAAGCGATTCCCGCGATGCCAGACCGAGGCGATAGCGGGTGTAGGGTAATTCTTTATCTCAAGGCATGGGCGTAGGATCTGTCTGATCACTCGTATCACAAAGGCAGCACGGTCCCCTGTGGGAGCGGGTTTACCCGCGAATGCTGCTGTGAATCTACCGACGCATTCGCGGGTGAACCCGCTCCCACAGAATACGCGGTGCACTAGCGATCTCAGCTTTGCAGCTACAAGCCAATCAGACGCGCTGATGCTTTTTGTCACCAATTAACCATACGTAAATCGCGTAGAGATATGCAGAATGGGGATATTCACAAGAGGCTTCCCCAATGCCCCGCAACTTGTTCACTGAGCTCACGGAAGGCTTCGACGCCCTGGCTGAAGAACGCCAAGGCAAGAAAACCCTGCGCTCGCACAAAGCCAGCTTCACCGAGCTAGCACCTTTGGCTCCTAACGAACTGCTTGAACTGCGCCAACGCCTCAACATGTCCAGGGCAGTGTTCGCGAACCATCTCCGAACCAATGCCAGAACGCTGGAGAACTGGGAGCAAGGCCGTTCCAGGCCCAATGCGCAAGCAGTCGCACTGATTCGTCTGGTGCAGAAATACCCTGAGACCGTAGATCATTTGGCCTCACTAAGCTGATTCGTCAGAATCACTCTAATTATGTGAATAACGACGAGCAAAGCTACATTAAGACAACACTCTGCACCTTAATAACGAACACCCCACTCCCTAAAATGACCCCCAGGCATCTCCTATACTCAGGCTCCGCTCCCCGCGCAGCCTCTCTGGCAAGGTCACTTAATGAACAAGAAAAACCGCCACCCCGCCGACGGCAAGCAGCCGATCACCATCTTCGGCCCGGACTTCCCCTTCGCCTTCGACGACTGGCTGGAACACCCGGCAGGCCTTGGCAGCATTCCCGCCGAGCGCCATGGTGAGGAAGTGGCCATCGTGGGCGCCGGTATCGCCGGCCTGGTGGCGGCCTACGAGTTGATGAAGCTGGGCCTCAAGCCAGTGGTGTACGAGGCCTCCAAGCTGGGTGGCCGGCTGCGTTCGCAAGCCTTCAACGGTACCGATGGGATCATCGCCGAACTGGGTGGCATGCGTTTCCCGGTGTCGTCCACCGCCTTCTACCATTACGTCGACAAACTGGGCCTGGAGACCAAGCCCTTCCCCAACCCGCTGACCCCGGCTTCGGGCAGCACGGTGATCGACCTGGAAGGCCAGACCTACTACGCCGAAAAAGCTACCGACCTGCCCCAGCTGTTCCACGAGGTGGCCGACGCCTGGGCCGATGCGCTGGAAAGTGGCGCGCAGTTCGCCGACATCCAGCAAGCCATCCGCGACCGTGATGTGCCACGCCTGAAAGAACTGTGGAACAAGCTGGTCCCGCTGTGGGACGACCGCACCTTCTATGACTTCGTCGCCACCTCGCGCTCGTTCGCCAAGCTGAGCTTCCAGCACCGCGAAGTGTTCGGCCAGGTCGGCTTCGGCACCGGCGGCTGGGACTCGGACTTCCCCAACTCGATGCTGGAAATCTTCCGCGTGGTGATGACCAACTGCGACGACCACCAGCATCTGGTGGTCGGTGGTGTGGAGCAGGTGCCGCAAGGCATCTGGCGCCATGTACCGGAGCGCTGCGTGCACTGGCCGGAGGGCACCAGCCTGAGCGCGCTGCATGGCGGCGCACCGCGTACCGGGGTAAAGCGCATTGCCCGCGCCGCCGATGGCCGCCTGGCAGTCACCGACAACTGGGGCGACACCCGCCACTACAGCGCCGTGCTCGCCACCTGCCAGACCTGGCTGCTGACCACCCAGATCGACTGCGAGGAATCGCTGTTCTCGCAGAAAATGTGGATGGCCCTGGACCGCACCCGCTACATGCAGTCGTCGAAAACCTTCGTCATGGTCGACCGGCCGTTCTGGAAGGACAAGGACCCGCAAACCGGCCGCGACCTGATGAGCATGACGCTCACCGACCGCCTCACCCGCGGCACCTACCTGTTCGACAACGGCGACGACAAGCCAGGGGTGATCTGCCTGTCGTATGCCTGGATGAGCGATGCGCTGAAGATGTTGCCGCACCCGGTGGAAAAGCGCGTGCAACTGGCCTTGGACGCGCTGAAGAAGATCTACCCGAAAACCGATATTGCCGGGCACATCATCGGCGACCCGATCACCATTTCCTGGGAGGCCGACCCGCACTTTCTGGGCGCCTTCAAGGGCGCGCTGCCGGGCCATTACCGCTACAACCAGCGCATGTACGCACACTTCATGCAGCAGGACATGCCAGCCGAACAACGCGGCATGTTCATTGCCGGTGACGACGTGTCGTGGACCCCGGCCTGGGTGGAAGGCGCGGTGCAGACGTCGCTGAATGCGGTGTGGGGTATCATGAACCACTTCGGTGGCCGTACCCACCCGGACAACCCAGGCCCAGGCGACGTATTCGACGAAATCGGCCCAATCGCCCTGGCCGACTGAGACAAGGAGGCAGCATGCGCATCGCTCTATTCCAGGGCGCGCCCAAGCCACTGGACGTGCCCGGCAACCTGCAACGGTTGCGCCACCAGGCGCAACTGGCGGCCGAACGCGGCGCCCAGTTGCTGGTGTGCCCGGAGATGTTCCTGACCGGCTACAACATCGGCCTGGCCCAGGTCGAGCGCCTGGCCGAGACCGACGATGGCCCGGCGGCCATGGAAGTGGTGGAAATCGCCCAGGCGCACCGCATCGCCATCGTCTATGGCTACCCGGAGCGCGGCGATGATGGCGAGCTCTACAACAGCGTGCAGTTGATCGATGCGCATGGCCGTAGCCTGAGCAACTACCGCAAGACCCACCTGTTCGGTGAGCTCGACCGTTCGATGTTCAGCGCGGGCCCCGACCACTTCCCGGTGGTGGAACTGGACGGCTGGAAGGTCGGCCTGCTGATCTGCTACGACATCGAGTTCCCGGAGAACGCCCGGCGCCTGGCGCTGGGCGGCGCCGAGCTGATCCTGGTGCCGACGGCGAACATGACGCCATACGATTTCATCTGCCAGGTGACCGTGCGGGCCCGGGCGCAGGAGAACCAGTGCTACCTGGTGTATGCCAATTACTGCGGCGCGGAAGACGAGATCCAGTATTGCGGGCAGAGCAGCATCATTGGCCCGGATGGCAGCCTGCTGGCCATGGCCGGGCGGGATGAATGCCAGTTGCTGGCAGAACTGGAGCATGAGCGGGTGGTGCAGGGGCGATTGGCGTTTCCTTATCTGGACGATTTGCGCCAGGAGTTGCATCTGCGTAAAGACTGACAGGGGCCGCTTTGCGGCCCATTCGCGGGTAAACCCGCTCCTACAAGAACAGCGTGATCTGGAGCTCAACACCAATCCTGTAGGAGCGGGTTCACCCGCGAAGAGGCCGGGCCTGCAAAAAAATGGGTTAGCATGGCCAGCAGTTACCGGAGCCCCCATGCCTGACGCCACCCGCCACCTCACCCTCGCCAACGGCCTGCAGCTGACCCTGCGCCACGCCCCGCGCCTGAAGCGCTCGGCCGCCGCACTGCGGGTGCACGCGGGTAGCCACGACGCCCCAGGCAAATGGCCCGGCCTGGCCCATTTCCTCGAACACCTGTTCTTCCTCGGCACCCCACGCTTTCCACTGGACGACGGCCTGATGCGCTACGTGCAGGCCCTCGGCGGCCAGGTCAACGCCAGCACCCGCGAACGCACCACCGATTTCTTCTTCGAAGTCCCGCCCAGTGCCTTGGCAGGCGGCCTCGAACGCCTGTGCCAGATGCTGGCCGAGCCGGACCTGGGCATAGAACGCCAACGCCGCGAACGTGAAGTGATCCATGCCGAGTTCATCGCCTGGTCGCGCAACCCCCAGGCGCAGCAGCAGTTCGCCTTGCTGCAGGCCGTGGCACCCGGCCATCCACTGAGCGCTTTCCATGCCGGTAACCGGCACACCCTGGCCTTGCAGGATCCGGCCTTCCAGCAAGCGCTTACAGGCTTTCACCAGCGCTTCTACCAAGGCGGCCAGATCGTCCTGAGCCTGTGCGGCCCGCAGCCGCTGGATGTACTGGAGCAACTTGGCCGCCAGCATGCCGCACTGTTCGCAACGGGTGAGCACGTGCCACAGGTTGTGCCGCCGCCACTGTCGACAAACACTGCGCCACTGATCTTCACTCACGAGCACCTCCCGACAGGTGCCGAGCAGGCCCTGGAGCTGCTGATCGCCTGCCTCGGTGACAGTCGCCCGGGTACCTGGCTTTGTAAGCTTCGCCAGCGTGGCTGGCTGCAAAGCTTCAAGGCCGAAATGCTGTATGCCTTTGCCGGGCAGTTGCTGTGGCACATCGACCTGAAGCTCAGCGCAGATGCTTGTCCAGACGAAGCCAATGCCCTGCTGCAAGGTTGGTTCAGTTTCATCCGCCAGGCCGACCCTGAGCAGTTGAACAGCGCATTCGGCCTGCTGCAGCACAGCCGCGAACACAGCGCCAGCGCGCTGGAGCTGGCCCGCCGGGACAGCACCGGCCAGCCATTCGCCAAGCTGGATGCGCAAGGTTCAAGGGCCCTGCTCGCCCTGCTGGAAGGCCTGGCAGGCCGCGAGCATGGGCAATGGCAACTGCCCGTAGTCGACCCCTTGCTGATGGCCGACCTGCCCAATGCCAGGCCGCAGCCTTTGCCTGCGGCACTCAACGTCAGCAACCAGCTGCCCGGCGCTCGTCAATACGCGGCGTTGTACATGCGCTGGCATGTCCCTTCGCCCTTGCGCCAGCAGCTGCACGCGATGCTTGAACGCGCCTTGCAGCCCCTGCAAGAGCGCTGCGAGCGTGTAGCGGTGCAGCTGCAGTTCAGTAGCGCTGGCGAATACTGGAAATTGCGCTGCGCCGGCCTGCCGGCAGCGGTAGTGCGCACCGTGGAACAGGCCTTGGCATTGCTGCTCAAGCCCCCTGCCGTCAGCTGGCTGGCAACCTCGCCGCAGCCTGCGGCGCTGATTCCCATCAGGGCCCTGCTCAAATTACTGCCCGACGCGGTGTTGGGCGCCATGCCTGCGCCTGTTCCGGTCTGCACGCTGCAACAGACACAGCTCGACAGCCTGTGGCAGCACACACGCTGGCACGGCCTGGCTGTGGGCTTCGACGACACCGCGCTAAACGCCTTGGCAACTGCATTGCAGCACTGCCCTGGCCAAGGTTCGGCACCTGCACCTCTGACCGCCTGGGCAAAACGCCGCTGGCAGCATGCCGAAGTGCCCGGCAGTGAGCATGCCCTGCTGCTGTTCTGCCCACTACCGGCGGCCAACGAAGCCGCTGGCCGCCTGCTCGCCCAGCTGCTGCAAGGGCCGGTTTACCAGCGCCTGCGGGTAGAGCTGCAACTCGGCTACGCGGTATTCAGTACCTTTCGTCAGGTCGAGGGCGTCGGCGGCCTGCTGTTCGGGGTGCAATCGCCCCACACCAGCCAAGCACACATTCTTGACCACCTGCTAACCCTGCTGCGTCAGGGCGTTACCCTGGACCCAGCCGCCCGCCAAACCTTGGCCGGGCAGTTCGACGAACCCGCCATGGCCAACGCCGAATTAGCCGAATGGGCGTGGCAGACACACCTGGCTACACAACCCGGCAAGCTGGATGAGCTGCGCGCTTCTATCCTGAACACGCGGCAGACGGATCTGGACCAGCTGCTGAGCGACCTGCTCGATATAGGTTGCCCTTGGCTAAGCTTGGCCAACGCTGCCGCGCCAGATGCCTTCTGGCAATGACCGAACCGACGATTGTTACGCGAAATGCAACGGCACTTTTCGAATAATTAACCTTTCGGTACAAATTTTTCTTGTAAGATAGCGCAATCCCAGCTTATGGAACCTCCAGCCAATGGTGGTACCCAAGTAGTAGCTGAACAACCCCAACCCCATCCGGAAGGAGTAATTCCATGTGGACCAAACCTGCATACACTGATCTGCGTATCGGCTTCGAAGTCACCATGTACTTCGCTAACCGCTAAGCCCGGCTTAGGGTTTCACGCCTCGGCCTGCCGGGGCGTTTTCGTTTTTCCGATCCGGTTTTCAGCATAGAGAGTGGCCATGTACATCCAGGTTCTCGGCTCCGCCGCCGGTGGCGGGTTCCCACAGTGGAACTGCAACTGCGTCAACTGCAAGGGCTACCGTGACGGTACCCTGCGGGCCACGGCGCGTACACAGTCGTCCATCGCCCTGTCCGACGACGGCGTGCACTGGGTACTGTGCAATGCCTCGCCCGACATCCGCGCCCAACTGCAAGCCTTTGCGCCGATGCAGCCGGCCCGGGCCTTGCGCGACACTGGCATCAACGCCATCGTCCTGCTGGACAGCCAGATCGACCACACCACCGGCCTGCTCAGCCTGCGCGAAGGCTGCCCGCACCAGGTGTGGTGCACCGACATGGTCCACCAGGACCTGACCACCGGCTTCCCGCTGTTCAACATGCTCAGCCACTGGAACGGCGGCCTGCAGTGGAACCGCATCGAGCTGGAAGGCAGCTTCGTGATCGACGCCTGCCCCAACCTCAAGTTCACCCCGTTCCCCCTGCGCAGTGCCGCACCGCCCTATTCGCCGCACCGCTTCGACCCGCACCCGGGCGACAACCTTGGCCTGCTGGTCGAGGACACCCGCACTGGCGGCAAGCTGTTCTATGCCCCGGGCCTGGGCCAGGTCGATGAAAAACTGCTGACGATGATGCATGGCGCTGACTGCCTGCTGGTCGACGGCACGCTGTGGGAAGACGATGAAATGCAGCGCCGTGGTGTAGGCACCCGCACCGGCCGCGAAATGGGCCACCTGGCACAGAACGGCCCCGGCGGCATGCTGGAAGTGCTCGATGGTTTCCCGCGTCAGCGCAAGGTACTTATCCACATCAACAACACCAACCCGATTCTCGACGAAGACTCGCCCGAGCGCGCCGAAGTACTGCGCCGGGGCGTGGAAGTGGCCTTCGATGGCATGAGTATCGAGTTGTAAAAACAAATCCTGTAGGAGCGGGTTTACCCGCGAAGAATCCAACACAGTGTATGGCACCGGCTCTGCCGGTGTTCGCGGGTAAACCCGCTCCTACAGGGATCGAGCCGAGACTCAGTTTTACAGGAGCCAGCCGAATGAGCGACGCACTGCCAATGTCCCCTGCCGAATTCGAGCAGGCCCTGCGCGCCAAGGGCGCCTACTACCATATCCATCACCCTTACCACGTGGCGATGTACCAGGGCCGCGCCAGCCGCGAGCAGATCCAGGGCTGGGTGGCCAACCGCTTCTACTACCAGGTCAACATCCCGATGAAGGATGCCGCGATCCTGGCCAACTGCCCGGACCGCGAAGTGCGCCGCGAGTGGATCCAGCGCCTGCTTGACCACGACGGCGCTCCCGGCGAAGACGGTGGCATCGAAGCCTGGCTGCGCCTGGGCCAGGCCGTGGGCCTGGACCCGGACCAACTGCGCTCACAAGAGCTGGTACTGCCCGGCGTGCGTTTTGCCGTGGATGCCTACGTCAACTTCGCCCGCCGCGCCAGCTGGCAGGAAGCCGCCAGCAGCTCGCTGACCGAGCTGTTCGCCCCGCAAATCCACCAGTCGCGCCTGGACAGCTGGCCGCAGCACTACCCGTGGATCGACCCGGCCGGCTACGAGTACTTCCGCACCCGCCTGGGCCAGGCCCGGCGTGACGTGGAGCACGGCCTGGCGATTACCCTGCAGCACTACACCACCCGCGCGGGCCAGGAGCGTATGCTGGAGATACTGCAGTTCAAGCTGGATATCCTCTGGAGCATGCTCGACGCCATGAGCATGGCCTACGAGCTGAACCGCCCGCCCTATCACTCCGTCACCCAGGAACGGGTGTGGCACAAGGGGATCACCCTATGAGTTTCGACCGTAACCAGGTGCCAAACTGGCGCCCCGGCTACCGCTTCCAGTACGAGCCGGCACAGAAGGGCCATGTGCTGCTATACCCCGAGGGCATGATCAAGCTCAACGACAGCGCAAGCCTGATCGGTGGCCTGATCGACGGCCAGCGTGACGTGGCAGCAATCATCAGCGAACTCGAACAGCAATTTCCCGGTGTCCCGCAAGTAGCCGATGACATCGAGCAGTTCATGGAGGTGGCCCGTGCCGAACACTGGATCGTCCTCGCCTGAGTTGCCGCCCACGCCCGAGGTCGGCCTGCCGCTGTGGCTGCTGGCCGAGCTGACCTACCGTTGCCCGCTGCAGTGCCCGTACTGCTCCAACCCGCTGGACTTTGCCGCCCAGGGCCAGGAGCTGAGCACCGAGCAGTGGTTCAAGGTAATGGCCGAGGCGCGGGAAATGGGTGCTGCGCAAATCGGCTTTTCCGGCGGTGAACCGCTGGTGCGCCAAGACCTTGCCGAGCTGATCGGCGAGGCCCGCCGGCTGGGTTACTACACCAACCTGATCACCTCGGGCATCGGCCTGACCGAGGCGCGCATCGCCGACTTCAAGAAAGCTGGCCTGGACCATATCCAGATCAGCTTCCAGGCCAGCGACGAGCAGGTGAACAACCTGCTGGCCGGCTCGAAGAAGGCCTTTGCGCAAAAGCTGGAGATGGCCCGTGCGGTGAAGGCCCACGGCTACCCGATGGTGCTCAACTTCGTCACCCACCGGCACAACATCGACAAGATCGACCGCATCATCGAGCTGTGCATCGCCCTGGAAGCCGACTTCGTCGAGCTTGCCACCTGCCAGTTCTACGGCTGGGCCCACCTCAACCGCCTGGGCCTGCTGCCAACCCGCGCGCAGCTGGAGCGTGCCGAGCGCATCACCAACGAGTACCGGGACAAGCTCAAGGCCGAGGACAACCCGTGCAAGCTGATCTTCGTCACCCCGGACTACTACGAAGAACGCCCCAAGGCCTGCATGAACGGTTGGGGCAACCTGTTCCTCACCATCACCCCGGACGGCACCGCGCTGCCCTGCCACGGCGCCCGCCAGTTGCCGGTGCAGTTCCCCAACGTTCGCGACCACGACCTGCACCATATCTGGTATGAGTCGTTCGGCTTCAACCGCTTCCGTGGTTATGAGTGGATGCGCGAACCGTGCCGCTCCTGTGACGAGAAAGAAAAGGACTTCGGCGGCTGCCGCTGCCAGGCCTTCATGCTGACCGGTGACGCCAGCAACGCCGACCCGGTGTGCGCCAAATCGGCCGACCACGGCATCATCCTCAAGGCCCGCGAGGAGGCGGAAAGCGCCCAGCTCGCCATTGAACAGATGACCTTCCGCAATGAACGAAACTCCCGTGTCATCGTCCGCGGCTGAATTCAGCGCGGCCCAGGCGGTTGCCGCCGGCACTGACTTTGCCGACCTCAAGGTCAGTGCCGACGGGCTGTTCTGGCTTGAATTTCGCCCGGCCGATGGCGCTTGCCGTATCTGGCACTGGCTGCACTACCAGGCCCGCTGCCTGACGCCGGATGGCTTCAGCGTGCGCAGCCGGGTCTACGAGTATGGCGGTGGCAGCTTTTGCCTGGGTGGCGACGGGCTGGTGTTCGTCAACGAAAAGGACCAGCAGGTCTACACCCAGCCGCTGGACGATCTACTGCCGCGTGCACTGACCCAGGATGCCAACTGTCGCTACGGTGATGTGCAGTGGCACGACGGCCAGGTACTAGCTGTCGAGGAATGCCATGCCGAACAGGTCGAGCATCGCCTGGTCGCTTTGCGCGAGGGCAGCCGTGAGGTACTCGCCGAGGGCGCCGACTTCTATGCCTCACCCACTGTGAGTGACGATGGCCAGCGGCTGGCGTGGGTCGAATGGGACCGCCCGGCACAGCCCTGGACCGTGACCCGGTTGATGTGCCGCGCACGTGACAGCAGCGGCCAATGGGGGCCGGTGCAGTGTGTGGCCGCCGCTGACGAGTCGCTGCAACAGCCACGTTTCGATGCCGAAAGCCGGCTGTACTGCCTGTCCGACCGCAATGGCTTCTGGCAGCCCTGGGGTGAGGTCGATGGCCACTGGCAGGCCCTGCCTGCCGAGCCTGCGGACCACGCTGCTGCGCCTTGGCAACTCGGCACCTGCACCTGGCTGGCGCTGGGGCCGCAAAGCTACCTGGCCAGCTGGTTCGAAAACGGCTTCGGGCAATTGGGGCTGCGCGGCGCCGATGGCCGCACGGAGCGTTTCGCCAGTGCCTATACACGCTTTCGCAACCTGGCCATGGATAGCGACCACCTCTATGCCATCGCCGCCTCGCCCATCAGCCCGCCGACGGTGATTGCCATTGATCGCAGCAACCACGAGGTACGGGTGCTGGCCGGTGGTGCCGAAGTGTTGCCGGCAGGGCAAATCAGCCTGCCGCAATCAATCCACTACGGCAGTGACGGCGAGCAGGCCCATGGGTTCTTCTACCCGGCAGCGCGGTCGCATGGCGCCACGCCGCTGGTGGTGTTCATCCACGGCGGGCCAACCTCGGCCTGCTATCCCGTGCTCGACCCGCGCATCCAGTACTGGACCCAACGCGGCTTTGCGGTCGCCGACCTGAATTACCGCGGCAGCACCGGCTATGGCCGGGCATACCGCCAGGCACTGCATTTGCGCTGGGGCGAAAGCGATGTGGTGGATGCCTGCGCGGCGGTCGAATACCTGGCCGCACAGGGCCTGGTCGACAGGCACAAGGCGTTCATCCGCGGCGGCAGCGCTGGCGGCTACACCACGCTGTGTGCCTTGGCCTTCCATGATGTATTCCGCGCCGGCGCCAGTCTGTATGGGGTCAGCGACCCGGTTGCGCTTGGGCGTGCCACGCACAAGTTCGAGGGCGATTACCTGGACTGGCTGATAGGCGACCCGCAGCAGGATGCCGAGCGCTACCGCCAACGCACGCCTCTGCTGCATGCGGGGCAGATCAAGGTTCCGGTGATTTTCTTCCAGGGTGAGCTGGATGCGGTGGTGGTGCCGGAGCAGACGCGGTCGATGCTGGCGGCGTTGCAGGCTAACGGGATCGAGGCTGAAGGGCACTTCTATGCGGGGGAGCGGCATGGGTTCCGTAAGGCGGAAAACCTGGCGCATGCGCTGGAAGAAGAGTGGAAGTTTTATTGCCGGGTGCTCGGGCAATAAGCCGACCGAGTCTTTGTAGGAGCAGCCTTGTGCTGCGAAGAGGCCATTACAGGCACAGCAAATGCGCTGGCCATAAGGGCCCTTTCGCAGCGCAAGGCTGCTCCTACAGGGACCGTGCTTGCCGCTTAGCGCTTGGCGATGATGTACACCGCATGCACGATCCCCGGAATGTACCCCAGCAAGGTCAGCAGGATATTCAGCCAGAACGCCCCGCCAAACCCCACCTGCAGGAACACCCCCAGCGGCGGCAGGATGATGGCGATGATGATGCGGATAAAGTCCATGCGAGTGTCTCCTGAAAGGGTTACATCAGAGACTAGCCGGCCGCCGTAGAGGTTCCACAGGTAGGAAAAGGTTCTTCACGCAGAGTTGGGGAGGAGTGGCTGCGCTTTGCCTGTCGGGGAAGTGGGGTTAGGGCCTCCAGGTGCATGGCTGGGGATTCAGGTTGATGCGCAGATCGAGCGCCGCCCGCGCGGCGCTTCGCAGCACAAGGCTGCTCCTACATCTGTTTCGGGCCAGTTATTCCTGTGCCAGGTGGGTTGCAGCCT
>NZ_JBIVIF010000048.1:0-43532 GCF_044749595.1 Pseudomonas sp. NPDC089392
CGCTTGACGGGCATCCATGCCCGTCACCTCCCTCCGCAAGGCCTGCGTTCGGCCTCCTGAAGTCGCGAAGATCAAGATCAAGATCAAGATCAAGAGCAAGGGCAAGAGCAAGAGCAAGATCAAGAGCAGTTAGGGGGACTGCGCTGACCTTGGTCATTCCCATGCACAACCTTTTCACCTATTGTCGATCATCCCTTCCTCAACGATTGGCAAATCCATGCAGAAAGTCATCGTCATCACCGGCGGCAGCCGCGGCATCGGCGCCGCCACGGCGCTGCTGGCCGCCCGCCAGGGCTACCGCATCTGCATCAACTACCACGCCGACGACCAGGCCGCCGAAAGCATCCTCAGCCAGGTCCGCGCCCTGGGCGCCGTAGCCATCGCCGTGCGCGCCGACGCCAGCGTCGAAGATGAAATCATCCAGCTGTTCCAGCACGTCGACGAAGAACTCGGCCCGGTCACCGCACTGGTCAACAACGCCGGCACCATCGGCCAGCAGAGCCGCGTCGAAGACATGTCCGAGTTCCGCCTGCTCAAGGTCATGAAAACCAACGTCGTGGGCCCCATGCTCTGCGCCAAGCACGCCCTGCTGCGCATGGCACGCCGGCATGGCGGGCAGGGCGGGGCCATCGTCAACGTATCGTCGGTGGCCGCGCGCCTGGGCTCGCCCAACGAATATGTCGACTATGCCGCCTCCAAAGGCGCGCTCGATACCTTCACCATCGGCCTGGCCAAGGAGGTAGCCGGCGAGGGCGTGCGGGTGAATGCCGTGCGTCCGGGCTACATACACACCGGTTTCCATGCGCTGTCCGGTGACCCCGACCGGGTCAGCAAGCTCGAGCCCGGTTTGCCCATGGGCCGTGGTGGGCGCCCCGAGGAAGTGGCCGAGGCCATTCTCTGGTTGCTCTCGGACAAAGCGTCCTATTCCACCGGGAGCTTCGTCGACCTGGGTGGCGGGCGCTGAACGCGCCCGTCAATCTTCCAGCAATGCGCGTACCCGCTCGGCCAGTACGCCAAGCTCGAATGGCTTGGTCAGCACCAGCGTGCCTTGCAGCAACTGGCCGCCACCGAGCGCGGCGCTTTCGTCATAGCCGGTGATGAACAGCACCTTGAGCTCCGGGTAGCGCTCGCGGCAACGTTCGGCCACCTGGCGGCCATTCAGGCCGCCGGGCAGGCCGATATCACTCAGCAACAAGTCTGGCCGTTCGCCGTTTTGCAGGTGGGCGAGGGCGGCTGGGCCGTTCTCGAAGGCATCGACCAGGTAGCCCAGCTCTTCCAGCACTTCGCAGACCACCAGGCGCAGGGCTGTCTGGTCCTCGATCAGCAGGATGCGCTGCGCAGCTGTGCTGCTATTTTCCAGCAAGGTGCGCCGGGGCTTGGCGGCAGAGGCTGCAGGTTGCTCATGGTGGCGGGGAAGCAGCAGTTCAATGCGTGTACCCTCGCCAAGCACCGACAGCACACGCAGTTGCCCACCCGACTGGCGCACGAAACCATAGGTCATCGACAAACCCAGGCCAGTGCCCTGGCCCATGGGTTTGGTGGTGAAGAACGGGTCAACCGCGCGCTCCGCTACCTCCGCCGACATGCCACGGCCGTTGTCTACGATGCTTAGCCGTAGGTACTCGCCGGCAGGCAGTTCCAGCGCCAGGGCCTGTTCATCGTCAAGCTGCAAGTTGTCGCCGATGATGTCGATCACACCGCCTTCAGGCATGGCATCGCGGGCGTTGATGCACACGTTGAGCAGGGCGCTTTCCAGTTGTGGCGGGTCGATAAACGTCGGCCAAAGCGGGTTGGCGAACTGGCTGGTCAGGGTGATGGCCGGGCCGATGGTGCGACGCAACAGCTCTTCCATACCGGTCACCAGCGTGGCCACTTGGGTAGAGCAAGGTTGCAGGGTCTGCTGGCGGGAGAAGGCCAACAGCCGGTGCACCAGCGAAGAGGCCCGCTGTGCCGAGCCGCTGGACAGTTCCAGCAACGGCTCCAATGCGTCGAAACGCGATTGGTCGAGGCGCTGGCGCATCAGCTCTTGGGCGCCCAGGATGCCGCCCAGCAGGTTGTTGAAGTCATGGGCGATACCACCACTGAGCTGGCCCACGGCTTCCATTTTCTGGGCTTGGCGCAGGGCTTCCTCGGTCTTGGCCAGGCGCTCCTGCTCTAGCACCCGTTCGCTGATGTCGTAGGCAAACAGGAAGGCACCCTGTATTTCGCCTTCATGGTCGCGCAAGGCATTGAAGCGCAGCTCGTAGTGGCGGCGCGTGGGCGCCTGGCCAAAAGCGCCGATCTCAGTGAACTGCTCGCCCGCCAGGGCGCGCTGCCACATGGGCAGGATTGGCGTCTGGTCAGCGCTGCCATCGTCGAATAGCCCTGGCAGGTAATCGCCGACTTCCGGTGTTATCCCATACAGCAGCTGGAAGTCGTGCCTGGCCTGGCGATTGACGGCCAGCCAGCGCATGTCCTTGCCGACCACGTGTACGTTGACCACGCTGTGATCGACCAGCTCGGCAAACAGCCTGCGCTCTGCCAGTGCGGCACTCACCCGTTGTTCGAGTTCTGCATTCAGGCGCTGCAGGGCCAACTCTGCCCGCCGGCGTTCGGTGACGTCCTTGAACAACACGGCTACCTGGCGTTTCTCGGCAGGCTCTACGCGGAAGGTCGTCACCGACAGCACGTGGCCGGTGGCGACCAGTTCCTGCTCGAAATGCAGGGGCTCGCCCGTGCGCAGTACCGCACCATAGCGGGCCACCCAACCGTCAGCCTCGTCGGGCACCATTTCCCGCAGTTTCTGCCCGACCACGTTGGGGATACCGGCGTGCTTGGCATAGGCCGCGTTCGCCAGTACGTGCACATAGTCACTGAGCGGGCCGTGCGGGCCATCGAAGAACTCGATGATGCAGAAACCTTCGTCCATGGTGTCGAACAACGAACGGTAGAAGTTCTGATCGTGGTCTTTCAGGCTGGCGAGCTGTGCCTCCAATAGCGCGTTTTGCCGCTGCAAGGCTTCGACTTGTTGACGCAGTGAGAGCTGGTCGCGGGATGGCATGCCGACGTCCGACAGTAAAGGAAGCCCAGACTTTAACGTGTTCACCTACAGGCGGATAGCCGGTTAGCCTGGGGGTGGGGAAATGCCCAGCAAGTGCTCTACCCGTTGGCCCAGGCTCTGCAGGTCGAACGGTTTTGGCAGCACCTCGGTGCGCCTGTCGGGCCGGCTATTGGGTGGGATGTCGGCAGTGTCATAGCCGGTAATCAGCAACACCGGGGCATTCGCCACAAGGCCCTGAAACGCCTCTGCCAGTTGATAGCCGTCGATGCCCCCGGGCAGGCCGACATCGCTGATCAGCAAGTCGGGTGCAGGGCCTTGGTGCAGTGCTTCAAGTGCCGGGCGGCCTCGTTCGAACGCCTGTACCTGGTAGCCCAGTTCCGTCAGCACTTCGACCATCACCAGGCGCAGGGCGGGTTGGTCCTCCACCAGCATGATCCGTTGCATAGGTGGCGCAGCAACGGTTGCTGTGGCTGGCTCCGGCTGGCTGCTGGCGCTGACGTTTTCGTCCTGGGGAAAGTACAGGTGGATGCACGTGCCTTGCCCGGCCACGCTGTCGATATTCAGCTGCCCGCCAGACTGCCGTACAAAGCCATACACCATCGACAACCCCAGGCCGGTACCTTGGCCCAGTGGTTTGGTGGTGAAGAATGGTCCAAGGGCACGCTGGCGCACTGCGCTGGACATGCCCATGCCGGTATCGGCGACACGAATGTGCAAATACCGCCCCCTGGGCAGATCCAGATGTGTGGCCTCGGCCTCGGTCAGGTCGGTGTTTTCACTCGCGATGCTGAGGGTGCCGCCCAAGGGCATGGCGTCACGGGCATTGATGCACAGGTTGAGCAGGGCACTTTCCAGCTGCTGGGGGTCGATGCGGATCGGCCATTGCCCAGCCTGCGTCTGGTCGTGGAAGTTGATATGCGGGCCGGTTGAACTGCCGATCAGGTCGTGCATGCCTGCCACCAGGCACTGCACATCGACGGGTTGCGGCAACAGTGTCTGCTGGCGGGAGAAGGCCAGTAGGCGCTGTACCAGCGCGGAGGCGCGCAGTGCATTGTTGCGGCTCAGCTCAAGTAGCCGAGCGGTGTCGGCAAGGCGCTGCTGGCCCAGGCGTTGCTCGGCCAATTCCAGCGCGCCAAGCAGGCTGCCCAGCAGATTGTTGAAGTCGTGGGCGATACCACCGGTCAACTGGCCGACCGCTTCCATTTTCTGCGACTGGCGCAGGGCCTCTTCGGCTTGCTGCAGGCGCTGCTGCTCGGCCATGCGTTCGGTAATGTCATAAGCAAACATGTACCCGCCCTGTATCCGCTGCTGCGCATCGCGCAGCGGGTGGTAGCGGATCTCGTAATGGCGTGGTGCGTCAGCTGGCCCGAGGGTGATGGTATCGATGAAGGCTTCGCCGGCCAGTACTCGCGGCCACACCGGGGCCAGGCGGCTCATGATATCGGGCTGGTTGACCAGGAACTGTGGCACGTAATCGCCGATCTGCGGCACGAAACCACGGTAGCGCTCGAAGGTTTCGCGGGCCATGCGGTTGATGGCCACCAGGCGCATCTTGCGGTCGGCGGCGAACACGTTGGCCAGGCTGTTGTCGAGTAGCTCGCCCAGCAGTTTGATGTGCGCCTGCGCGGTGCCTTCACGCTCGGCCAGGCGTGCTTCCAGCTCAGCGACACGTGCCTGCAGCAGTGCAACGGAGGGAAGTGAATCTGGCTGCATGGCGAGGGCCCGGTGAGCGGATCGAGCAACTATAGTCGCCTCCCGGGCCATCAGCCATCAGAACGAGCGGATGATACGCCCGAGGGTTTCCATGGCCCGTTCGGCGCCGTCATGCCAGGGGCTGCCGTAGTTCAGGCGAATGCAGTTGCCGAAGCGCCGGGTGGGCGAGAAGATCGGCCCGGGTGCGATGCTGATGCCTTGGGCCAGGGCCATGTGGAACAGCTTGAGGGCGTCCATTTGTTCGGGCAGCTCCAGCCACAGGAAGTAACCGCCGGAGGGCTGGCTGACCCGCGTTTGCGCCGGGAAGTGGCGGGCGATGGCCGCCAGCATGTTGGCTTGCTGACCTTCCAGCGCGTAGCGCAGCTTGCGCAGGTGGCGGTCATAGCCGCCGTGCTGCAGGTAGTCGGCGATAGCCGCCTGGGCCGGCATCGAGGCACACAGCGAGGTCATCAGCTTGAGCCGTTCGATCTTCTGCGCGAAGCGCCCGGCCGCCACCCAGCCAATGCGGTAACCCGGTGCCAGGCTTTTGGCGAACGAGCCGCAATGCATCACCAGGCCTTGGGTGTCGAAGGCCTTGGCTGGCTTGGGCGCTTGCTGCGCGTAGTACAGCTCGGCGTACACGTCGTCTTCAATCAACGGCACTTGATGCCGCGCCAGCAGTTCCACCAGGGCCTGCTTTTTCGCCTCTGGCATGCTTGCGCCTACCGGGTTCTGGAAGTTGGTCATGCACCACACGGCTTTTACCGGGTGCTTTTCCAGGGTTTGCGCCAGTACCCCAAGGTCCATGCCTTCGCGCGGGTGCACGGGAATTTCCACGGCCTTGAGCTTGAGCCGCTCCAGTACTTGCAGGCAGGCATAGAACGCAGGCGCCTCGATGGCCACCAGGTCGCCGGGCTGGGTGACCGCCTGCAGGCACAGGTTCAGGGCCTCCAGCGCGCCGTTGGTGATCAGCAACTCTTCCATCGGCAGCATCAGCCCGCCGACCATGTAGCGCAGGGCAATCTGCCGGCGCAGCTGTGGGTTGCCGGGCGACAGGTCGGTCACCACCATGCGCGGGTCCATGCTGCGGCTGGCGCTGGCCAGCGAGCGCGACAGGCGTTGCAGCGGGAACAGCTCGGGGCTGGGGAAGGCCGAGCCGAACGGTATGGTGTTGGGGTCCTTGATTGAATCGAGGATCGAAAACACCAGCGCGCTGACGTCGACATCCGTGGACTCGCTGACCGGCTGCAACGCCTGCGGCTCGCTGAACTGGCGTGGGGCGTGGGCGTTGACGAAGTAACCCGAACGCGGCCGGGCGCGGATCAGCCCGCGCCGCTCCAGCAGGTAATAGGCCTGGAACACGGTGGACGGGCTCACCCCGTGGGTCTGGCTGGCGTAGCGCACCGAAGGCACGCGCTGGCCGGGGCCAAGCACCCCGGAGCGGATCAGTTCGGCAATGTCGTCGGCGAAGCGTTCGTAGCGTTTCATTCTGGCCTTCTGTCGAAGCCTGGCAGGCAAGGTGGAGTCAGTGTAAGGGATCAGCGATTCATCGGCGCGACGAAGCGGCTGTGGGCCACGCTGCGGATGGTGGGGTCGTCGCGCTCGCTGATCTCGAAGCTCAGCGTCTGCGAGCTGCTGGCTGGGCGCTCGGCCAGCATTGCCACCGAAACTGGCAGTTCGCTCATTTCGCCTGCGGGGATGACCAGTGCAGTGTTGCCCTGCAGCGTGAAACCTTCGGCGTCCAGCAGGCGCAGCTCATAGTGCCGGGTACGTTCTGTCTTGTTGATGACCTTGAGCAGGTAGATGTTCTCGATCTGGCCCTGGGCATTTTCGCGGAACAGGCCGCGGTCCTTGATCACGTCCAGCGACACCATTGGGCGCAACTGCAGGGCCACCACCAGCGCTGCGATCATCACCACCAGCGCAACGGCGTAACCCAGCAGGCGCGGGCGCAGCCAGTGGGTAGTACCGCCCTGCAGGCTGTGTTCGGACTTGTAGCCGATCAGCCCACGGGCGTAGCCCATCTTGTCCATTACCCCGTCGCAGGCGTCGATGCAGGCCGCGCAGCCGATGCAGGCCATTTGCAAGCCTTCGCGAATATCGATACCGGTAGGGCATACCTGCACGCACAGCGTACAGTCGATGCAGTCGCCCAGGCCCTGCGCGCGGGCATCGCTGCCTTTTTTGCGCGGGCCACGGGCTTCACCGCGGCGCGAGTCATAGGCGACCGCCAGGGTGTCCTTGTCGAACATCACGCTCTGGAAGCGCGCATAGGGGCACATGTGCAGGCACACCGCCTCGCGCAGCAGGCCGGCATTGATGTAGGTGGCGGCGGTGAAGAACAGTACCCAGAACAACGCCACGCCGCCCAGTTGCAAGGAGAACAGCTCTGCCGCCAGCGGGCGGATGGGGGTGAAGTAACCGACAAAGGTCAGCCCGGTGACCACGCCGATGACCAGCCACAGGCTGTGCTTGAGCGTGCGGCGGGCCAGTTTGTTCAGGCTCCAGGGCGCGGCGGCCAGCTTGATGCGCTGGTTGCGGTCACCCTCGGTAACCTTTTCGCACCACATGTACAGCCAGGTCCAGGTACTCTGCGGACAGCTGTAGCCACACCACACGCGGCCGGCATACACGGTAATGGCGAACAGGCCAAAGGCGCAGATGATCAGCAATGCCGACAGCAGGATGAAATCCTGTGGCCAGAAGGTGGCGCCAAAGATGTGGAATTTGCTATTGCCCAGGTCCCACAGCACGGCCTGACGGCCGTTCCAGTTCAGCCAGGCGGTGCCGAAGAACAGCACAAACAATGCGCCAGCGAAGCCGATGCGCAGGTTGCGGTACAGCCCGGTGAAGCTGCGGGTATGGATGCCGCTGTCGGTGCGTCGCGGTTGAGTGCTGGCTGGGGCGGCGGTGATCTCTGTGAAAGGGATTCTATCGTTCATGGTTCGGTGCTCATCAGGCCTCGATCAGGCATGAGCACTATGGCCCTGAGGCTGTTATCAGCACAGGCTCAGATTTTGCGATAAAAACCATATCAGATTTTCAGCCTGGCCCCGCCAGGCCTCAGATTACCGAGCCTGGCACGCTGGCCTTCAGATGCCTGCGGCTATCCACCGCACCCGCCACGGTCAGCGCATCGGCCTCGGCTTCGGTGATGGGCACGCGTTGGCCGGCGAGCAGGGCCACCGACATGCGCAGTTGCTCGTCGGTGATGATTTCGATGTCCGGGCCTTCGCCCTCGATGCGCAGGTCCTCGCCGATCAAGGTGCAGCGGCGGGTGGCTTCGTCGATTTCAACTGGCATGGGGTGGTCCTCCTGGGGCGGTTACAGGGTGGACCGCAGTGAAGGGCAGGTTGCTGCATCGGCAGGCTGAGCGGCACTTTCCGCTGTGTATGGTGGTCAGTTTTTGTAGATGGCAGGCCCGGCCTCTTCGCGGGTAAACCCGCTCCCACAGGTACGGCACAACATTCGAAACCTGTGGTAATCCTGTGGGAGCGGGTTTACCCGCGAAGAGGCCAGGCCTGGCAACACAATACCCAGCATGGGAACAAGGCAATGGACCTCATCTGGCAAACGATCCAGGCCGAATTCGCCGACATCGCCGACCAGCGCGAAGTGGTACAAGTGCTTGTGCGATTGCTGATGGCCGCCATCCTGGGTGCGGTACTGGGCTTCGAGCGCGAACACAAAGGCAAATCCGCCGGGGTGCGCACCCACATGCTGGTTTCGCTGGGTGCCGCGCTGTTCGTACTGGCACCCAGCATGGCTGGCGCTGATGAACAGGCGCTAAGCCGGGTGATCCAGGGTATTGTCGCCGGTATCGGCTTTCTCGGTGCAGGCACCATTCTCAAGGGTAACGGCCAGGACACCAGCCATGTGAAAGGCTTGACCACCGCCGCCGGGTTATGGATGACCGCCGCCATCGGCACGGCAGCTGGCATGGGCCGCGAAGCCACGGCGTTGATCAGCACGGTGCTGGCCCTGCTGGTGCTGGGCACGATGCCATTGCTGGTGGATAAGGTCGAAGGGCAGGATGAGGGGAAGCAGGAGGAGGAAGAGGGCAGGAAGCACTGAGGGGAGCCTAAGCTCCCCTCAAAGCGTTGTTGCCTGCTCTTTTTTTATTATTGAAGACTGGCCTTTTGTTGTTTTTGTAGGCCTGCCTTGGTGTTGCGGGCGACCCCCATGCGGGGTCAAGAGCAAACGTATTTTTTTGAGCGCTGACCTGCCTTCATCATTGCTGATCCGAACCTGGCTGCTGCTACCTTGAGGTAGTTTTATTGTTCTGTGCCAGACCGCGGGGCGTACCCCTGAAAAGCGTGTCGACTCCAAAAAAATCTGCTTGCTACGCCTCTGCCGTGTTGTTCTTGTTATGTCAGAGCCGCTACCTGTTGTTTTTATTAGGTGTCACATTCTTTTGTTGTTGTACCAGAGATATAGCAGGGTGCGTGCCAACTTTTGCAAACACTTTAAAATCAGGCGCTTAGCGAATTTTGTCGAAACCGCATGGCCTGAAATTCTGCCGATTTGTTTCCCTGTTACCCGATTTTTTGCTGCGAAACGTGGGGGCGGTAACACTTCGCCCACACGTATGTGACACCCGTATGACTTATTGCGCGCTGCGTGCGCGTGCAACCCGCGACCCGTTGTCGCGGCCCAGCACGCTACTGATACGCTGGCCGGCGGCAATCAGCCGGCCCAGGTCGATGCCGGTTTCAATGCCCAGCCCCTGCAGCAGGTACACCACGTCTTCCGTGGCGATATTGCCGGTAGCCCCCTTGGCGTAAGGGCAGCCGCCCAGCCCGGCCACTGAGCTGTCGAACACGCTGATGCCTTCGAGCAGGCTGGCATAGACGTTGGCCAGTGCCTGGCCATAGGTGTCGTGGAAGTGTCCGGCCAGCTGCTCGCGCGGTACCTGTGCCGAGACCACCTCGAACAGGCGCCGGGTATCGCCGGCGGTGCCGGTGCCGATGGTGTCGCCCAGCGAAACCTCGTAGCAGCCCATGTCGTGCAGGGCGCGGGCCACGGGGGCTACTTGCTCGGCGCTGACCTTGCCTTCATAGGGGCAGCCGAGCACGCATGACACATAGCCACGCACGCGCACACCTTGGTTGCGGGCGGCTTCCATGATCGGTTCGAAGCGCTTGAGGCTGTCGCTGATCGAGCAGTTGATGTTGCGCTGCGAGAACGCTTCGGAGGCGGCCGCGAACACGGCGACTTCCTTCACCCCCGCAGCCAGGGCGTCTTCAAAGCCGCGCAGGTTCGGCGCCAGCGCTGCATAGGTAACACCGGGGCGCTGCTGGATGCCGGCGAACACCTCGGCGGAACCGGCCATCTGCGGTACCCACTTGGGCGAGACGAAGCTGCCCACTTCTATGTAGGCCAGGCCCGCTTCGGTAAGGTCGTCAACCAGGCGCACCTTGTCGGCGACGCTGATGGGCTGGGCTTCGTTCTGCAGGCCGTCGCGGGGGCCTACTTCGACCAGGCGGACGTGTTTGGGCAAGGACATGGCGGGTTTCCTGTGGCGTTCAGCGGTTGTCATTGTTGTTCAGGGTGGCGGCCAGGGCCTGTTCGCAGCGTTCCTGGGCGGTGTCCAGTTCCAGTTGCATCTGGTGAATGTCGAGCATCTGCTGCTCCAGCTGCGCGCGCCGTTCGGCGATTTTCGCCAGCATGCTGTGGAGCTGCTTGAGGTTGCCGCTGGTGGGATCGTACAGCTCGATCAGCTCGCGGCATTCGGCCAGGGAAAAGCCGATGCGTTTGCCACGCAGGATGAGCTTGAGGCTGACCTTGTCGCGCGCCGAGTAGATACGTTCCAGGCCGCGGCGCTCAGGGCTCAGCAGGCCCTGTTCCTCGTAGAAGCGGATGGCGCGGGTGGTGATGTCCAGCTCGCGGGACAGGTCGGAGATGCTGTAGGTCTGGGTGCTCATGCTGGGGCTCGGCGTGGGGTATGCGGGTATCCTGAGGGTAGGTTGACGTTTACGTCAAGCAGGGGGCTGAAGATGTGTGTTGCCGGTGCTGGCCTCTTCGCGGGTGAACCCGCTCCTACAAGGGTGGCGCCGGCCTGGGGCTTGCGCAGCCCCTTGTAGGAGCGGGTTTACCCGCGAAGAGGCCCGCACAGGCAACCGCAAATCAGTCAGGCTGCACCGCCCGCCGATAGCCATTGGGCGTCTGCCCACTCAACCGCTTGAACCACCGCGCAAAATACGTCGGGTCGGTAAACCCCAGGCTATCCGACAACTGCCCAATGCTCATCCGCGTGTAAACCAGACTCCGCCGCGCCTCCAGCAACAGCCGCTGGTGCACCACCTGCAGCGCCGTCTGCCCACTCAACGCCCGGCACAGCTGGTTCAGTTGCAGGCTCGGAACATTCAACCGCGCGGCAAAATCCTCTACCGACAGGTGCTCACGGTAATGCGCCTCGACCAGGCGCAAATACTGCCCCAGCAACTGGCGGTCACGTTCATCGCGGTTGCGCGGCGCCTGTCCCAATTGCTGGCGGCGGCTGATCCACACCATCAGCGCCGTTACCAGCGCCTCCAGCAGCGCCGCCCGTGCCGGGGCGTTGCCCTGGTACTCCTGCTGCAAGGTGTCGATCAGGCTACGCAGGTGCACACGGTCCTTGCCCAGTGGGTAACACGCCGGTTTCGCCAGCACACTCAGCGGCGCGCCCAGGCGCTGCTCCAGGTTCGCCACCAGTGCAGGACCAAAGGTCAGCACATGCCCCTGGATGTCAGCGCTGAAGCGAAAGCCATGCACTGTCATTGGCGGCACCACCTGGATCGCCGCTTCGCCGATGGCACTGCGCACCCCCTCGATTTCCACCTGGGCCTGGCCGCGCTGCACGTACAGCAGCTGGAACAGCTCGGCATGCTGGTGCGGCTTGATCTCCCAGTGGTGCAAGCGGCTACGGGCCGGGATCGACTCGCAGTGCAGCAGGTCGGTGCCGGGCCAGGCCTGGTTTTCGCCATACAGCTTGAACAATGGCACGCCGGGGAGGGTGGATTTCATGTGGGTTGGCCTGTCCGTTAATCGAACGATATTTGTAAAAGTGCAGTTTTTGCATGGGATAGCACACTTCAGCGGCGGTTTTTGCCAGTAAAAATGCAAGGGCAAACCCTAACAGCAGATGCCGCCCCACTGCCAGTCCAGGGCCGGTATCGTCCGAACAGAGACAACAACAATGAAAACTCAGGTTGCAATTATTGGTGCAGGTCCGTCTGGCCTTCTGCTGGGCCAACTGCTGTACAAAGCCGGTATCGACACGGTCATCGTCGAGCGGCAAACGGCCGAGTACGTGCTGGGCCGCATCCGTGCCGGGGTGCTGGAACAAGGTACGGTCGACCTGCTGCGCGAAGCCGGCGTGGCCGAGCGCATGGACCGTGAAGGCCTGGTGCACGAAGGGGTCGAGTTGCTGGTCGGCGGGCGTCGCCAGCGCCTGGACCTCAAGGCCCTGACCGGCGGCAAGACGGTCATGGTGTACGGCCAGACCGAAGTCACCCGTGACCTGATGCAGGCACGTGAAGCCAGTGGCGCGCCGATCATCTATTCGGCCAGCAACGTGCAGCCGCATGAACTGAAAGGCGAGAAGCCCTACCTGACTTTCGAGAAAGATGGCCAGGTGCATCGGCTGGACTGCGACTACATCGCCGGTTGCGACGGTTTCCATGGTGTCTCGCGGCAGAGCATCCCCGAAGGTGTGCTGAAGCAGTACGAGCGGGTCTATCCGTTCGGTTGGTTGGGCCTGTTGTCAGATACGCCGCCGGTCAACCACGAACTGATCTATGCCCACCACGAGCGTGGTTTCGCGCTGTGCAGCCAACGCTCGCAAACGCGCAGCCGCTACTACCTGCAGGTACCTTTGCAGGACCGCGTCGAGGAATGGTCAGACGAGCGTTTCTGGGATGAACTTAAAGCCCGTTTGCCCGCCGACGTGGCGGCCGACCTGGTGACGGGCCCAGCCCTGGAAAAAAGCATCGCGCCGCTGCGCAGCCTGGTGGTCGAGCCGATGCAGTATGGCCACTTGTTCCTGGTTGGCGACGCCGCGCACATCGTCCCGCCTACCGGCGCCAAGGGGTTGAACCTGGCAGCATCGGACGTCAACTATCTGTACCGAATCCTGGTCAAGGTTTACCGCGAAGGGCGGACCGACCTGCTGCCGCAGTACTCGCCGCTGGCCCTGCGTCGGGTATGGAAAGGCGAGCGTTTCAGCTGGTTCATGACCCAGCTGCTGCATGATTTCGGCAGCCACAAGGATGCCTGGGACCAGAAGATGCAGGAGGCCGACCGCGAGTACTTCCTCACCTCGCCAGCGGGGCTGGTAAACATTGCCGAAAACTATGTAGGCCTGCCGTTCGAAGAAGTGGCCTGACGGGCAATCACGCAATCCCTGTGGAGCGGCCTTGTGTCGCGATCGGGCCGCATGGCGGCCCCGGCTATTTATGCTGCGAAGCTGAAAACCTGGGGCCGCTATGCGGCCCGATCGCGACACAAGGCCGCTCCTACATGGACTGCGTCTGGCTCCGAATCAGCGAGCCAGCAGCGCTTCCATCTCCCGATACCCCCGCTGCCGCGCATGCTCCAGCGCGGTCACCCCATCCTTGTCGGCAATCTGCCGATCCGCCCCGGCCGCCAGCAGCCGGCGCACAATCTCCACATGCCGCGGCCCGCCATCGCCCAGAATCACCGCCTCCAGCAGCGCGGTCCAGTGCAGGCGGTTGAGGTGGTTCACGTCCACCCCGGCATCGATCAGCATTTGCACGGTCTGTACATGCCCACGCTCGGCTGCAGGAATCAGTGCCGTCCCGCCGTAACGGTTGGTGCTCTTGAGGTCGGCACCATGGCTCAGGGTCAGCCGCAAGATGTCGTTCAGGCCCCGGGCGCCGGCATACAGATAGGGGCTGTCATCCATGTTGTCCTTGGCGTTCACATCGGCACCGGCCTCGATCAGTGCCTGCGCCGCCGCAACCTGGTTGCCGTGGGTGGCCACCAGCAGGGCCGTACGCCCTTGGTCATCACGGCTTTCCAGTTGGGCACCTTGTGCCAGCAACTGTTGCAGGGTGTGCACATCATCCTGGCGGGCGGCATTGTGCAGGCGGTTGTCCATGGTGCTGGTCTCGGCGTGGGTGGCAAGGCTGGTGCACAGGGCAAACACCATCGCAGCAAGTGATAAACGCATGGGGCGGGCTCCTCAATGACTTGCCTGCATCCTAGAAAAATCGCGGCAAGGCTTGAAGTTAAGTTTGCGCATGACCCACAGTGCCCCGCTGAATAGATAAAAGGCAGGAAGCAAGTCGATGAAATTCTCCACGCCGCTGATAAGTGCCCTGTGCCTGCTGGCTGCCAGCGGCTCGGCCTGTGCCGACCAGGTGCTGCCGGCGCCACCAGAGCTGGCTTCTGGGTACCGCAGCGGCCTGCAGCCGGTGCATGCCAGGCGGCATATGGCCGCCGCTGCCAACCCGCTGGCCAGCGAAGCGGGGCGGGCGATGTTGCGCGCCGGTGGCAGTGCCATTGACGCGGCCATCGCCATGCAGATGGTGCTGACCCTGGTCGAGCCGCAATCCAGCGGCATTGGTGGCGGGGCGTTCATCCTCTACTGGGACGGCAAGCGCGTGCAGGCGTTTGATGGCCGCGAAGCTGCACCCGCGGCAGTGACGGAAAAGCTGTTCCTGCAAGTCGATGGCTCACCGATGCCATTCCGGGCGGCACAGATCGGCGGGCGTTCAGTTGGCGTACCGGGCGTATTGCGTGCCTTGAAGCTGGCCCATGAACAGCACGGCAAGCTGCCCTGGCGCGACCTGTTCGCACCGGCCATCGCCCTGGCGCGCAACGGCTTCCCGGTTTCCGCGAGGCTGCACACCTTGATAGAAGGCGATCCCTTTATTGCCCGGTCACCGGCCATGGCTCGCTATTTTCTCGATGAACAGGGCAGGCCATTGGCGGTGGGGACGATTTTGCGCAACCCGGAACTTGCGCAAACCTTCGAACAGATCGCTGCGCAGGGCCCCGAAGTGTTCTACAGCGGCGAGATTGCCGAAGCCATTGTGGCCAAGGTGCGCAGCCATGCCAATGCCGGTTACCTGTCGTTGCAGGACTTGCAGCAGTACCAGGCCAAGCAGCGCGAGCCGGTGTGCGGCCCTTACAAGGCCTGGCGCATCTGCGGCATGCCGCCGCCGTCGTCAGGCGGGGTAGCGGTGCTGCAGACCCTGGGCATGCTTGAAGCCGCGCCGCGCGCCGCGCCGCAACGCGACCTGGCGGCGCTGCGGCCGGTTGCCACCACATCTGCGGCTGGCCTGGAGGCGCCGCCGCTGGCCGTGCACCTGATCGCCGAGGCCGAGCGGCTGGCCTTTGCCGACCGTGCCCAGTACCTGGCTGACAGCGATTATGTGCCGGTCCCGGTCAAGGCCCTGACCGACGCCACGTACCTGGCAAGTCGTGCCGTGCAGATAAGCGACCACAGCATGAAGCGCGCCCGCCCGGGCCAGCCGCAGGGCGCCGACCTGGCACTGGCGCCTGACCGTTCGCCACTGCGCATTTCCACCTCGCACCTCAGCGCAGTGGATGACAGCGGCCAGGCCCTGGCCATGACCACATCGGTGGAGGCCGCGTTCGGTTCGCACTTGATGGTCAAGGGCTTTCTGCTCAACAACACCCTGACCGACTTCTCGTTTATCCCCCAGGAGCAGGGCAAGCCCGTGGCCAACCGGGTGCAGCCGGGCAAGCGGCCGTTGTCGGCCATGGCGCCGACCTTGGTGTTCTCGCGATCCTCAGGTGAGCTGGTGGCCAGCCTTGGCTCGCCGGGTGGTTCGCAGATTATCGGTTACGTGAACAAGGCACTGGTCGGCCTGCTGGATTGGCAACTCAACCCGCAACAGGCCGCTGGCCTGCCCAACTTCGGTAGCCGCAATGCCAGCACCGAAGTGGAAGCAGGGCTGACCAGCCCGGCGCTGATCCGGCAGTTGGCTGCCTGGGGGCATGAGGTGACGCCCATGACCATGACCAGCGGCATGCAGATCATCCAGCGTGCTGGCGAAGGCTGGTCGGGCGGTGCCGACCCTCGGCGCGAAGGCGTGGTTCTCGGCGACTAGCCCTGTGCGTTGCGGTGCAAGAGGTGGCGTGTTAGAAGTCAGTCTTGTCATTCAGTAGTTGAATACCACGATGTCTATCAGCGTGAAATCGAATAGGGCTCTGTTCGACCTCGACCTGCTACGCGCCATTGTTGTGGTGGCCGATTGCGGCAGCTTCACCACGGCGGCCGCGCGCCTGCACTCGACCCAGTCGACCATCAGCCAGAAGGTACGCCGCCTGGAGGACATGGTTGGCCACCGCCTGCTGGTGCGTGGCAACCGCGACGTGTTGCCGACTGACGCCGGGCAGACCTTGCTTGGCTATGCCCGCCACATGCTGGCGCTGAACGACCAGATGCTCGAAGCTCTGGCCGGGGCGATGGTCGGCACCACCGTGCGCCTTGGCGTGCCCGAAGACTTCGTTGGCGGGCGTACCACCAACGCGCTGTCGGCGTTCAGCCGGCTGCACCCACAGGTGAAACTGGAAGTGACCAGTGGCCTGTGCCGCGACCTCAGCCAGGCCTACGACAACGGTGAACTTGACCTGGTGCTGCTCAAGCAGCGGCGCAACACCCGCGAAGGCGTGGCCTGCTGGCCCGAGCGGCTGCAGTGGATCGACAGTGCGCAAACGCCAGCCTTCGAGCTGGACCCGATCCCGCTGGTCACCTTCCCGCCACGCGGCCTGTACCGCGAAGACATGATCAACGCCATCGAAGGCATGGGCCGGCGCTGGCGCATCAGTTTTACCAGTTCCAGCCTCAGCGGTATTCAGGCGGCTGTCGCCGATGGCATGGGTATCAGCCTGCTACCGCCCAGGGCGGCCACTGGTGAGCACCGGGTGCTGGGGGCAGGGCAAGGGCTGCCGGAGGTCGACAGTTATGAAATCGTCATTGTCCATCGGCCGACGGCGGATGTGATGGTCAAGGCGTTGGCAGAGGTGATGACGCAGTTGCTGGCAGGTGGCGGGATCTGACAGGGCCTGACGATTTGACGCGGTCTTTGTAGGAGCGGCCTTGTGTCGCGATCGGGCCGCAAAGCGGCCCCAGGTTTTCAGCTTCGCCGCAAAAAGTGCTGGGGCCGCTTTGCGGCCCGATCGCGACACAAGGCCGCTCCTACAGGGGGCGCGTCAACCGGTTGAATCAGGCACAAGCCGCAGCCATCCGCGGCGACAGATGAATCCCGGCAATCATGCAGCGCACCGAGCCACCGGCCATTTCGATGGTCGGCACATCCAGCGGCACCAGCCGCGCCGAGCGTTCGATGCGCTGGCGCTGCTGTGTGTTCAGGCTGTCGAAGGCCTTGCGCGACAGCGCCAGAATGCGCCCGTCACGCCCCGACAGCTCGATTGCATTGCCGGCAAACTGGCTGATCTGCTGGTTGCTCAGGTCGATCACATCCCGGCCCGATTCAAGCAGGCGCATGCGCACCTCCTCGGCCCGCGCCTTGTTGGTGAAGGTATCAAAGCCCACCAGGGCAAACTCGGTCGCCACACACATCAGCACGTTGGTGTGGTAGATCGGCGTGCCTTGCTCGTCAGCGGTGTCGAACACCATCGGCTCGAAGTTGAAGTGTGTGCTGAAGCGCTCCAGGGCAATCGGGTCGGCGCGGTTGGAACGTGCGGTGTAGGCCACCCGCGACAGGTGGTCGAACACCATGGCGCCGGTGCCTTCGAGAAACAGCTCGTCCTGTTCCAATCCCGAATAATCGATCACATCCTGAACGCGGTATTCATGCTTGAGCATCTCGATCACATCCGCGCGGCGTTCGCGGCGGCGGTTGCGCGAGTACATCGAATAGATCGCGATGTGCCCGCCGGGGTGGGTGGAGAACCAGTTGTTGGGGAACACCGAGTCGGGGGTGTTGTGCTCGCCGAAGTCGTCGAACAGGTGCACACGCACGCCTTCGGCCTCAAGCCTGCCGGCCGCCTGGGTGACTTCATCGCGTGCCACCTCGGCCAGGGCCTGCGCGGCGATGTCGGGGCTGCTGCGCTGGAACGAGTTGTCGGCTGCGGTTTCCGGGTTGGGGGTGAAGGCATGTGGCCGGACCATGACCACTGCTGCAGGTGCTTGAATCGAACGCGTAGGGAATGCCATGTGGAAATACTCGGGTGGGCAGCAGGGTTAGGCAACGCGTCGGATGCGGCGTTTGGCAGCGCGGCCACGTGTATGGCTGAACAGGTCTTTCGGGTCGTCTTCCACCCATGGCACCAGATCGATCTTACTACCCATACCGCGTTTCTCTGCTTGCTGTAGTACATACCGTAGTACGGTGTAGTCTTCCAGGGCGAAGCCCACCGAGTCGAATACAGTGACCTGGCTATCGCTCTGGCGGCCCTCGCTTTCGCCACGCAGCACGCGCCACAGGTCGACCACCGGGAAGTCCGCCGGCAACTGCTGGATGTCGCCTTCAATACGGGTTTGCGGTTCGTACTCGACGAACACCCGGGCGTTGCGCAGCACGTCGGCATGCAGCTCGGTCTTGCCCGGGCAGTCGCCGCCCACGGCATTCAGGTGCATGCCGGGCTCAAGCATGTCGGGGGTGATGATGGTGGCGTAGGCCTTGTCGGCGGTCACCGTGGTAATGATGTCCACGCCTTTTACCGCCTCAGCCACCGAACTGGCGCGGCGGATGGTCAGGCCGCTGTATTCCTTGAGGTTGGCGATCAGCTTGGCAGTGGCCAGCGGGTCGGTGTCGTAGGCGACGATTTCTTCGATACCCAGGTGCTTGTGGAAGGCCAGCGCCTGGAATTCGCTTTGCGCACCGTTACCGATCAGCGCCATCTTGCGCGAGTTCGGCCGGGCCAGTGCCTGGGCCGCCATCAGCGAAGTGGCGGCGGTGCGCAGGGCGGTGGCGATGGTCAGTTCGGACAGCAGCACCGGGTAGCCGGTGTCGACATCGGCCAGCACGCCGAAGGCCATTACCGTGTGCAGGTCGCGGGCAGTGTTGGCCGGGTGGCCGTTGACGTATTTGAAGGCATAGCGGCTGTTGTCGGCGACCGGCATGAGTTCGATCACACCCACTTCGGAGTGGCTGGCAACACGCGCGGACTTATCAAACTCCTGCCAGCGTTTGAAGTCTTCGCGAATGGCCGCAGCCAGTTCGCCAATGAACGGCGCTACGCCAATGTCATGCACCAAGTCCGACATGGTTGGAACATCAATGAAATACGTCATGGCTCTTTGCACCCTGATGAGTGCGTTCTCACCTTGAACACTGCAAGGGTGAACGCTTGAGATTGTTGGAATTTCGTCAGCAGGCAAATTTTGATGAAAGGTTGAGTCAAATTGAAGAGAGCAGGTTGCCAGTTTCATCAACTTTCTAGACAATCTGCCACCCCAAAATAGCAATCTGATTATTTGGCAGGCATCCATGGATACTATCGATCGGGAACTGATTGCGCTGTTGCGGGACAATGCGCGCACCCCCGTGCTGACCCTGGCGAAGAAGCTCAAGGTTGCCAGGGCAACCGTGCAAAACCGCATTACCCGGCTTGAAGAGCAAGGCGTGATCATAGGCTACACGGTACGCTTGCGCTCCGATGCACTGGACCAGGGCGTGCGCGCCATCACCAGCATCGGCATCAGCGGCCACCACGCCGCCGAGGTCAAGCACGCACTACGCGGGCATCCCAATGTGGTGGCCATCCATACCACCAATGGCCGCTGGGACCTCATGGCCGAGCTGCGCGCCGACACCCTCGAGGCTTTCGACCGGGCGCTGAACACCATCCGCTCGATCCCGCACATCGAAAACACCGAGACCAGCATCCTGCTCTCGACCTACAAGATGTGACCGCCGGGTCAGGCCTTCTGGCAGGTGCATTGCGCAAACTGCCACCCGGGCTTTTCACACTGCAAAAAATACGTTTGGCGCTGTGCATTCTGTAGCGTTCCGCTTGAACCGGGCCGCTGGCAGAATGAAACGGCTTTCGCGGGACTGTACCGGGCGCGCCATATGGGTGCGTATTAAAAGAATAAGTAAGCCCGCTGCGAAGTTGCACCGGGCACTGTTTTTTCATCTGTGTTAATACCCACGCTTCGACTGTCTTGTATGGCTGCAACCTGCACTTCAGTACCAATTAAATGGTGCGGCGCGGGGCGCCGGGGTTTTACCAAAAAGAATAAGAGGTCAACGATGCAGCAAACGTGCAACGCGCAAAGCGCAGTTCCGGAAGAGGGCCGCGTGCTCAAGCGACGGCTGGAAAACCGGCATATCCAGCTTATTTCGATCAGTGGCGCGATTGGTACCGGCCTGTTCATGGGCTCGGGCAAGATCATTGCGCTGTCCGGCACTTCGATCATCCTGGTGTACGCCATCATCGGCTTTTTCGTGTTCTGCATCATGCGCGCCATGGGCGAGATGCTGCTGGCCAACCTGCAGATGGAGTCGTTCGCCGAGCTGGTGCACAACTACCTGGGGCCACGGGCCGGCTACATCCTCAGCTGGTCGTACTGGCTCAGCTGGGTGGTGGCGGCGGTGGGTGACGTAGTGGTAGTGGCCGGGTTCGTGCAGTACTGGTACCCCGATGTGCCCACCTGGTTACCGGCATTCGCCACCATGTTCCTGTTGCTGGGGCTGAACATGCTGGCGGTGAAGGCCTTTGGTGAAGTGGAGTTCTGGTTCGGCCTGATCAAGATTGTCGCCATCGTGTTGCTGGTGGTCACCGGCCTGGTGATGGTCGCCACGTCCTACACGACACCGGGCGGGGTGACGGCCTCGTTCAGCCACCTGGTGGCACCGGGCGTGGTCATGCCGCATGGCATCCTCGGCTTCCTGGCCGGGTTCCAGATTGCCATTTTCTCCTTCGTCGGCACCGAGCTGATCGGTACAGCAGCGGCAGAGGCCAAGGACCCGGAAAAGACCTTGCCCAAGGCCATCAACACCATCCCCGTGCGCATCCTGCTGTTCTATATCTGTTCGCTGGTGTGCATCATCAGTGTCGTTTCCTGGGCCAATGTGCCGGCCAACCGCAGCCCCTTCGTCGAGCTGTTCCTGCTCGGCGGGCTACCGGCAGCAGCGGGCATCATCAACTTCGTGGTCCTGACCTCTGCCGCCTCGTCGGCCAACAGCGGCGTGTACTCGGGCTCGCGGATGCTCTATGGCCTGTCGCACCAGCAGCAGGCGCCGGTAGCGTTCGGGCGGCTGTCCGGCTCGGGTACGCCGGTACGTGCGTTGGTGTTCTCGGGGGTGTGCATGGCAATTGCGCTGACGCTGCTGTTCGTGATCCCCGAGGTGATGACCGTGTTCACCCTGGTGTCGACCATTTCTGCAGTGATGATCATTGTCACCTGGTCGCTGATCCTGCTGTCCTACTTTGCTTATCGCCGGCAAAACCCGCAGGCGCATGCGCAGTCGAAATTCAAGCTGCCTGGCGGCAAGGTTACTGCGGCGCTGGCGCAGCTGTTCCTGGTCTTCGTGTTGTGCCTGCTGGCGCTGGAGCCGGACACCCGTACCGCGTTGTATGTGATGCCGTTGTGGTATGCGGGCCTGCTGCTGGCTTATCGGCGCCGGGCCAAGGCCTTTGCGCAGCCACAGGCAGTTAGCGCTGTCTGACTCCAGCACTGGCCCTGGTTGTAGGAGCGGCCTTGTGTCGCGATCGGGCTGCAAAGCAGCCCCAGGATTTCAGCGCAGACGCACAAATTGCTGGGGCTGCTGCGCAGCCCGATCGCGACGCAAGGCCGCTCCTACAAAGGACCGCGTCAACCGGGCTGGTTATCGCGCAACCAGTCCACCAACCCAAGGATGGTCGGGGTGGTAGTCCGCCCATGGGGCACCACCAGGTAATACGCCTCACGCGGCCGCACCACCAGGTCGGTCAGGCGCACCAGTTCACCAGAGGCCAGCAGGTGGTCGAGCATCCTCCCCCAGCCCAAGGCAACGCCATGCCCGTGCAGCGCACCCTGGATGGTGTCGGTATACAACTGGCAACGCAGGTTGTAGTGCAGCTTTGGCGGGTTGCCGCCCAATGCGCGGAACCAGGTGGGCCAGGTCATCCAGCCTTCGGCGGTGGCATCGGCATCCAGCAGGTCGGCGCGGTACAGCGCCTCCAGTGACTCCGGCAGCGGGTTGCGGGCCAGCCAGGCCGGCGAGCACACCGGGAAAATCTCTTCATCGAACAGGTGCAAGGCGATGCCGTCTTCCCAGCGGCCATTGCCATAGCGCACCAGCAAGTCGACGTCGTGGTTGCGCAAGTCGCCGGTGAACATCTGCGTGGCCAGGCGCAGGCGTACCTGAGGCAGGGCGCTGCGTAAGCTGCCCAGGCGCGGCATGACACGTAACTGGGAGAAGGTGGCGGTGCTGCTGAGCACCAGTTCCTGCTCGCTGTCGCCTTCGCTGAGGCGGTCGAACACCGAGGCGATCTTCTGCATGGAGTCGGAAAGCACTGCGTACAGCGCCTGGCCTTCGCTGGTCAGGCGGATACCGCGATGCAGGCGCTGGAACAGCTGGCGGCCGAGGTTTTCTTCAAGCAGCCGGATTTGCTTGCTGACGGCGGCCTGTGTCACGCCCAGTTCCTGGGCGGCCAAAGTGAAACTGTTGTGACGGGCTACCGCTTCGAATTCGAGGAGCGCGGTCATCGACGGGATAATGCGCCGGTAGCCTTTGTGCGTGTTGCCGTTTTCTGTTGTTTTCATGCGACGTCCTGGCAAGGCGCGGCGCGCTGGTCCGCGCCGCGCGGGCACAGTGGCAGAAAAAGCGCGATGGCGGTAGCTCGAAGTGAGAGTGACTGACTTACTCGATTACTCAGGCTACCTCATTACCCTGTAGTAGCAGCCTTGTGCTGCGAAGAGGCCGCTTCCCACAACCCGGGCGTGGGTTTCTGAACGTTCTGGAAGCTATCGGCTAAAGCCCTCTGGTCTGGGCGGAGCATAGGATCTGTCGTGCAAGTCCCTTAACTTTGTTTCAGGAAACCGATATGAAAAAGATTGCATTCATTACACTGCTGGCCACCGCAGGCCTGGTTCAGGTCGCCCATGGCAACGATGCCGTCTCCAGCGAGCAGCCTCAAGCGGTTCGTGCGGCTATCCAGGGCATAGGCGTGCCACAGCCGGAATGCCCTGAAGGTAGCTACATGACGCCAATCGGCGAGTGCCAACCGGACTTTGAGTTCGAGTGATACCGAGGCGTTCTGGCGCAGGGCTCTCAGGGCTGACGTTCGGCTACGGCCCTTAAGGTTCTGAGGGTCACCACCGGAGCATCAACCACAAAACGATTGGCAAGCCAGCCCGGCACATCCCCGGCCGGGTCGGCTTGCAACTGATACGTCACCTCGGTTTCGCGTTCACCCAGCGGTTTCATTCGCCACTCACCACTCAGATGCTGCACGCGGATCAGCCCGTCCACCTTGGCAATCCTGTCGGGCTCGGCGCTCAAGTGCCGCAGCAGGGTGCCGTCATCCAGCCGTTCACTGGTCACCTTCAGCACAATGTCCCGCGGCATCGTCGGCCACGGCAGGTTGGTGGTCAGGTACACCCAGGTGTCGTCGCCATCCACGTCCAGCAAACGCATCTGGTCGCAGGCATACAGCCACTTGCAGGCCACCCGCAGGTTCTCCTGCAGGTCGGTGAGCGTGCGCATGCTGGCTTTTATGGTGCTTACACCACGGAATTGCTGGTAGGGCGAGTCGGCCACACCACTCAGGTACACGCGAATGCCTTCGCGGTCGTAGGCCAGGTTCCAGGAATCGGCCGCCAGGGCAGGGGTGCACAACAGCAAAGCGGCGAGCAGCAGGCAGCGGTTCATGGCTGGTACCGCGCGGGGATGGGTGTTTCAGTATGCGCGGCAAACAGAAAGCCCGCCAGGTTGGCGGGCTTGCGGGCACTAGCCTGAGCTTAGCGCTTAGGGTTCAGCGTCAGGTGCACGTGACGGTTCACGTCCTTGTACAGCAGGTAGCTGAAGTTGCCTGGGCCGCCGGCGTAGCAGGCTTGCGGGCAGAAGGCACGCAGCCACATGAAGTCGCCGGCTTCCACTTCGACCCAGTCCTGGTTCAGGCGGTATACCGCTTTGCCTTCCAGTACGTACAGGCCGTGTTCCATCACGTGGGTTTCCGCGAACGGGATAACGCCGCCCGGCTGGAAGGTGACGATGTTCACGTGCATGTCGTGGCGCATGTCGGCCATGTCGACGAAGCGGGTGGTTTTCCAGCGGCCTTCGGTACCCGGCATTTCGATGACGGTGGCGTTGTCACGGTGGGTGACGAACGACTCAGGAACGTCCAGGCCCTCGACCTTCTGGTAGTGCTTGCGCAGCCAGTGGAAGGTGACGTTGGACTTGCTGTTGTTGCGCAGGCTCCACTCGGCGCCCGGGGCCAGGAAGGCGTAGCCACCCGGTACCAGGGTGTGGTGCTTGCCTTCGACGGTGATGTCCAGTTCGCCTTCGACGATGAACACCACGGCTTCGGCGTTAGGGTCCAGCTCTGGGCGCTCGCTGCCGCCTTCCGGGGCCAGCTCGACGATGTACTGGGAGAAGGTTTCGGCAAAGCCGGTCAGCGGGCGGGCGATAACCCACATGCGCATCTTGTCCCAGAACGGCAGGTGGCTGGTGACGATGTCACGCATCACGCCTTTAGGGATGACGGCATAGGCTTCGGTGAACATGGCACGGTCAGTCAGCAGCTCGGTTTGAGCCGGGTGCCCACCGTGGGGGGCGAAGTACGAATGGTTCGACATGGACGATCTCGACTTTGTTGTTCTCTCCCCATGCCGTGAACCGCACCGGCCGGTGCGGCGCAGGGGATGTGGCGACAGAATAGGGTCGAGCGCGCGCCATCCACAAATTAAATGTTGGAATACCCGGTATTTGATCGCTGAATGCGATCGCAGGCGGCCGGAATATTCAGCCAGCAGGCGGTCGCCTTGGCTGGAGTGGCGTTTAGCAGTTGCTTTTCATATTCCTGGTTATTGCTTGTCTCTATTGTAATGAATGGTTCATTTCGACATTTTTTTCACATTCGCTTGCTAGCATCCCCGGCAATCCCGAGGAGCCCCACATGCCGCAAATCCTGCGCAAGCGCAGTACCCGCATCGCCCTGATCGTCACCTCTGGCCTGCTCGCGACCACCCTGGGTTTTTTTGCCTGGCAAAGTTTCTACCCGGTCCAGGCCGCTTCCGGCTGGGACGTTGAAGTGCTGCACCGCGACGTGACCAAGGCCGCTTCACTGCTGCCGCAAGCCGATGGCAGCCTGCTGGTCAGCCGCGAGCTGGACGACGGCCGTGGCAGCATCCTCAAAATCACCGCCAGCGGCGACCGTGTCGTGCTGATCGACAACTTGTCCAAGCCCGATGGCATGGTGGCGGCACAGGGCGGCTGGGTGTTCAGCCAGGAAGGTGGCCAGGCGCCGGTAAGCCTGGCCCGCGATGGCCAGGTTACCCACCTGTTCGACGGCGAAAGCGTGCAAGGCCTGTGGAATGATGGCGACCACCTGTATGCCATCGAAGACCGCAAGGGCAACGGCCGCTTGATGCGTTATGACTGGAACAGTGGCCAGCTCGATGTGCTGCGTTCCGGCCTGACCGAAACTGAAGGCCTCACCCGTTGCAACGACGGCCGCCTGCTGTACACCGAAAAGGCCAATGGCAAGGTCCGCGCCTTGTCCGATGATGGCAGCGACCCGGTGGTGGTCGATGGCCTGCGCAACCCGACGTTCCTGTTCTGCGACCAGCGTGGCCTGTGGATCAGTGAAGACAACACCCACCGTGCGCGCCTGCTGCGCATCGACGCCGATGGCAGCCGGCACACCGTGCTGACCTTCCTCAAGGCACCCCAGGCGATCGTCGCCGATGGCAAGGGCGGTTACCTGGTGGCCGAAGGTGGCCGCAACCGCGTACTGCACCTGACCCCGCCAGCGGAGCCCGCCACTGCCCAGCGCGACTGACCCTGCGCCTGGCTGGGCAGCCAGCCCGCAGGGCAGCTTTCTGACTACCCGACCAACAGCGTGCTTCCCTGCATGGCCGTGCTCACGGATAATCCCTCTCATTCCAATAAACAGCCTGTGAGTAGGTATGAGTGATTCCGTAGTCGGCCTTGGCCAGCCTGAAACCGTAGGGGGGCGCAAAACGCGCAAGAACAACCCCGAGAAAACGCGCGAGGATATCCTCCAGGCCGCCATCAACGAGTTCGTCCAGCAAGGGCTGGCCGGCGCCCGTGTCGATGCCATCGCCGAGCGCACCGCCACTTCCAAGCGCATGATCTACTACTACTTCGGCAGCAAGGAGCAGCTGTACTGCGAGTGCCTGATCAAGCTGTACGGCGACATCCGCAAGACCGAGCAAAGCCTGGACCTGGAGTCGCTGCCGGCCGAGCAGGCGATCCGCCGGCTAGTGGAGTTCACCTTCGATCACCACGACCGCAATGTCGATTTCGTGCGGATCATCTGTACCGAAAACATCCATTATGGCGAGTACGTGAAGCAGTCGCCGGCAATTCGTGAGATGAGCAGCCTGGTGCTCGAAGCGCTGGGCAATACCTTGCGCCGTGGTGTGGAGGAAGGCGTGTTCCGTGCCGGTATCGAGGTTATCGACCTGCACATGCTGATGAGTTCGTTCTGTTTCTACCGGGTGTCGAACCGGCATACCTTTGGCGAGATTTTCCAGATTGACCTGTCTGATGACGAGGTCAAGCTGCGGCACAAGGCGATGATTTGTGATGCAGTGCTGCGGTATATCCGCGCGTAAGAACGGCGATAGAGATTCAGCGCCTGTGAGATCGAGCGCCGCAGGTGTTCACCGAAACATTTTCAGCGCCTGTGAGATCGAGCGCCGCAGGTGTTCACCGAAAGATTTTCAGCGCCTATGAGATCGAGCGCCGCCCGCGCGGCGCTTCGCGGGTAAACCCGCTCCTACGTTTGTTTCGGGCCAATTATTCCTGTGGGATTTACGCGCGAACGCCTTGGCGCACGCCTCGATATCGCGTCGTACAAACAAGGCGGTCGCGCGCGTCTGGCACAGGCAATACTGGCCCGAAACAAACGTAGGAGCGGGTTTACCCGCGAAGCGCCGCGCGGGCGGCGCTCGGTCTCACAGGCGCTGAAATTGTTGTGTCGAACACATGGCGGCCTTCATGCAACCTGAAGTCAAGCCCTCACTGCTTCATGCCCAACTCGGCATCATCCATCAGCGCCTTGGCCTCTTCGCGGGTAAACCCGCTCCTACAAAGACCACTGCAGGCCCTGGCATGCGATGACCGTTGTAGGAGCGGGTTCACCCGCGAAGAGGCCAGCCCAGACAACACATCACTCAAGCTTCAGTGCAAAGTGCCAGGCTCGGCGGGCATCTGCACCTGGATCAATGCCGACTCAAGCAAAGCCCGCAGCGCCTCCAGCTCATGAATGGCAGAGAGTATGTTTAGGAAACGGCCTACAAGAAGGGGCTTAAATCTGATGTTCCCCGCTCACTCCCCCAACCGCTGTTCACGCGAAGGCGGGTAGCCAAAGTACGCCGCATAGCACTTGCTGAAGTGCGACACCGAGACAAACCCACAGGCCACCGCCACTTCCATCACTGACAGGTCGGAATACTGCAGCAGGCGGCGGCTCTTGGTGATGCGCAGCTCCATGTAGTACCGCCGCGGCGAAGTACCCAGCTGGGCCTGGAACAGCCGGTCGATCTGCCGGCGCGAGCGCCCGCTGTAGGCGGCCAGCTGGTCAAGGCTGAGAGTTTCCTCAAGGTTGTTCTCCATCAGCTCGACGATGGTACGCAGGTGCAGGCTCATGGACTTCTTCGCCCCTGGGCCGACCTGGCGGTAGCGGGCACCGGAGAACGACAGGATTTCCTCTACGCCCTCGGCCAGGCCATCGCCATACAGCCGACGCACCAGCCCAAGCATCAGCTCCATGGCGCCGTTGGGGCTGGCGGCGCTGAGGCGGTCGCGGTCGAGGGTGAAGCTGGCCGGGGTGATACGGGTTTGCGGGCTGCGCTCGGACAGGCTGGCGCGCTGTTCGGGGTGGATGCTGCAACCGTAGTCGTCCAGCACCCCGGCGCGGCCAAGGAACCAGGCGCCGTTCCACAGGCCGCCCAGGGCCATGCCGTGGGCAGCACAATCGCCCAGCAGGCGGTCGAGCTCCGGGTACTTCAGCGGTGTGCGCAAGCCACCGCAGATCACCAGCAAATCCAGCTCCTTCAGCGCCTCGGCAGACAGCTCGGTAGCCACCAGCTCCAGCCCCAGGTCGCTGAGTACCCGGTCGCCATCCAGCGACAGCGGGGTGAACTGGAAGCTGTCGGCACGCAGCAGGTTGGCCGTGACTAGCACGTCCATGGCGACGGTGAAGCTGGCCATCGAGAAGTGTTCGAGCAGCACGAAATCGACCCGATAGGGGGCCTGGGCATTGGCGCTGCTGGTTTTTAGCCGCAGCATGTTGCTGGTGCTGGTCTTCTTGCTGAACTGGCGTGGCGTGGGCACTCGGGACTCCGCTTCCTGGCTGGCCTGGAGAGTGTGGCCGGTGGCAGTGGGAAAGACAATCTCCCGGGTGGCCGTGTCGTATTGCAGGTCGTGTTCAGGCAACACTGTTTGGGATTTTGGTTGCCTACTCGATCGAGCGCCGCCCGCGCGGCGCTTCGCGGCACAAGGCCGCTCCCACTGTTTGTTTCGGGCCAGTCCATCCTGTTAAGTCACCTCTGTCCGCCTTGTTTGTTCCCTTCGATATTGAAGGGGGCGCCGCTGCTCTTCATCAATCTCCAGCCATGCACCCAGGGTGCGAGTGCGCAGGTGGCAGGAGTAACTGGCCCGAAACAGATGTGGGAGCGGCCTTGTGCCGCGAAGCGCCGCGCGGGCGGCGCTCGATCTCACAGGCGCTGCAAAAGGCCCGGAGAACACCTTGCCTTTTCTTGACTGTTCGGCATCACCAGGCAAATCATTCTGAACCCTCAGCGCCCGCTGCAAACCAACCCATTACATGCCAAATGGGAGAGCGCTCATGGAAATCGGTACGATCTGGATCATCATCGCAGCCTTGGTAATCCTGCTGGAACTCTGGGCCATCTGGCACATCATCGGCAGCGAGCGGCGTGCCGAGCGCAAGATGCTGTGGGTCGTCTTCGTGGTATACGCGCCATTCCCCGGTTTGCTGTTCTGGGCCTGGCGTGGGCCGCGGGCGGTGAAGGGCAGGGCGGTACTGCAAGAGAAATGACAGTGCCCTGGTATCAGGCGCGTCAGCGTCTGATACCGTCGAAGATCATTTAGGCAGGATATTGAAGCGAATGGCGGGCCCGAGCCCGTTCACCATCAGGCACCCGTAGAACTCCACGGCCGACAGCACTCGCAACTCCTTGAGTGCGTCGTGGATGAAGTTGTGAAGCAACCGTTCGGCTTCCTTCTTGCGATCAGCGAGCGTGGTGCTGTTCAGCGTGACCATGCCAAGCAAGGTGGTCTCGATGTGCTCGACGGTCTCCAGGCCAGTTTTCTCGCGTAGATACGAACGTGCCTTTGCAGCGTCGTTTTCATTGCCCTCGAGGGTATAGGCCAGTTGAAATTCATATTTGCTCATGCTTTCTCCTTGTTACCAACAGGCCTCCATGCCGGGCCTTGCACTCTAGCGGCGGGCAGGCCTTGAGCATACAAACGCGTGGTTCAACAAGCAGGGTGAATTGTATGAAACGTCTTACTTGACCTCCAGTTAACTTGAGGTCCGATACTGCGCCACTCTTGCAACCGATCGAGGGCATATCGTGACCCGTCCAACCCCGCTCCAGCTCAGCAACCCAGAAGGCCTGTACGACCCCAGTGACAATGCCTATTCCCATGTCGCCGAGGTGTCTGCCGGCAGCCACCTGCTGTTTATCGCCGGCCAGGGCGGCGAGGACAGCAACGGGCAGTTGTCGCCGTTGTTCGCCGAGCAGGCCCGCCAGGCCCTGGCCAATCTGCAGCTTGCCCTGGCATCGAAAGGCGCCAGCCTGGCCCAAGTGTTCAAGCTGACCCTGCTGATTGTCGAGCATTCCGAAGCGCGCTTGCGCCAATGGGTGGCCGAGGCCGACAAAGCCTGGGGCCCGCACATGAAGCCGACCTGCACACTGATACCGGTACCGCGGCTGGCGCTGGACGGCATGCTGGTGGAGATCGAGGCGGTGGCGGCGCTGTAGGTAGCGCAGATTCGGTGGTGGCGTAAGGGAAACACTATGTTGTATATCGGTGCTGGTCCTATCAGCATTGCCGCTATAACAACAATTTCCCTCTCAGAGGTGACCACAGCATGAGCACCGGCACCACCACGCTTACCGACCGCAAGGCCCGCGCCTGGCTCTGGCCCGCACTGTTCAGCCTGGTGTCCTTCGCTGCCAACTCGGTGTTCTGCCGGCTGGCGCTGAAGGACGGGGCCATCGACCCGGCATCGTTCACCGTGGTACGCCTGGCCAGTGGTGCGTTGTTCCTGCTGCTGTTGGTTCGCCTGCGCAGGCCGGCGCAGGTCTTGGGCGGCAGCTGGCGTGGCGGTCTGGCCCTGTTCCTGTATGCGTTCCTGTTCTCTGCGGCGTACCTGCAACTGGGCGCGGGGGCAGGTGCGCTGCTGCTGTTCGGCGCGGTGCAGATCACCATGTTCGGCTTTGCCTGGTACAAGGGCGAACACATCACCGTGCGCATGCTGCTGGGGATGCTGATCGCCTTTGCCGGCCTGATGGTGCTGTTGTTACCCGGCTCAGCGGCGCCGCCCTTGGCCAGTGCCTTGCTGATGGCCCTGTCTGGTGTTGCCTGGGGCGTATACACGCTGCTGGGCAAAGGCTCGCCCAGGCCTCTGGCCGATACCGCCGGCAATTTTGCCCGAAGCCTGCCTTGCCTACTGTTGCTGGCGCCGATTTTGTTGCTGGGCGCCGGCCTCCATCTCACAACGCTCGGCTTGTTGTATGCCCTGGGCTCCGGCGTACTGGCATCTGGCGCGGGCTATGCCGTGTGGTATGGCGTGGTCAGGCAGGTGAGTGCGCAACAGGCGGCTACCATGCAACTCAGCGTACCGGTGATTGCTGCGCTGGGCGGGGTTGCGTTGATTGGCGAGCCGCTGTCGTTGCGCTTGCTGGTGGCGTGCGTGGTGGTGCTGGGCGGTATTGCCCTGGCATTGATGCCACGGCGCTAGAAGAAGCTACGCTGCGCCTTGAGTGTGACCATGCTGTCGCAATAGGTGTTGATGCCCGAATACGCATCACATCCGCCGCCACTGAGGTTGGAGTTGCTGTAGACCAGGTTCAGGTCGATGCCAAGCCAGGGTCGCGACAGCTCCAGCGACCAATCGGAAAAGCCATTGACCTGGCTGCCATCGCCAATGGTGAATGGCGTGCCCAGGCGGTGATGAGCGAGCTTGACGGTCAGGTCGACGTCGAACAGCGGTAGTTGGCCGAAGTCGGCAAACAGGGTGCCGGTGCGGTTGCTGGGGTTGTCGCGCCATGCCCCGCCGAAGCGGCTGCCCAGCACCGAAACACCACCGTACAAGGCATAACTGTCGGGGCCTGCAATATTTGGCTGACTGTAGTGGATCAACCCCAGCTCGTAACCTAGGCTGCTGTCGAAGTGGTGCTTGTAGCCCAGGTAGCTGTCCAGCCGCAGGGTCGAGTTGGCGGAAACGCCCATGCTTGGGGCGTACTGGCCCAGGTACCAGCCGCTGGCGTGGCTGAAGTCGAGGCCGCCGTGGAATGCACCGATGGCACTGGGTGAAATCAGCCCTTGGGCCATGCTGCGAGAAGGGTTGGTGCCGAGTGTGAAGTCGAAGTCGCCCAGTTCGCGTTTGATCTGCTGGGCCAGCAGCACGGGGCTGAACAGCAGTGCAGCGCTCAGCAACAGAAGGGGCCTGGTCATGGTCTCCGTCCTGGAAAGCTTGCGGTTGAGCGGTAAAGGATACCTGCGCAGGTGTCGGGATGGAACCGCTGGCTAGCCCATTCAGCCTTTGCTCGAACGGTCCGCGTCGGCGACTTCGGTCACCACGGGCAGGTTACCGGCACGCTGGATCACTCGCCGTTGTTGCTCGTAGTCGTCCAGCGACAGGCCACGGCGCTGCAACGCTTCCAGTTGCAGTTGGCGGGTTTCCTGGGCGCTGTACGGGCGTAGTTCGGGGTGACTGGCACAGCCGCTCAAGACGGCGATGGCAAACATGGCAAAGGTGGCGGACAGCAGGCGGGCCAGGGTGTTCATCAGGTAGCTCCAGAGGCCCGGGTTGTGGGCGGCGAGTCGATGGAGCTAGGTTATGCGGCCACGGCGTGCGGCAGAAATTGCCATTCTCGATAGTGACTATCGACGGTTGCTTTATCGATGGCTTCTGAGACGGCGATGAAGCGGGGCTTGATCATCGGGATGGGCTCCTGTTTGAACCAGATTCGTTCGCCTGTACCGGCGTCTTCGCGGGCTTGCCCGCTCCCACAGGATCACCACAGGCTCAGGGGTTAGGGCTTCGAGGTGCATGTCTTGGGATTTAGGTTGATGCACAGATCGAGCGCCGCCCGCGCGGCGCTTCGCGGGGCAAGCCCGCTCCCACTGTCTGTTTCGGGCCAGTTATTCCTGTAACAGGTGGGTGGCAGCCTTGGTGCATGACTGAAGATCGATGAAGAGCAACGGCGTCCCCTTCGATATTGAATGGGACACACAAGGCGGACAGCGGTGACCTCACAGGCGTGACTGGCCCGAAACAAACGTAGGAGCGGCTTTAGCCGCGAAGCGCCGCGCGGGCGGCGCTCGATCTCAAAGGCGCTGAAAATGTTGTGACAAGCCCCCCAGCCGAGATGCTCTATTGGAGCAGGCATAAAGTTTGCGCCCCCAAATCTGGCCAAAAAACCCGCCATTGCTACCCTTAATCCACGCGGTCTGACCTCATGGGGATAAGCGATGCGCATGCCATTGTTTGCTGTCCTGTCAGCTGTACTGTGCCTGAGCGCTGCGCCCGGCCTGGTACTGGCAGAAGACGTACCCGCGCCAGACCCGGCGCCACCCGCCGCCCCGGCTGCGGCCAAGGACGCGGTATTCACCCAGGAACAACTGGACCAGATGACCGCGCCCATCGCCCTGTACCCTGATCCGCTGTTGGCCCAGGTGCTGATGGCGTCGACCTACCCAGGACAGGTCAGCGAAGCCGTGACCTGGTCCAAGGCCAACCCCAAGGCCACCGGCGACGATGCGGTCAAGCAGGTAGCCAAGCAACCCTGGGACCCGAGCGTGCAGGCACTGGTGGCTTTCCCGCAGGTGCTGGCAACCCTTGGCCAGGACCCGGTCTGGGTGCAGCGCCTGGGCGATGCGTTCCTCGCCCAGCCTGACGAGGTCATGGGCAGCGTGCAGCGCTTGCGCCACCAGGCGCAGGCCGCCGGCAACCTGCAAAGCAACCAGTACCAGAACGTGACCGTGCAGAACACCATCGCACCTGCCGCAGCACCTGCACCGGCTTCCAGCGGCGATAGCACTCAGGTGGCCACTGCCAGCGCTCCACCCACCACCATCGTCATCGAGCCGGCCGACCCGCAAGTGGTGTACGTGCCCACCTACAACCCGACCACCACTTATGGCACCTGGGCTTACCCGGCCTCGCCGCCGGCGTACTACCCGCCACCGCCAATGTATTACCCCGGTTCCGCGCTGGTGGCCGGCCTGGCCTTCGGCACCGGTGTGGCGATCGTTGCGTCGCTATGGGGCGACTGTGACTGGGGCAACAATGACATCGACATCGACGTCAACCGCTACAACAACATCAACGCCAACAACCGCATCACCAGCAACCAGAACAAATGGCAGCACAACGCCGCCAACCGCGACGGCGTGCCATACCGCGACTCTCGCAGCCGCCAGCAGTATGGTCGCCAGCTGGACGGTGCCACCCAGCGCACCGCCTTCCGCGGCGACGACGCCCAGCGGGCCCAGGCACGCGACAAGGCGCGTGCCTCGATGGACCGGGCCGGTATCGAACGGCCGGCCTCCAGCAACAACCAGGCTCGCGAGCAAATGCGCGAGGCGAAGGCGGACAACTCGGTCGGCAACCGCATGCAACCGCGTAACGACAACGCAAGGGCCGCCGACCGCCGCCAGGAAACCCGCAATAACCAAGGCCGGCAGCAGAACAACCAGGTGAACCAGCGCCGGCAGGGCGAAGGCCAGGCGCGCCAGGTGGCGCAGAACCGGCCCAGCAATACCGCAGGCCGTGCCCGTAACAACGCCTTCGATGGCGTACGCTCGCCGTCGCGCACCAGCGCGCAGGCCAGCCGCGGCCGCACCAGCCAGTCGTTTGCCCAGCGGCCCAGTACATCACGTGCCGCCGGGCACCAGATTTCCCGGCCCAGTGCGCCCGCGCGTCGCGGCGGAGGAGGAGGCCGTCGATGAACCGTCCAACATTGGCTGCATTGCTGCTCACTGCAGGCTTGGCCTGGTCCGCCCTGGCGCTTGCGCAAGAAACCTTCCCCACGCCGGAGAAGGCCGTGGAGTCCTTCGTTGCGGCGCTGGGCGAGGAAAAGCCGGATGAAGCCCGCCTGGCCCAGTTACTGGGCGAAGACTGGCGCACCTACATCCCGCGCGGTGGCGTGCAACGCAGTGACGTGGACACCTTCCTTGAGCAGTATCGCGTGCAACACAACATCGACATGGCGGATGACGGCAAGGCCATCCTGGCGGTGGGCAGTGATCACTGGACACTGCCCATTCCGCTGACCAAAAGCAGCCAGGGCTGGCGCTTCGACCTCAAGGCTGGCAGTTCCGAAATCCGTGCCCGGCGTATCGGCCGTAACGAACTGGGCGCCATGCAGTCGATGCTGGCCTACCACGACGCGCAAATGGACTACGCCACCCAGGACCACAATGGCAACGGTGCGCTGGAGTACGCGCAAAAGATCTTCAGCGAGCCTGGCAAGCATGATGGGCTGTACTGGGATGACGATGACGATGGCCAGGTCAGCCCACTGGGCCCGTTGTTCGGCCAGGATGTTATCGGCGATTCCTGGTATGGCTACCACTTCCGCATCCTCGACGCGCAGGGCCCATCCGCCCCCGGCGGCGCCTACAGCTACCTGATCGGCAACCAGATGAGCCGCGGTTTCGCCATGGTCGCCTGGCCGGCCAAGTACGACGACACCGGGGTGATGAGTTTCATGATCAGCCACGACGGCCAGCTGTTCGAGAAAGACCTCGGGCCGCATGGCGACAGGCTGGCCAAGGCAATGAAGCGCTTCGACCCGGATGACAGCTGGAAGGTGGTGGATGTGGCGGCGGGGGATTGAATTGCAATCACCTGCTAAGGCCCCCGCGATCCTTGTAGGAGCGGGTTCACCCGCGAACACGGGCGACGCCCGTGCCATCCACTTCCTCAGTGGGTACGCGCCGCCCGCACTTCCCGCGCCGTGCATCCATATTGCTGACGAAAAGCCCGGGCAAATTGCGCCTGGTCGGCAAAACCCCAGCGAAACGCCAGCTCGCCAATCGCCAGGTGGCAATGCGGGTCGCGCAATTGCCGGTGCACCGCCTCCAGGCGCTGTTGGCGTACCCACTCATTCAGGGTATAGGAGGTGATCGCAAACAACTTGTGCAGGTAGCGCAACGACAGCCCGCAGGCGTTGGCGATGGCCTGGGGTGACAGCTCAGGGTCACCCAGGTGTTGCTGCACATACTGCTCGACCCGCGTCAGGTGCAGGGTACTGAGGTTGCTGCCTTCGCTGCCCAGCACCCGTTCGTCCTGCTGCAGGGCCAGCAGCAGGGTGGCTGACGCCTGTTCCAGCAGTAAATGGCGGGCGGCTGCAGGGCTGGCGTCGAAGTGGCGGGCACACAGGTCCAGCTGCTCGACGAAGATTCGCCCCAGGCCCTGGCCAGCATCAAAGCAATACCGGGTATAGCGCTTGTGCCCCAGCAGGTTGGCCTTGAGTGCACGCTCCGGCAACTTGAGTACCCACAGGTCGTTCTGCGCGCTGTAATGGAAGCGGTAGGGTGCATCACCGCGTTCGACAATGAAGCCGCCCGGGCTGCAACTGAGCTGGTGGCCGTCCTGTTCGAAATGCACTTCACTGCTGCGTGGCACGGTCACCAGGTAGAACGCTTCATGGTCCTGGCCGATGTGTGCCTTACTGCGCGAGTAGCCCAGCTGGCTGGAGCGCAGGCGCGACAGGCTGAGCGGCGTGCTGGGCGTGCTCCAGCGCTGCAGGTGGCCATCGAACGGCTGCTCGGCGGCAAATTCCAGGCTCAACGGGAAATAGGTGTCACTGATGGCATCGGCCCAGCGCGCCTGGCGCTCCGGCTGTGGCCAGCCGTGGGTCGAGAGTTCGGTGGGCATTGGTTGTCCTTTTTCAAAGAGGGCAGCATTGAAAAAAGGAACTGCAGGCAAGCTACTCAAGCAGCTCTTGTTATTGTGCAAACCGCCCGGCAGCGCAAGCTACCGGGCGGTTGTCAGGCCCATGATCGGCGCACGCCGACCTTTTGATCAAGCCCCGCGCGTCACCCGGTAGGTGGCCGAAGGCTCCAGGCATGCCTGCCAGCCAGGTGGCAGGACGATGTTGGTGGTGTCTTCCTCGATCACGCACGGGCCGTGCACGGTCTGCCCCGGCAGCAGGCGGTTGCCATTGAACACTGGCGTCGATTGCCACTCGCCTTCGGCACTGAACAGCATCGGGCGGACGGTTTGCGGGGTAGGCGCGGGTGGTTGGGCCGGGCCCTGCAATTCAGGCTGCGGCGGACGCGGCAGGTGGCCGATCACCGAGCACTCCAGGTTCACCAGCTCCACCGGGCTGTCGGGCTCGCTGTACGAGTACAGGGTCTGGTGGCGGCTGTGGAAGCGGCTGATCAGTGCGGCCAGGCCAGCATCGTCCAAGGCATGGCTTTCCAGCTCCACGCTGCACTCATGGATCTGCCCCAGGTAGCGCATTTCCAGGGTGTAGTGGCAGCTGCTGGCCTGGTCGCCAAAACCGTCTTCGCGCAGGTTGGCAAAGCCCTGCTGGCGCAGCTCGGCAAGGGCCTGGTTGAGTTGCACCAGGTTCACGTGGCCGGCGTCCAGTCGCATCGACAGGCTGGTGAGTTGGTCGTAGCGCACGTCGGAAAGAATTTGCCCGAACGCACACAAACCCGAAGCCACCTTGGGGATCAGCACCGTTTGCATGCCGATCTCTTCGCCCAGGCGTACCACGTGCATGCCTGCCGCACCGCCCGCACCGATCAGGGCAAAGTCACGCGGGTCGTGCCCGCGCTCGATCGACACCCGGCGGATGCCGTTCACCATGTTCAGGTTGACCAAGGTGGTGATACCAAACGCCGCGCGTTCGACGCTGATGCCCAGCGGTTCGGCAATCTTGCTGCGGATGGCGTCCAGCGCCGCCTGGCGGTTCAGGCGGATGCTGCCGCCTAGCAGCGCGCCATCGGGCAGGTAGCCCAACACCAGGTTGGCATCGGTCACCGTGGGTTCGCTGCCGCCCTTGCCGTAGCACACCGGCCCGGGCATGGCGCCAGCGCTGCGTGGGCCGACCTGAAGCATGCCGAACTCGTCCAGGTGGGCGACGGAGCCGCCGCCGGCACCCAGGGTTTCTACCTGGATCATCGGCACACCGATGCGCTGGCGCAAGAAGTCCACGTCCTTGCTGAAGTTGGTGCGCCCGGCGTTGGTCAGGGTGATGTCGAACGAAGTGCCACCCATGTCCACGGTGATGACGTTGTCGATGCCGAACGGCCGCGCCACCGCCAGCCCGGCCTGCGGCGCCGAAGCCGGGCCGGAGTTGATGGCATTGACCGCGCGCTCGCGCATCAGGTGCCCGGGGGCCAGGCCGCCGTTGGACTGGAAGTAGCGCACCGGCTGCTGTGCGCCAAGCTCCTGGAACAGGCTGTCGATACGCGCTACGTAGCGCGCCATTACCGGGCTCAGGTAGGCATTCACCACGGTGGTGGAGTTACGGGTGTATTCGCGAATCTGCGGGAACACCTCGCAGCCGGTGCAGACGAACACGCCGGGCAAGGCGGCCCTTACCAGCTCGGCGGCGCGCTGCTCGTGGCAGGGGTTGCGCACCGACCACAGGAAGGAAATGGCAACGGCTTCTACGCCTTCGGTGCGAAAATAGTCGATGGCCGCATGGATGGCACGTTCGTCCAGCGGGCTGTGCTCACGGCCATCGCCGAGGATACGGCCAGCGATGGGGCGGCGCAGATGGCGCGGGGCGAGCATGTGCGCTGGCGGGTAGTGGGCGTCGTAGCGGTGGCCTTCTTCCTTGTGCCCCAGGCGAATCTCCAGGCTGTCTTCATGGCCTTCGGTGCACAACAGCCCCACCTTGACCCCGGTGCGCTCGATCAGCGCGTTGAGGGCCACGGTGGTGCCGTTGATGCACAGGTCGCAGTTGGCGATCAGCTCGGCCGGGCTGCGCCCGGTGGCGTCGGCGATCTGCGCCAGGCCGGCGCGAATGGCCAGGGTTCCGTCCTGCGGTGTGGACGGGGCTTTGAACAGCTGCACGCCGCCGTTACGGTCGGCCAGGATGAAATCGGTGAAGGTGCCGCCGGCGTCGATGCCCAGGCGATATTGGTTGCGCATGATGGGTCTCCGGTCAGTGCGGGGCGCGGGCAAGGCGGGTTGCGGTTTCATCCAGCTGGCCGTCGGCATCGACGACCACGCCGTACTCGATGGCCGCGCCCTGGGGCGAGACCAGGCCGTTGCGCAGGTCTTGCAACACCGAGGCAATCGGGCGCTTCAGCGGGTCGCCGTAGCCACCGCCACCGGGGTTGATATTGATGATCCGCTCGCCGGGCTGCAGGGTCAGCATCGGGTTCTGCGTGTAGTGGTCTTCGCTGCCGTCGGCGTGGCGGTGGATCAACCGGCCCAGCTTGGGCTCGACCAGGGCATTGCGCGCCCCGGCGGCACCGGCGGTGGGCAACTGGCGGCCCTCGCCGAAACCGACCACGGTCATGGCGTGGTCCAGCGGTTCGATCTCCAGCCGGGTGCCTGAGCCACCGCGGAATTCACCGGCGCCCCCACTGTCGGCCATCAGGCTGTAGCGGTGGATCAGCACCGGGTAGGCGTGCTCCAGCAGTTCGATGTCACCGCTCATCAGCGCGCCGAAGCAGCACAGCGGGCCGCAGGCGTGCCAGCCGTCCATTACCTTGTTGGCGCCGGCACCGGCAATGATCGAGGCCAGCACCATGGTCACGTACTCGCTGTTGCCATTGCGCGGGTCGTGGCCGGCGATGTTGATGCCGCTGGTATGCCCCCAGGAGGCTGTCACCCGCTGTGGTGAAGCCTGTTCCAGCGCGGTGCGCACGGCATCGGCCAGGGTTTCCATCGGCGTAGTGGTGCAGTTGACGTGGGGCGCCGGTTCCTCGGCGTTGCACAGCGTGCCCCTGGGCCCGACATCGACCGTGACGCAGCGGTACAGGCCTTCGTTGTAGGGCGGCGCCACCTGGGCGAACATCATAAGCCCCAGGTACACGCCAGACACCGAGTTGCCCTCATAGGAGTTGATGAAGTAGGGCACCTGCGGCGGGCTGTCGATGCGCACGTGGGCCTGGTCGCCACGGATCTGCACGTGTGCGGTAATGGCCAGCTCGCCCAGGCCATGGCCGGAATCCTCCAGCACGGCGGTGCCGCTGTAGTCGCCATCCGGCACGTCGCGCAGCAGCGCACGCATGTGCCGGTCGGCCATGTTCTTCAACTCGGCGATGCAGGCACGCACCTGAGCCACGCCGTACTTGTCGAGCAGCTCCAGCAGGTGCCGCTCGCCGACCTTGCAGGCGCCGTACTGGGCGTTGAGGTCGCCTTCCTGATAGGGCCGGGCGCGCATGTTGGTGAGCATGAAGTTGATCACGTCTTCGCGGCGCTTGCCCTTTTCCCACAGCTTGACCGGCGGAATACGCAGGCCCTCGGCGTAGATCTCCTTGGCATCGGGGTTGTAGCCGGCGGGTACCGGGCCACCGATGTCGGTCAGGTGGCCCTTGCACACGGTCCAGAACACCAGCTCGCCCTGGTAGTAGACCGGCTTGTACATGCAGCAGTCGAGAATATGGCTGCCCTTGTAGGCCGGGTCGTTGTGGTAGATCACGTCGCCTTCGGCGATGTCGTCACCGAAAAACTCGGCCACGCACTTCATGGCCGGTATCAGCGAGCCCAGGTGGATGGGGATGTCCTGGCCTTGCAGGATCATCTCCGGCAAGTGGTCGAACAACGAGTTGGAATAGTCGTGGGCCAGGTTGAACACACTGGAGCGCCCGGTCTTTTCCAGGGTCAGGGTCATTTCGCGTTGCGCTGTCTCCAGCGCACCCCGCACAACCGCAAGGGTGATTGGATCTACTGTCTGCATAGGTCACCAAGGTTTGTTCTTGTGCTTTGGCTGCGTGCCGCGACAGGGCGGCGCGTGGTGACAGGCTACGGGGCAGGGCGGGGGCAAGGCTTGTCGCTGGGTGTACTGGTTGTTGCGTCTGGGCGCACTGCGGCGATCGGCTGGAAAACCGTTGTGGGAGCGGTCGCCTTTGGTTACTTTGGGCAAGACCAAAGTAACCCGCCGAAAGGGCGGAAAGGTGACTAGGTGCCACCTGCGCGAAGGAATGTCCGCTCGATGTGAATGCCCACATCTTATAAACCTCAAGGAATCGAGCGTCGGTTTTGATATTGCGAAAACTCCGTCTGCGATGGCGACGCTCATTCACCTTTTCGCCTTTACGGCGAGTTCCTTTTTGTCTTGGCAAAAAGGAACCAAAAACCGCCTGCTCCCATCATCCGGCCCCTACGCTGCGCTCCGGGGTCCCCTCGCTACGGGCTTGCTCCCGGGAGTACGCGCTGCAGGCCCCATCCCTGGGGCCTCAGCGCTTGACGGGCATCCATGCCCGTCACCTCCCTCCGCAAGCCCTTCGCTCGGCCTCCTGAAGTCGCAATCTGTGGCGCCTGAACTACCGCGCGCTTAGAAGCAAAAATCAAAAGCAGGATTTTAAGGCCGTGGGGGCCTTATGCCTGCTCCCACAGGGCCTACTGTCCCAACATCTGCCGCACCAGCCACTGCCCCGCCGGCCCCAGCGCGCGCCGGCTGGACCACACCACATCCATATCCACCCGCCGCGGATAACCCGTCACCTGCAACTCCACCAACCCACTGCCAAACCGGGTCACCAGCGCCTTGGGCAGTTCCGCCCAGCCAAACCCGCGCACGGCGAACTCCAGCAGGGTGAGGTAATCCGGCGCCGACCAGGCTTGGCCGCGGCCGTGGTGCAGGCTGGGGGCATAGGTCTTGATATACAGCTGCCGCGCATTCTCCAGGTCCTGCCCCTGCACGTGCTTCACGCCCGCCAACAGATGCCCGCTGGCCACGTACACAGCAAACTCCGCCTGCTCGGGCAAACGGGCCACGGCAACGTCAGCGGGGTAGCTCGGCTGCGTGGCAAGAATGCCGATATGCGCCAGGCCCTGCTGGATCATGTCGATCACATCGGCATCTTCGGACGGGCCGCAGCGAAGCTCGGTATGCGCGTACTGTTGGGCGAAGCGGGCCATCACCGCGCCCTGGAAGGTAACGCTGTAGCTGTCCGACATCACCACCGACACCAGCGCCTCGACATTCTCCGCCAGCCGCATCGCCAGCGCATCGAGCTGGGCGCTGGCGTCGAGAATCGCCTCGACATGGCTCAGCACTTGCTGCCCAGCCTCATTCAGCGTGGGGTGACGGCCACCACGGTCGAACAGTGGGCAGCCGATATCAGCCTCGAAATTGGCAATGGCAATGCTGATGGTGGACTGGCTTTTGCGCAGTTTGCGCGCGGCGGCGGAGAACGAACCCAGCGATGCGGCTTCGACAAAGGCAACCAGAGCTTCAGGGGAGTAGCGCATGGTATTGATAAAACCGATGGTAGCTATGTCGCGAGTATCTGTTCTGTCAAAGAAAATAGGAAGCACGACTCACGCAATGGATGGAATTTGCAATGAAAAACGTGTCTTTCACTGAGCGCCTTGTACATGCCGTCGGTTATGAAGTGTTCGCCGTGTTGCTGTGTGCGCCGCTGTTGTCCTGGATCATGGGCAAGTCGCTGGCGACGGCGGGGGCGTTGGCGGTGACCCTGTCGGTGATCGCCATGCTGTGGAACATGGTCTACAACGCGCTTGTCGATCGTTATGTGCAGACCGAGCGTATCCACTGGAAGGCCCGCGCGCGTTTTGTGCACGGTTTGGGCTTTGAGGCGGGGCTGGTGGTGTGGTGCTTGCCGGTGGCGGCGTGGATGCTGGATATCTCGTTGCTGCAGGCGTTCATGGTGGAGCTGGGCTTCTTCGTGATCATTCTGCCCTACACGGTGCTGTACAACTGGGCGTTCGACAAAGCCCGGCACCTGCTGATGCAGCGCCGCCTGGCGTAACCCTCCTGCCCGACGCGGTCCCTTGTAGGAGCGGGTTTACCCGCGAATGCGGTGGCGCCGACACCGGTGAACCCTCAGGAGTTACTGGCTGGCAGCTCTGGCCTGTTCGCGGGTAAACCCGCTCCTACAAGTTGACCGTGTAAACCCATGAAAAACGGGGCATGCCATCACTGGCATACCCCGTTTTCAAACCGCTAAAGCGCCTCAGGCGACTTTGACGATCCAGCCTGCCGGTGCTTCTACATCACCGCTCTGGATGCCGGTCAGCTCGTTGTAGAGCTTCTGGGTAACTGGGCCGACTTTTTCCAGGTCGTGGAATACGTGCAGCTTGCCGTTGTACTCGATGCCGCCGATCGGGGTGATCACTGCAGCGGTACCGCAGGCGCCGGCTTCGATGAAGCGGTCCAGCTTGCTGATTTCCACGTCGCCTTCGATCACGGTCAGGCCCAGGCGCGATTGTGCCAGTTCCATCAGCGACAGGCGGGTGATACCTGGCAGCACCGAGGCCGATTTCGGGGTGACGAATTCGTTGTTGGCGGTGATGCCGAAGAAGTTGGCCGAACCGACTTCTTCGATCTTGGTGTGGGTCAGCGGGTCGAGGTAGATGGCGTCGGCGAAGTTGGCCTTCTTGGCTTCAGCGCCCGGCTGCAGGCTGGCGGCGTAGTTGCCACCGACCTTGGCCGCGCCGGTGCCTTGCGGGGCTGCACGGTCGAAGCTGGAAATCTGGAAGTTGTGCGGCTTCATGCCGCCCTTGAAGTACGAGCCAACCGGGATGGCGAATACCGAGAAGATGAACTCGGGGGCGGTGCGCACGCCAATGTTGTCACCGGTGCCGATCACGAACGGGCGCAGGTACAGGGCGCCTTTGCCGTGCGGTGGCACGAACTTTTCGTTGGCCTTGACCACTTGCTTGCACGCCTCGATGAACACATCGGTGGGCACGTGCGGCATCAGCAGGCGGGCGCAGCTGCGCTGCATGCGAGCGGCGTTCTGGTCTGGGCGGAACAGGTTGATCGAGCCGTCTTTGCAACGGTAGGCCTTGAGGCCCTCGAAGCACTGCTGGCCGTAGTGCAGGGCCGTGGAGCCTTCACTGATGTGCAGTACGTTGTCTTCGGTCAGGGTGCCCTTGTCCCACTCGCCATTGCGCCATACGGACAGGTAGCGTTTGTCGGTCTTGATGTAGTCGAAACCCAGCTTGTCCCAATTAATGCTTTCGTTGCTCATGACACCCTCATTGTCTTGCAAGTGCCCGATCGCTCGGGCTGCTGTTATATGCGCACCATGCCACCTTAATACATCCTTGGCGGATCGGGAACGGCCAGTCACGAATTGATAGCCTGCGATGCATTGCTAGCGGCCCGGCGCAGGTACTGCGGCGGGGCTGGGAGGTGTTCGTCACAACATTTTCAGGGCCTATGAGATCGAGCGCCGCCCGCGCGGCGCTTCGCGGCTAAAGCCGCTCCTACGTTTGTTTCGGGCCAATTATTCCTGTGGGATTCGCGCGCGAACGC
>NZ_JBIVIF010000049.1:0-42004 GCF_044749595.1 Pseudomonas sp. NPDC089392
GGCCTGAGAGGTATCTCTCGGTTATCTGAAAGTCTCAGTCAGAGATCAGCGCTGGCGGGCTGAACTCTGATTTTGAGTTTTCACACAGCCTGTGTGGGAGCGGGCGTGCCCGCGAATGGGCCTGAAAACATACCCACTGGAAATCCCCGGCCCCCTCTCTTTTTCCAACCCCACCAAGCTGTTACTGTACCCGATCAAAGCCCAACGCCTCTGGATCGGATGCCGACTTGATACGTCCCCTCCTGCTGTCACTCAGCCTGGCCTTGAGCTTTCCCGCAGTCGCGATGGTGAGCGAAAGCCACGGATACGCGCAGTTCGGTACGCTCAAGTACCCGGCCACCTTCACCCACTTCGACTGGGTCAACCCGCAAGCGCCCAAGGGCGGCACCTTGCGGGCCATGGCTTTTGGCACCTTCGACACCCTCAACCCCTACACCTTCAAGGGGTCGAGCCCGATCACCACGCCCAATTTCCAGCAGTACGGCATCAGCGAGCTGAACGAGCCGCTGATGGTCGGCACCGGCCAGTACGACCCGTCCGGCGACGAGCCCACCTCCAGCTATGGCCTGATCGCCCGCTCGGTGGAGTACAGCGAGGACCGTAGCTGGGTAGTGTTCAACCTGCGCCCTGAAGCCCGCTGGCACGACGGCCAGCCGATCACCGCGACAGACGTGGCCTTCTCCTACCGCACACTGCTCAAGGACGGCCACCCGATCTACCGCACCAACCTGCAGGAAGTGCAACGGGTAGACATCCTCGGCCCGCTGCGTATCCGCTTCGTGTTCAAGCGCGCTGGCAACCCGCTGCTGATCCTGCGCCTGGGCGAAATGCCGGTGCTGCCCAAGCACTACTGGCAAAAACGCGACTTCAAGGCCACCACTTTCGAGCCACCGCTGGGCAGTGGTCCCTACCGCATCACCCAGGTACAGCCTGGGCGCAGCCTGGTGTTCGAGCGGGTGAAAAACTATTGGGGCAAGGACCTGGCGGTCAACCGTGGCAAGTACAACTTCAACCGCGTGGAATACGAGTTCTACCGCGACGCCACGGTGGCCTTCGAAGCGTTCAAGGCCGGTGAGTTCGATATCTACATCGAGCACCAGGCGAAGAACTGGGCCAACGGCTACAACTTCCCGGCCGTGCGCCGTGGCGAAGTGATCAAGGCGCAGATCCCGCACCGCATCCCCACGCAAACCCAAGGCCTGTTCATGAACAGCCGCCGGGCCACCTTCAGCGACCCGCGGGTACGCCAGGCGCTGGGGCTGATGCTCGACTTCGAATGGACCAACCGCGCCCTGTTCAGCAGCGCCTACCGCCGCTCGACCAGCTATTACCCCAACAGCGAGTTCGCCGCTAGCGGCCTGCCCACTGGCAAGGAATGGCTGCTGCTGGCGCCGTTCCGCGACCAGTTGCCGGCCAAGCTGTTCAGCGAGCCCTACAAGGTCAGCCAGACCGAAGGCCGTGGTGTCAGCCGCCAGACCCTGCGTCAGGCCCTCGGCCTGCTTGCCGAGGCCGGCTGGAAACTGAACGGCCAACGCCTGGTCGATAGCAAGGGCCAGCAGTTGCGCATGGAGTTGCTGCTGGTAAACCCCAACCTTGAACGCATCCTGCAACCTTATGTCGAAAATCTGTCCAGCATCGGCATCGATGCGAGCTTGCGCACCGTGGACCGTGCCCAGTACAAACAACGCCTGGACCAGTTCGATTTCGACATGATTCTGATGACCCTCAACCAGACCCTGAGCCCCGGCCTTGAACAGTGGCTGTACTTCCATTCCAGCCAGGCCGCGACCAAGGGCAGCAAGAACTATGCTGGGGTCAAGGACCCGGTGGTCGACCACCTGCTCGACACCCTTTTGGCCGCGCGCACCCGCGACGACCAGGTCGCCGCCGCCCGCGCCCTGGACCGCGTGCTCTCATGGCAGTACTACATGATCCCCAACTGGTACCTCGACAACCATCGCCTGGCCTACCGCAACCGGTTCGCCTTCGTCACCACGCCGCCCTACACCCTGGGGCTGAACAGCTGGTGGATCAAGACTTCGGAGAAAGCCCAATGACGCCAACGCACCGCCTGCGCCAGCTGGCAGGCAGCCTGTTGCTCGCCTGCCTGAGCCTTCCCGCCCTGGCCGCACCGCAGCATGCGCTCACCCTGTACGACGAGCCGCCCAAGTACCCCGCCGACTTCAAGCACTTCGACTACGTCAACCCCGACGCCCCCAAGGGCGGTACCTTCCGCCAGTCCAGCTTCGGCGGTTTCGACAGCCTCAACCCGTTCATCAACAAAGGCGTGGCGGCCGAGAACATCGGCATCATCTACGACACCCTGATGCGCCAGAGCCAGGACGAGCCGTTCACCGAGTACGGCCTGGTGGCCGGCAAGATCGAAAAGGCCCCGGACAACAGCTGGGTGCGCTTCTACCTGCGCCCCGAAGCACGCTTCCATGACGGCCACCCACTGCGTGCCGACGATGTGGTATTCACCTTCAACGCCCTGATGAAGGACGGTGCGCCGCTGTACCGCCAGTACTACGCCGACGTCGCCGAAGTGGTCGCCGAAGACCCGCTGAAGGTGCTGTTCACGTTCAAGCACAAGAACAACCGCGAGCTACCGCTGATTCTTGGCCAGTTGCCGGTATTACCCAAGCACTGGTACGAAAACCGCGAGTTCAACCGTGGCAACCTGGAAATCCCGCTGGGTAGCGGCCCGTACAAGGTCGCCGAGGTAAAGGCCGGGCGCTCGGTGCGCTACGAGCGGGTCAAGGACTACTGGGCCAAGGACCTGCCGATCAACCGCGGCTTCTACAACTTCGACGCCATGACCTTCGACTCCTACCGCGACACCACCGTCGCCCTGGAAGCACTCAAGGCCGGGGCGTTCGACTATGCCCTGGAAGTCAGCGCGAAAAACTGGGCCACCGCCTACAACGTACCCGCCGTGCGCGATGGCCGCCTGATCAAGGAAGAACTGCCTAACGGAAACCCTACAGGCATGCAGGGTTTCATCTTCAACATCCGCCGCCCGGTGTTCCAGGACGTGCGCGTGCGCCAGGCGCTGAGCCTGCTGCTGGACTACGAGTGGACCAACAAGCAGCTGTTCAACGGCGCCTACACCCGCACCGGCAGCTACTTCGACAACTCGGAAATGGCCGCCCACGGCCTGCCCAGTGCCAGCGAGTTGAAAATCCTTGAACCGCTGCGCGGCAAAATCCCCGATCAGGTGTTCAGCGAAACCTTCCACAACCCGGTCAGTGACGGCAGCGGCATGATCCGCGAGCAGCAGCGTCAGGCCTACAAACTGCTGCAGGAAGCCGGCTGGAGAATCGTCGACGACAAGATGGTCGATGCCCAGGGCAAGCCGGTGAGCATCGAATTCCTGCTGGCGCAGACCGAATTCGAGCGCATCCTGCTGCCGTTCAAGCGCAACCTGGCCGACCTCGGTATCGAGCTGAACATTCGCCGGGTCGACGTGTCGCAATACATCACCCGCCTGCGCTCACGTGACTACGACATGATCGTCGGGGGCTACCCGCAGTCCAATTCGCCGGGCAACGAGCAGCGCGAGTTCTGGTCCAGTGCCGCCGCCGACAACCCCGGCAGCCGCAACTTCATCGGCCTGCGCGACCCAGCCATCGACCAGCTGGTGGACCAGCTGATCAACGCCGACTCGCGGCAGAGTCTGGTCGACCACTGCCGTGCCCTCGACCGCGTGTTGCTGTGGGGTTACTACGTGATCCCCAACTGGCATATCAAGACCTGGCGCGTGGCCTACTGGAACCATATTGGCCACCCGAAGGTGTCGCCCAAGTACGATATCGGCATCGACACCTGGTGGATCAAGCCCGGGGTAACCCCGGCCGCCAGCGAAGCCCCTGCGGACGAGGCCAAATAACATGCTGGCCTACATCCTGCGACGCCTGCTGCTGATCATCCCGACCCTGTTCGGCATCCTGATCATCAACTTCATCATCGTCCAGGCCGCCCCCGGTGGCCCGGTCGAGCAGATGATCGCCAAGCTCGAAGGCTTCGAAGGCGCCACCAGCCGCATTGCCGGTGGCGGTGCCGAGGTTTCGGTGGCTGGCTCCAGCTACCGCGGTGCCCAAGGCCTGGACCCGGCACTTGTCGCCGAAATCGAGCGCATGTACGGCTTCGACAAGTCGCCGCCCGAGCGCCTGTGGATCATGATCAAGAACTACGCCCAGCTGGACTTCGGCGACAGCTTCTTCCGCGATGCCAAGGTCATCGACCTGATCATCGAGAAAATGCCGGTGTCGATCTCGCTGGGGCTGTGGAGCACGCTGATCATGTACCTGGTGTCGATCCCGCTGGGCATCGCCAAGGCGGTGCGCCACGGCAGCCACTTCGACGTCTGGACCAGTTCGGCGATCATCGTCGGCTATGCCATTCCGGCGTTCCTGTTCGCCATCCTGCTGATCGTGCTGTTCGCCGGCGGCAGCTACTTCGACTGGTTCCCGCTGCGCGGCCTCACCTCCAACAACTTCGACGAGCTGAGCACTACCGGCAAGATCCTGGACTACTTCTGGCACCTGGTGCTGCCGATTACTGCGCTGGTCATTGGCAACTTCGCCACCATGACCCTGCTGACCAAGAACAGCTTCCTCGACGAAATCAACAAGCAGTACGTGGTCACCGCCAAGGCCAAAGGCCTGAGCCGGCCACGGGTGCTGTACGGCCACGTGTTCCGCAACGCCATGCTGCTGGTGATCGCCGGCTTCCCTTCGGCGTTCATCGGCATCTTCTTCACGGGCTCCTTGCTGATCGAAGTGATCTTCAGCCTCGACGGCCTGGGCCTGATGAGTTTCGAAGCGGCCATCAACCGCGATTACCCGGTGGTCTTCGGCACCCTGTTCATCTTCACCCTGCTGGGGCTGGTGGTGAAACTGATCGGCGACCTGACCTACACCCTGGTCGATCCGCGCATCGACTTCGCCAGCCGGGAGCACTGATATGGCCTTGTCCCCCCTAAACCGCCGGCGCTTCGAGCGCTTCAAGGCCAACCGCCGTGGCTGGTGGTCGCTGTGGCTGTTCCTGATCCTGTTCGGCCTGAGCCTGGGCGCCGAGCTGATCGCCAACGACAAACCGATTGCCGTGCGCTACGACGGCGAGTGGTACTTCCCGGCCTTCAAGCGCTACCCGGAAACCACCTTCGGTGGCGAATTCCCGCTGGAAGCCAACTACAAGAGCCCGTATATCCGCGAGCTGCTGGCGAAGAAAGACAGCTTCGTGCTGTGGGCGCCGATCCCGTTCAGCTACCAGAGCATCAACTACGACCTGCGCGTGCCCGCCCCGGCACCACCGTCGGCGGACAACTGGCTGGGCACCGACGACCAGGGCCGCGACGTACTGGCGCGGGTGATCTACGGCTTCCGCATTTCGGTGCTGTTCGCCCTCACCTTGACCGTGGCCAGCTCCATCGTCGGCGTCATCGCGGGTGCCTTGCAGGGCTTCTATGGCGGCTGGGTCGACCTGGCCGGGCAGCGCTTTCTGGAAGTCTGGTCGGGCCTGCCGGTGCTGTACCTGCTGATCATCCTCGCCAGCTTCGTGCAGCCCAACTTCTGGTGGTTGCTGGGCATCATGCTGCTGTTCTCGTGGATGAGCCTGGTGGACGTGGTACGCGCCGAGTTCCTGCGCGGGCGCAACCTGGAATACGTGCGCGCCGCGCGTGCCCTGGGCATGCGCAACGGCGCGATCATGTACCGGCACATTTTGCCTAACGCCATGATCTCGACCATGACCTTCATGCCGTTCATTCTCACTGGCGCCATCGGCACCCTCACCGCCCTGGACTTCCTCGGCTTCGGCCTGCCTGCCGGTTCGCCCTCGCTGGGCGAGCTGGTGGCCCAGGGCAAGTCCAACCTGCAGGCGCCGTGGCTGGGCATCAGCGCCTTCGCCGTATTGGCGCTGATGCTGAGCCTGCTGGTGTTCATCGGCGAATCCGCCCGCGATGCCTTTGACCCGAGGAAGTGACATGAGTGAACAGAACCTGATCGAAGTGCGCGACCTGGCGGTGGAGTTTGTCACCGGCGACCAGGTCAACCGCGTGGTTGACGGCATCAGCTTCGATATCCGCAAAGGCGAAACGCTGGCCCTGGTGGGCGAGAGCGGCTCGGGCAAATCGGTGACCGCGCACTCGATCCTGCGCCTGCTGCCCTACCCTTTGGCGCGCCATCCCAGCGGCAGCATCCACTACGAAGGCAAAGACCTGCTGCAGCAAAACGAGAAGACGATGCAGCGCATTCGCGGCAACCGCATTGCGATGATCTTCCAGGAGCCGATGACCTCGCTTAACCCGCTGCATTGCATCGAGAAGCAGATCAACGAAATCCTCCTGCTGCACAAGGGCCTGACCGGCAAGGAAGCCACTGCACGCACCCTGGAGCTGCTGGAACTGGTCGGCATCCCCGAGCCGCGCAAACGCCTCAAGGCCCTGCCCCACGAACTGTCTGGCGGCCAGCGCCAACGGGTGATGATCGCCATGGCGCTGGCCAACGAGCCGGAGCTGCTGATTGCCGATGAACCGACCACGGCATTGGATGTGACCGTGCAGTTGAAGATCCTCGACCTGCTGAAGGAACTGCAGGCGCGTTTGGGCATGGCCCTGCTGCTGATCAGCCACGACCTGAACCTGGTGCGACGCATCGCCCACCGCGTGTGCGTGATGCAGCGTGGGCAGATTGTCGAACAGGCTGAATGCGCCACGTTGTTCAGCGCACCGCAGCACCACTACACGCAGATGCTGATCAATGCCGAGCCCAGCGGGCTGCCGGCGCACAACCCGGTAGGCGCACCGTTGCTGGAGGTGGATGACCTGAAGGTGTGGTTCCCGATCAAGAAGGGCCTGCTGCGGCGCACGGTTGACCATGTGAAGGCGGTGGACGGGATCAACTTCAGCTTGCCGCAGGGGCAAACGCTGGGGATTGTTGGCGAGTCCGGGTCGGGCAAGTCGACGCTGGGTTTGGCGATCTTGCGGCTGATTTCCAGCCAGGGCGGCATTCGCTTCCATGGGCAGAACCTGGAGGGGCTGAACCAGAAAGCCGTACGCCCGCTGCGGCGCGAGATGCAGGTGGTGTTCCAGGACCCGTTTGGCAGCCTGAGCCCGCGTATGTGTGTGGCGGATATTGTCGGCGAAGGGTTGCGCATTCACGGCATTGGCAACGCGCAGGAGCAGGAAGCGGTGATCATTGCGGCGCTGGAGGAAGTGGGCCTGGACCCACGCACGCGGCATCGCTACCCGCATGAGTTTTCCGGTGGGCAGCGCCAGCGCATTGCCATTGCCAGGGCGCTGGTGTTGAAGCCGGCGTTGATTCTGCTGGATGAGCCTACCTCGGCGCTGGACCGCACCGTGCAGCGGCAGGTGGTGGAGTTGCTGCGCAATTTGCAGCAGAAGTACAACCTGACTTACCTGTTCATCAGCCATGACCTGGCAGTGGTCAAGGCGTTGAGTCACCAATTGATGGTGATCAAGCATGGGCATGTGGTGGAACAGGGGGATGCGCAGGCGATATTTCATGCGCCGCAGCATCCGTATACCCGGCAGTTGCTGGAGGCGGCGTTTTTGCAGGTGGATGCCGGTTCGTCTGAAGCCTTGCATCGCCCTTGAGATCGAGCGCCGCCCGCGCGGCGCTCGGTCTACGCAACACCGAAAAAACCAAGGCAGGCACCTTGCGGCCCTGATGCAATCGGGTGCAGAACGCCCTGCATGTCAGATTTAACCCCTTCCCTGTAGGCCATTTCCCAAACATACTCCTGCCGCGTGTTTTCCGTTGCGGCTGCTCTGGCAGCGCTCTAGTCTCGGGTTGTCGTTGCTCATCAACGACACGGCTTTGACAGGCCGCAACGGTATTATGTATACGGCTCGCCTTTATGGCAGCTGTACGTGGGGCACGTTCGCGTGCGCCGGAACTTGCATAGTCCGCCGGTCTGTCAACCCATGTACAGCTGCCACCCAACTGTTTGACAGCAGCCGGGGGATAGCCTCACGAAAGGTACTATGCGATGTTGAAGATTGTCCCCGATCCGCCCCCGCCCACCCATTCCCTCTATGCGCAGCGATGCCCACCGAGCCTCGGACTTTGCGCTGAGGCTTGAGTGATGTGTTGTCTGGGCTGGCCTCTTCGCGGGTAAACCCGCTCCTACAACGATAGTTGTCCCATGTAGGAGCGGGTTAACCCGCGATGAGGCCCGCACAGGCAGTCGAGAACTATGACGGGATTGAACAATGACCACAGAAGACACCCATTTCACCCCCGGGAAGACCACCTTCTGCCAAGGCGAAAACGGCACCCACCCACTGTTCCGCATCGAGCCAGGCATCCCTTGCCGCGACGCCCGCGAGCAATCGTCGGAGTTGATGGGCTATGTCCACGAACTGACCATCACCGGCCTGATGGACGAAAAACCGATGATGATCTGGGCCGCCCACTACCTCAGCGCAATGGCCAAGGCGCTGATGGATGACGCCGAACTGGGCATGATGCGCTAAGGATGAGGTTGCCTGGGAACCGCTGGATAATTTGCATCGAAAGCCAACCACGCCCTAGGCAACCCTCCATGCTGCGGTCGACTCGTTTATCGCGACTTTCAAATGTTTCGAATACAACTCAAAACCGGGCTGCTGCATCATCGTCACAACTCAGCAATCAACAACACTCTGGGGATACCTATGACCACTGCCGACGTTTCTCCCATGGTGCTTCCCGATGAGAAAGAAAACGCCTTCTGGCCGCACTGGGTAAAACCGCTCGACGAAGCGGCGATTTCCCACAGCAACACGGGGTTTCATCGCTGGGGCAACTTCTCCGAACTCGTTGCCTCCAAGGAAAAACGTGACGAGGTGAGCCGTGCTGCAATGGATGCGCTGGCAGCCCAAGCCCAGGAGTTAAAGATGGGATACCAATGAAGCGCTCGCCTTTTACGACCAATGCGAACGCACTTAACCTTGCCCATTACTTGACTTGCTCATGAACCCTTGCGCTGACCGAGAACTACCGGACTCTACGGCCAGCGAACACACATGATCTGCAACATCTCTGCTCGCTAAAAAACCAACCTTTCTTTCTGGTCGTAACCGTCATATTCACCTTCACGATTTCCTACACCCGCAACATTGAAAAACAATATTTACTCAATCATGTAGGACGCCCCTGACATACAGCCAAAAGTGTCCAGTTCAAAATCCGAGGCTTCACTTGAAGGGAGTTTCGCGATGGCTCACCACGGTTACATTTCGATCGTTGGCGCCCGGCAAGGGCTGATTTCGGCAGGTTGCTCCACCGAGGAGTCCATGGGCAACCGCTGCCAGAGCGGGCACAGGGATGAAATCATGGTACTCGGCTTCAGTCACACCCGATCCCTCCTGGGCAACATCCAGCGCACTCAACATCGCCCGATTCTGATCACCAAGCACATCGACAAATCCTCTCCCCTGCTGGCGCAGGCGATGGAAACTCTTGAACCACTCAACTGTGAAATCCACTTCTATCGCGTCAGTCGCTCCGGCGGCCAGGAGCTTTACTACAGCGTACGCCTTACGGGGGTGCTAATCGTCGACCAGCGTGTAGAGATGCCTCACTCGGTGCTGCAGAACGGCCAAGAAGCACAGGAGTACCTCGCACTCCGTTACCGCGATATCGATTGGCGACACCATATTTCCGGTACCAGCGGTTATGGATCGTGGGGTTCCAATGAATAACTCGATTGAGGCACAAGCCTACGGCTGGGCAGATCTTGCTGATGTCAGCCATGCCGCGATGCAACTGACCCAGCATGCCTGTGAGGTAGGTGGGCGGTGTATTCAGGATGACGTGCTGCGCATGCAGTTCACCCAGGAAGTCGCTTATGTGGGCAAGGCGATAGTTGAAGAAGTTGAAAGCGGTAATCTGCCTGCGGCTGAGGGCATGGTTGCGATAAAGGCAGAGCAGGATTCATTGCAACGCCAATCCTCCGACTACCTACGTCTAGTAATTGGATTGGGTGCAGGTGTGATGCAGATTGGAACTGGTATAGCCATATGCCAAGCGTCCGCTTGGATAGCGTGTGGCGCAGCAGGGATACCGATGGTATTGCATGGTTTAAATAATGTTTACGAGAACGCCTACAATATAGCTACAGGCCACACGGATACCGTGGGACCCATCCGAAAGGGATACCAGCGGCTCGCCGAATATAACGGAGGTTCGAAGTCGCAAGGCAATATTGCCTATGGGCTTGGAGACTTGGGCCTCTCTGCCTATGGGTTATTTCGCTCTGTTATCAAACCTGACGCCTGGCGTTTATTTAGATACATCGAAGCCGACAAAGGCCGTGCAATAAATCATATGGGGAGAGGCGCTCTTTCGCTTGAACTGGGAATCGACGTACTTACCGGCGAAATTATTTATGTAGAGCTAGATAAGTGACCTTGCGCCATTTACGCGGAAGCAAAAAACCATGATCATATTGATATCTGCACACATGGCCTTTGGTATTATTATCGCTTACCTTCTGAAGTGGTCATTTCACAAAAAAAAATTCTCATGGCTTTGGTTCTCTTGCAGCCTAGGGTTTAATGTATACAAGATAGATTTCTACCTCAAGCTCATCTACCAAGAATTCTTTCTAAAGGCAGACAAGCAAAGGGACCTATTTGAAAATTACCCTCTCTTGTATTGGCTTTGCATCTTGGCTGTGCTTCTGCATGCCTACGCGATACCCATTCCTTGGCGCTGTCGCCGAGGATGAGCACCTGCCAAGGCGAAAACGGCACCCACCCACTGTTCCGCATCGAGCCAGCCATTCCCTGCCGCGACGCTGGCGAACAGTCATCGGAGTTGATGAGCTACGTACGCGAACTGACCATTATCGGCCTGATGGATGACGACGAACTGGGCATGATGCGCTGAGAACCGAAGCGTTAAGTGGTTATATTGCGCTAACCACCCGTACAGTTTACCTAGGCAAAAGCCAGGTAATACCCATCGCAGTCCCGCACCCCGAACTCCCGTGAACCATAGGGCATATGCTGCAGCGGCCAGGTGATTTGAGCCCGGTCTTTCACGCGCTCGTAGTACCGCGCCACATCATCGACATGCAGGTAGAACGTTGCCGAAAACTGAGTCGGCCCGGCCCACAGGTCTTGCGTGGTGAAGACCAGATAGCAGTCCTCGAGACTGACACTGATCGTCCCCTCTGCGGTGTCGGTCTCTTCGAAACCCAGGGTATCCCGGTAGTAATCACGAGTGCGGTCCAGGTCGTCGCAGCGAAGCAGGGCTGTGAGCGGCATATGAACTCCGGTGATGGAATGCTCGGCCTATCATGACCCGGCTTCAGCTATTCGTCGACACTGCCCCACTTTGTGGGTGCGGGCTTGCCCTAATGCCAGTCAGTTAAGCGGTAAGGGCTGACGGGTGCTTGCCTTGGGATTTTGGTTGCCTGTTAGATCGAGCGCCGCGCGGGCGGCGCTCGATCGAATAGGCGCTGCTAAAGACACGGAGAACACCTTGCCTTTTGTTAACTGACTGGCATTAGGGCTTGCCCGCGAACACCGGCGAAGCCGGTGCCACGCCAGGTTTTCAGTGATGGCTGGCAATCGAAGCACGCACCGCGTGCACCTGCTCTGCCGTCACCGCCGAGGCTTGGTTCGACCAGCCTTGGCGCAGGAAGGTCGCCAACTGCGCTACCTCTGCATCGTCCATACGCTCGGCAAAGCCAGGCATCGGCAATACCGAAGGCGCACGCTCAGTCGACGGCGTCGCTGCGCCCGCCAAAATCACATGCAACAGCGCATCGGCGTTGGCAGCATTGACCACAGAAGCACCGTCCAGACGCGGGAACACGCGCTGCGCACCTTCACCGGAAACGAAGTGGCAGGCACCGCAGTTGTCGATGTACAGCCGCTCGCCCAAGGTCAGGTCCTTGGCCGCTGTCAGCTTGGCCGTGGTCGCTGCGCTGCGCTCGGCCTGCTGCTGATACGCCGGTCCTTTGGCCGGCGTCAGCGACTTCAGGTACGCGGCCATTGCCTGCAGGTCGGCGTCGCTCATGTGCGAGGTGCTGTTGGCAATCACGTCAGTCATCTCGCCGGCCACCGAGGCTTTGGCATTGCGCCCGCTGCCCAGGTACTCGATCAGTTCCTCCTCGCTCCAGTGCGGCATACCGCGCAGGGCCGGCACGTTCCAGCCGTTCAGTTCGGCACCGGTAAGGTAGCCGCCGGCGGACTCGTCCAGGCCTTTTTCCTGCATCGTAAGGGCGCGCGGAGTGTGGCACGAGCCGCAGTGGCCGAGGCCTTGCACCAGGTAGGCGCCGCGGTCTACCGGGGTGTCAGCGGCGCTGACCACGGCTGCCTCTGGAACGGGCGAGAACAGTGCACGCCAGTAGGTCAGCGGCATGCGGATCGACAGCGGCCAGGGGATGTCGTTGGCCTTGTTCGGCTGCTCGACCGCGGCCACGCCTTGCATGAAGTAGGCATACAGCGCCTCGGTGTCTGCATCGCTGACCTTGGCGTAGGACGGGAACGGCATCGCCGGGTACAGCGCGCTGCCATCATGGCCGATGCCGCGGCGTACCGCGCGCTCGAACTCGCCGTAGGTCCAGTTGCCGATACCGGTTTTCTTGTCCGGCGTGATGTTGGTCGAATAGATGGTGCCGATTGGCGAAGCGATGCCCAGTCCGCCAGCGAACGGCTTGCCGCCGTGGCTGGTGTGGCAAGCCACGCAGTCACCAGCGCGGGCCAGGTAGGCGCCCTTCTCGATCAATGCCGGGTTCACGGCCTGGGTCAGCTTGGCCTCGGCGTCGCCGGAGCGGTTGAGGAGGCTGGCGACGATCCATGCCAGCACCACGGCCAGCACAGCGACACCCAGCAATACCGACAGGATGGAACGGGATTTGTTCTTCATGCTCTCGCTCCTTACGCCTGCACCAGCGGGCCTGGGTTTTTCAGGTACAGGTCCTTGATGGCCTGGGCCGCGAACAGGGTCAGTGCGCCAATCATCGAGGTCGGGTTGGCCTGGAAGTTCTGCGGGAAGGCGTTGCCGCCCGGCACGAACACGTTGTGTACGTCCCAGCTCTGCAGGTAGCGGTTGAGTGCGCTGGTTTCCGGCGATTCACCCATGATCGCGCCGCCCACATTGTGGGTGGACACGTACTTGGTGATGTCCCAGTGCGAGTCCATGCCCAGGAAGCTTTCGCTGTAGCTGTCCGGGTTCAGCTCCTTGGTGATGTCCAGAACGATCTTGCGCAAGTGCTGCTGCAGCTTCAGTTCGTTCTCTTTCCAGTCGAAGGTGATGCGCAGCAGAGGCTGGCCCCACGGGTCCTTGTAGGTCGGGTCGAGGTCGACGTAGTGGTCGCGGTACGACATGCAGCCGGTGGAGATGCTGATCTTCATCGAATGGCCGTACCAGTCCTGCATGCCCTCCTTCCAGCCCTGGCCCCACTCCGGTGTGCCGGATGGCAGCGCGGTACCGATCGGCGTGCCGGTGGCTTGCGAGCTGTGGATCTTGGCGCCGCCGATGAAGCCCAGCGATGGGCCATCGAAGTTGCCAGGCGACACGTCGTTGAACATCTGCCCGGTGGCGCCGGCCGTGGCGAACGGGTTGAAGTGCTTGTCCTTGAAGAACAGCGTGGCACCGCCGTTGCTGAGGAACGCGTAGTTACGGCCGATGGTGCCCTTGCGGGTGACCGGGCTGTACGGCTGGCCGATGCCCGAAAGCAACATCAGGCGCACGTTGACGAACTGGAACGCCGCCAGCACGACGATCTTGGCCGGCTGGAACACTTCATTGCCCTGGGCGTCGACGTAGGTGATGCCTTTGGCGGTCTTGCCGTCCGGGTGCAGCTCGACGCGCAGGACGTTGGCATTGACCCGATAGTCGAAGTTGTCCATGCGCTTGAGCGCATCCATCACCGCAGTCTGCGGCGAGGCCTTGGAGTAGTTCAGACACGGATACTTGCTGCAGTAGCCGCAGTAGTTGCACGGCGCGATCTGGTTGCCGTAGGGGTTCTTCCAGGCCCGCGACACATTGGCCGACGGGTTGGGGAACGGATGGTAGCCGAGCTTGCACGCGGCGTCGGCGAACATCTTGTTGTTCAGCGTGTCTTCCAGCGCCGGCAGCGGGTACGGGTTGGAGCGCGGGCCTTCGAATGGGTCGCCGCCAACCAGGATCTGGCCGTTGAGGTTGCCAGTGTTGCCCGACAGGCCGCAGATCTTGTCGAACTTGTCCAGGTACGGCTCGATCTCGTCCCAGGTGAACGGGAAGTCGCCGATGGTCATGTCGCTCTGCAGGACGCCTGGGGCATAGGCCTGGTCGGCATAGGTCTTGAGCTTGATGTCGGTCGGCGTCGGGCGGATCAGCACGCCGGTCCAGTGCAGGCCCGAACCACCCACGCCGGTACCGGGCACGAAGGCGCCCCACTGGCGGGTCGGCAAGGCGGTGCCGTTGAGGTTGTGGCGCACGGTGAGCGCGCCATCCTTGGGCGTGACCATGATCTTGTTGCGCACGCCGTAGGCGTACTGGTCAGCCGGCTTGGGGTAGGCGAAATCGGCGTTGGTGCGGTCTTCACCGCGCTCGAAGGCGCGCACTTTCAAGCCTGCCTGGGCAAGCTCGATGCTCATCAGCGAGCCGGCCCAGCCCAGGCCGACGACGGCGACGTCGACTTCGTCATTGGTAATGTGTGCCATATAAACCTTGAATGCTGTAACTCGAAGCGAAGGGATCAACCGCGTTGGCCGGTCAGGCTGACCGGGCCGAGGGGGTACGGGACGTTGTGCTGGGCGACCCATTCCAGGTAGCTGGCCCTGGCACCGGGGAAGCCGATGGCGATCCACGCCTTCATGCCCTTGTTGCCGCCGTAGATGGGGTCGGCCAGCCAGCCCTGACGGCTGTGATTGAGCAGTTCGCCGAAGAACAACTTGGCTTTGAGCACGCTTTCGCCATGGGCGGCGAAGTCGACCTGGCCGGTTTGCAGCTTCTTCAGAACGTCGTCGCGCTTGCCCAGTTCGAGCAGCGCGAAGTGCTGGCCATGGGTGGCCTGGCACCAGCTTTCCAGCGCGGCGATGCCTTTGCGGTAGACCTGCTGCGGGGTGTATGGCAGCTGATAGCCGAGCGTGGCCGGGGCATTAAGGTCGAACGGCCCTTCCAGGTAGATCTCGCTGCCCAGGTCACCGGCCAGTTGCTGGTCGATGAAAATCGGCACGTTGGTTTCCAGCGCACCCGGACCACGGCCATCGGCGGGGATCAAGCGGTCGCAGGCGGCGAGGATGAAGGTCCATTCGGCCGGGGTGAAGAAGCACGGGGTGTAGCTGTCCAGGCTGGGCGCGGCCATTTCCGCGGCCATCGCGGCGCTGAGGCCATTGACGGTGATGCCCATCGCGGGCAAGGCGATCAGCGACGAAAGCAGAAACTTCCTTCGCGAGGTTTGTTTGGCTAACAACATGCAGGTCTACCTATGACTAATCACTAAGACCCGTGAAACGCTGGAAACGGCAGGCTTGGGAACTGCTCTTCTGCGACTGCGATGGTGCGCTGCAAGCAGGACAACGTATTCATACGGTCATACACATGACAGTCATCGTATATCACGGGACGCGAATGGTAGCAGGCTACCTAATAGGTAACAAATTGTTTATTTTCAGCCTGTCAACTACACAAATGTCGCAGCTGTATTGCCTGGGGTGGCCCTTTCGCGGGTAAACCCGCTCCTACAACGATTGTTGCCACATGTAGGAGCGGCCTTGTGTCGCGATGGGCTGCGCAGCAGCCCCGGCAACTTGTGTGTGAGCTCAGATCCAGGGGCCGCTACGCGGCCCCATCGCGACACAAGGCCGCTCCTGCACCGGTTGCGCACTCCCGTGAGACCGGCGCCAGCTGGGGCTGGTGGGACAACGGGTCGCCAAGTTACATCATCAACTTCTCTGACAACAATCGTCTTTCATCATCAGCCAGATCGGGCATAAATTCTCCACCGTCAACTCCAGCAGCAACGGTAGAGCCCCATGTCCAGCCCACTGCACCAGCCCACCTCCCCTGCCCTGGCCACGCTGATCCAGCGTTCCGGCCTGCCCAGCCCTGCGCTCAGCGAAGCCCAGGCACACACCGTGCTGCAGTCGCACTACGGCCTTGCCGGCAACCTGACGGCAATGGGCAGCCAGCAAGACCTGAACTTCCGCGTGGACACCCCTCAAGGCAGCCTCGTGCTCAAGGCCTGCCATGGCAGCTATGCCCAACTGGAACTGGAAGCCCAACACGCCGCCCTGGCCTACCTGCGCGAACAGGGGTTGCCAGTACCCGCCGTGCGCCCGGCCAGCAACGGCCAGACGCTGCTGGAACTGGACATCGACGGCCAACCTCTGCGCATGCGCCTGCTCGATTACATCGAAGGCCAGCCGCTGACCCGCCTCAAGCACATGGAACCTCGCCTGATGGCTGAACTGGGCGGGCTCTGTGCGAAGCTGGACAAAGCCCTGGTCGACTTCGACCACCCCGGCCTTGCACGCACCCTGCAATGGGACCCGCAACATGCCCAGGCGCTGATCGAACATCTGCTCCCAGTCCTGCAGGACAGCAGCCAACGGACCCGTATCGAACAGGCCACCCACGCTGCCAACGCGCACCTGCTGCCGCTGGTTGATCGACTGCCAAGCCAGGCCGTGCACCTGGACATCACCGACGACAACACCGTGTGGGCCCGTGACGGCGAACGCCAGTGGCAACTGCAAGGGGTGATCGACTTCGGCGACCTGCTGCGCACCTGGCGCATCGCCGACCTGTCGGTGACCTGCGCGGCGCTGCTGCACCACGCCGAAGGTGACCCGCTGCGGATCCTGCCGGCGATCAGTGCCTACCAGGCGCTCAACCCGCTGACCGAAGCCGAGCTGCGCGCCCTGTGGCCATTGGTACTGAACCGTGCTGCGGTGCTGGTGCTGAGCAGCGCGCAGCAACTCGCCGTGGACCCGGGTAACCAGTACACCCGCGATAACGTCGCGCATGAGTGGGAAATCTTCGACACCGCCACCGCCGTGCCTTTCGCCTTGATGGAGGCGGCCATCCTGCAGGCTGCCGGCCTGCAACCCGCCACGCCGGACCTGAGCAACTGCGCTCCCCTGCTCCCCGAACTGAACGGGCAGGCAGTGACGCGAGTCGACCTCGGCGTGCTCAGCGTGCATTGCGAAGCGGGCAACTGGGAGCAACCCGGCTTCGACCAGTACCTGCTGAGCTCGCAACCCGCCCCGGCCTGCAGCCTGCACGGGCAGTATCGCCTGTCGCAAACCCATATCGACCGCCCCGAAGAGCCGGCCACCTGCGCCCTCGGCGTCGAGCTGCACGTGCCCAACGGTAGCCTGGTGCAAGCGCCAGCAGCCGGCACGTGGCAGCGCCATGGCGACGGCCGTGGCTGCCTGCACACCGCGAACTGGGCCTTGTGGTTGCAGGGCCTGGAAGATACCCCGGCAGATGGCCAAGCCGTGGAACCAGGCCAGTCGCTGGGCAGCAGCTGTGGCTTCCTCAGTGTGCAGTTGTGTCTGGACACCGGCATCCAGCCGCCATTCTTCGCCACTCCGTCTCAAGCCGCCGCCTGGCTGGCCCTGTGCCCGTCACCCGCCGCGCTGCTGGGCTTCGACTGCGATGCCGAGCCACTGCCCGACCCGCAGGCACTGCTGGCCCGCCGCGATGCCAGCTTCGCCCGCTCGCAGAAGCACTACTACGCACAGCCGCCGCACATCGAACGTGGCTGGCGCAACTACCTGATCGACATGCAGGGCCGCTCGTACCTCGACATGCTCAACAACGTCGCGGTGCTGGGCCACGGCCACCCGCGCATGGTCGCCGAGTCGGCGCGGCAGTGGTCGTTGCTGAACACCAACTCGCGCTTTCACTACGCCGCCATCACCGAGTTCTCCGAGCGCCTGCTGGACCTGGCGCCCGAAGGCTTCGACCGGGTGTTTATGGTCAACAGCGGCACCGAAGCCAACGACCTGGCGATTCGCCTGGCCTGGGCCTACAGCGGCGGGCGCGACCTGCTGAGCGTGCTGGAGGCCTACCACGGCTGGTCGGTGGCCACCGATGCCATTTCCACCTCCATCGCCGATAACCCGCAGGCCCTGGAAACCCGCCCGGACTGGGTGCACCCGGTCGAGGCGCCGAACACCTTCCGTGGGCGCTTCCGTGGGGCCAACAGCGCCGCTGATTACCTGCAAGACGTCGACGCCAAACTGGCCGACCTCGATGCCCGTGGCCGCCAGCTGGCGGGCATCATCTGCGAACCGGTTTATGGCAATGCCGGCGGTATCTCGCTACCAGCGGGTTATCTGCAAGAAGCCTATGCCAAGGTCCGCGCCCGTGGCGGCGTGTGCATCGCCGACGAAGTACAGGTCGGCTATGGCCGCCTGGGCGAGTACTTCTGGGGCTTCGAGGAGCAGGGTGTGGTGCCCGACATCATCACCATGGCCAAGGGCATGGGCAACGGCCAGCCGCTGGGCGTGGTCATCACCCGCCGCGAGATTGCCGAGGCGCTGGAGGCCGAGGGTTACTTCTTCTCCTCGGCCGGCGGCAGCCCGGTCAGCTGCCGCATCGGCATGGCGGTGCTGGACGTGATGCAGGAAGAAGGCCTGTGGGACAACGCCCGCGACACCGGGCGCTACTTCAAGGCGCGCCTGCAGGGTCTGGTCGACAAGCACCCGCTGGCCGGCGCGGCGCATGGCTCGGGCTTTTACCTGGGGCTGGAGCTGGTGCGTGACCGTGAAACGCTGGAGCCGGCTACCGAAGAGACCATGCTGCTGTGTGATCGCCTGCGTGAGCTGGGCATCTTCATGCAGCCGACCGGCGACTACCTGAACATTCTCAAGATCAAGCCGCCGATGTGTACCAGCCGGGCTAGTGTGGATTATTTTGTCGACAGTATTGATCGGGTGCTGGGTGAAGGGTTGTAGGGAATTGGGTGGGGCTGGAGGTGTTGGGCTTTAGATGTTCAGGGCCTGTGAGGTCGAGCGCCGCCAGGTGTTCGCCGAAACATTTTCAGCGCCTATGAGATCGAGCGCCGTAGGTGTTCACCGAAACATTTTCAGCGCCTATGAGATCGAGCGCCGTAGGTGTTCACCGAAACATTTTCAGCGCCTATGAGATCGAGCGCCGCCCGCGCGGCGCTTCGCGGCTAAAGCGGCTCCTACGTTTGTTTCGGGCCAATTATGCCTGTGGGATTTGCGCGCGAACGCCTTGGCGCATGGCTCGATATCGCGTCGTACAAACAAGGCGGTCGCGCGCGCCTGGCACAGGCGATACTGGCCAGAAACAAACGTAGGAGCGGCTTTAGCCGCGAAGCGCCGCGCGGGCGGCGCTCGATCTCACAGGCGCCGAAAATCTCAAGGCAGGCCCATGGCAGCCCCGAGACATCTCAAAACCCAATCCATTACCCTTCGCACACAACCCCAACTTCAGGTTCACCCAACATGGCCTTCTCCAGCGACTCCCTGGCAATCTTCCTCGCAGTGCTGGATGCCGGCTCATTCTCCGCCGCCGCCCGCAAGCTGGGCCGTGTGCCTTCAGCCGTCAGCATGGCAATCGCCCAGCTGGAAGCCGAGCTGGACCTGCCGCTGTTCGACCGGGCCACCCGCAAAGCCCTGCCCACCAGCGCCGCCCTGGCCCTCGAGCCACAAGCCAGGCAGGTGATCTGCCAGCTCAACCTGCTCGACGCCCAGGCCCTGCAGCTGCACAAAGGCCTGGAAAAACGCCTGACCATCGCCATGGCACCCGAGCTCCAGACGGGCCGCTGGAGCCAGCCGCTGGAGGTCCTCGCCCAGGAGTTCCCAAGCCTGGAAATCGAGGTGCGCTCCGCCACCCAGACCGAAGCCATTCGCCTGCTGCATGACGGCAGCGTTCAGTTGGCACTGGTGTTCGAACGGCCCGGCATCGACGAGCGCGAGTCATTCCTCGAAGCCGGCAGCCAGTTGCTGGTAGCCGTCGCCTCACCGCGCCATCCAGCCGGGCAGAACAGCGGCACGCCATTGCCCGAAGAGGCCTTCGCCGAACAACGGCAAATCATCGTGGCCTCGGGCAAGGCCACCGGGTCGGACCCGCGCATGGTGCTGTCGCGGCGCATCTGGCTGACCGACAGCTACCTGGCTACGCTCGACCTGGTGCAGTCCGGGCTTGGCTGGGCCTACCTGCCGCAGCCGTTGGTTGAGCCGCTGATTGCATCCGGTGCACTGGCCGAAGTGCGTTTCGACAATATGGCCAGCCGCCTGCGCTTGTGGGTGGACATCATCTGGATCAAGTCGCGGCCGTTGGGCCTGGGCGCCAGGCGCTACCTGGACGTGATGCGCCAATGCTTTGAAACAGAATCTCCAAGGTCCTGACCGATACCCGGCTACGCTTCGAGCAAGCCAAGGGTTGCCCAGTAAGGACACTGACATGACCATCACACGACGCGACTTCCTCAATGGCGTAGCCCTCACCATCGGTGCCGGCCTCACCCCGCTGCAGATACTCCAGGCTGCACCGTCCGGCCGCTATTACCCACCCGCCCTCACCGGCCTGCGCGGCAGCCACCCAGGCGCATTCGAAGTGGCGCACCAGATGGGCTGGGAGCACAAGGTATTCGACACCAGCAGCCTGAAGGCTGAGGAGCAATACGACCTGGTGGTGGTTGGCGCCGGCATCAGTGGCCTGTCCGCCGCCTGGTTCTACCGCCAGCAGCACCCGAACGCCCGCGTGCTGATCATCGAAAACCACGACGATTTCGGCGGCCATGCCAAGCGCAACGAGTTCCAGGCCGGCGGCCAGATGATCCTCGGCTACGGCGGCAGCGAAGCCTTCCAGTCACCCAAGCACCTCTACAGCGACACGGTGAATGGCCTGCTCAAGCAATTGAACGTGGACGTGGACCGCTTCCAGACCGCCTTCGACCGCAACTTCTACCCCAACCTCGGCCTGTCCCGTGGCGTGTTCTTCGACCAGGCCGGCTTCGGCGAAGCGAAGCTGGTCAGTGGCGACCCGACGCCCATGGTCGCCGACGATATCGCCCCGGACAAACTCAACGCGCGCAGCTGGCGCGCATTCATTGGTGACTTCCCGCTACCCGAGGCCGACCGCCAGGCATTGATCGACCTGCACGAGGCCCCCCGTGACTACCTGGCGGACAAAAGCCTTGAAGTGAAAGAGGCCTATCTGGCCAAGACCAGCTATCACGACTTCCTGCGCAAGGACGTTGGCCTCAGCGAAGCCGCCACCCGCTATTTCCTCAGCCGCACCAACGACTTTTCCGCGCTGAGCATCGACGCCGTGGCCGCCGCCGATGCCTATGGCGTAGGTTTCCCCGGCTTCGCCGCCATGGGCCTGGCGCCGATCAGCGAAGAGCTGAAAGCGGAAATGGAAGAGCCCTACATCTACCACTTCCCCGACGGCAACGCCTCGCTGGCGCGGCTGTTGGTGCGTAGCCTGATCCCCACTGTAGCGCCCGGCAACAACATGGACGACATCATCCTGGCGCCCTTCGACTATGCCAGGCTGGACCTTGCGCAAAACCCGGTGCGCCTGCGCCTGAACAGCACCGCCGTCAGCGTCATCAACCGCGACGCTGGCGTCGATATCGGCTACAGCCAGGCCGGCCTGCTGCACCGGGTGCGCAGCAAGCACTGCGTACTGGCCTGCTACAACATGATGATCCCCTACCTGCTGCGCGACCTTTCCGCCGAGCAGGCCCACGCCTTGGCGCAAAACGTGAAGTTCCCGCTGGTGTACACCAAGGTGGTGATTCGCAACTGGCAGAGCTTCATCAAACTGGGCGTGCACGAGATCTACGCACCGAACCAGCCCTACAGCCGCGTGAAGCTGGACTACCCGGTGGACATCGGCGGCTACCGCCATCCGCGCGACCCCAACCAGCCCATCGGCCTGCACATGGTCTACGTGCCGACCACGCCCAACGCCGGCCTGGATGCCCGCGACCAAGCCCGCATGGGCCGCAGAAAGCTTTACGCCATGAAATTCGAGCAGATGGAAGACATGGTTCGCGAGCAACTGCAGGCCATGCTGGGGCCCGCAGGTTTCGACTACCACAGGGATGTTCAGGCCATCACCATCAACCGGTGGCCGCATGGTTATTCGTACTATGCCAACAGCCTGTTCGACGACCAGGGCGAGAGTGAAAAGCTGATGAACCTGGCCCGCAAGAAGGTCGGCAATGTCGCCATCGCCAACTCCGACGCGGCCTGGGAGGCCTACGCGCATGCGGCTATAGATGAGGCATCGCGTGCGGTGAACGAGCTGCTCGCGTAGCGCACTGCAGGGGCTGCCTTGCGCAGCCTCGTCCGAAAGCGAAAAGTCCTACAGCTCATTAGGACGCCGCTAGCTCCCTGCTGAATTGATTCCTCGTTAGATTTCTGCTCGCCATCAAGAAGAGAAAGGAACTTCTCATGTCGAGCCAGTCCGCACAGGGCTACTTGCAGTTGGTCGATCACTTCGCTAACCAGCAGCGCCAGCCAGAAGAGGCCCTGTACCTGTTACTGGACCCGTTTGCCGGTTGCCCGCCCGGGCACCCGCTGGGCATCGCTGCGCTCACCGAGGCGCTAGGTAATGATGCCGTAACGCGCGTCGACAACAGCGGGCTGGTGCAGGACCCTGAACGCTGGCCTGCGCTGGTCCGGCTCGCCAGCCCCGGTGAAGCAACCACCGCCCTTGCAGTGCTCAGCGCAACCTGTGCCGCGCGTGAAGCAACGGCCACCTGGCACTACGTGTGTGGCTGGCTGCTCAGCGAGCGACCTGCCGACCTCATCGCCCGACACATCAGCCAGCAGTGCCAGGTGCTGCATCAACCGAAACCGCATGGCATCACAGCCTGGTTCGAACCTGTGCGCCTGGCGTTGCTACGCGCAACCCTGAAAAACGCAGGCGTAGTCCTTGGGCCTGTTCGCAGCTGGCTACACCCCGATGGTTGTGGCAGTTGCACGGTATTTGAACGGCAACCTCTGGCTGGCGAGCTGGTCGTCCCCGAGGCCGCCAGGGCTACCCAGCACGTCGCCCCACAGATCATTCAACTGCTCGGCGCCTGGCGTCGGCTGAATGCCGCCCAGCATACCTACGCGCCCTGGCATTTCGCCGGCTCATCCGGCTTGCCGGAAAACGCCCCCACCCATGTCATGAACCTCATGCTCAAGGCTTTCAAGCAGGGCCTGCGCGACCGTGCCGATATCCAGTGCATGTGCCTGCACATGGTCATGATCCACCCACTGCTGCTTCAGCACCCGACCATCCAGCGCGATGTGGCACAGGCTGCGGCTGGCGAGCAACGCCTGGCTGCCCGTTTCGCCAGCTACGACGACCGCACTTGGTCACGCATTGTTGCCGCCCTGCCGCAGGCAAGGAGTTACTCATGAGCATCAGCAACGCCATCCACGTCGCCATGCAGGAAGAAGTACCCAACACCTACGGCAGTTGCAATGCCTGCGGGCGCTCCGGCCTGCCGATTCTGCTTTTGCGTGAGGCCTACGCCCCGCGCCCCGATACCGGGCGCCCCTATCGCCTGGCGGAGGACAGCGAAATCATCTTCCACCCGATGCACACCGACCAGTTGCGCCTGTTGCGCCAGGGGTATGTCTACGTGCTGCTCGACAAGGAAATCTGGCAGGCCTACGAGGTCGCGGCAGAAGGTACCTTGCAGCGCTTTCCGGTATCACAGATGCCACTGGGGCCACCTAGGTCGTTGCCCAAGTGGTGCGCCACCGAAGGCCACGACGTGATCGCCTCGTTCATCAACATCAACACCCTGCTCTACCGAAAGGCCTGGATCGCCTTCGCCAACGACCCCTGGCCCCGCGCGGTACTCGACCGCTACCGTAAAGGTATCGCCGACGGCGACCCAGGCACCCTCGCCCGCTTTGTCGAAGTAGATCTGGACACCGCGCGCAACGACCCTGCCAGCATCGGCATTGCCATGACCGATAGCTTCCGCTTCGGCATGGAGAATGTGCTGGAGTTTTCCACGTTCTCCTCTGCCAGGTTTGCCAGCGTTCATGGCTTTTACAGCCGTTTTGGCCGCTGGACTGAAACCAATAACCATGTGCGCAATGTTATCGCGCAGGAACAACTGCCCAACGGCGTGCTGGCGCTGACGCTGCCCGACCCGGTCGGCATGGTGATGGAACTGAACGCGCAACGCACGGGCTGGGTCCATGCCATGCAGGAGTGGCGAGCGCAACCGCAGCGGCATTTCGAGTACTTCACTTCGCAGGCATTACTGGGCATCCAGGAGTTGCACGCAGCCACGGCCGCCGCGCAGGGGGCCGAGGACGCACAGCGCGAGGCCACGCAGGTTGAGCAGTGGAACAACAGCCCGATCGCGGCCAAGGCGTATCTACCGCCGCTGGATATCGACGCACAGAGCGAGCGCAACATTGCGCGCAAACAGCAGGAAGCCCGTGAGCGGCTTGAACAGCGTTACGACGAAAGCGCCCGCGCTGCGTTCCAGGCCGATTACGACCGCGAACTGAAAAACTGGCAGTCGATGATCGACCAGGTTGGCGACCTGTATGCCCGGCACTATGCCAAACGCGCGTTTCAGCAGATCGGTTACTTCGACTATGACGCGAGAGACCCTGTTTCGGTCGAGTACTTCATCCAGATGATGGCCGCCTGCCTGGCTGGTGGCCCCACTGAAGCCCTGCCCCAGGAAGGCCAGCCGCTCGGGATGACCCAGCACATCTGGCAGCAGCTGCTGGAAGACGAGCGCAGCCTGCTGTACCAAGCGCTGCTGGCGAGGAACCAGAAGCTGATGCAGGAGGCGATTGTTGCGCTGGCCGGGGACGACTTCGGCAAGGTGTACGACATCATCAAAGGCATCGCCGGCACTGCCGACGGCCAGTTATTGATGATCAAGCCGATACAGGATGCCATCGGCCAGTTGCTGGCCGCGACCAACAGCGCAGGGAATGCGCTCAGCGAGCACCTCAGTGAACGGAGCAAGACGCTGATCGGCCATGCGCATCGCTCGGCATTTGCGCTGTTTGCCGGGCAGCAGGTAACCCCCCTGCGGGTGTCGCTGACACTGGGCGAATACATGAGCCTGCTCAACGAGGCCTTGCAGGCGCGGACCGATGCGTTTCTGCAACAGATTGACAAGCAGTTCCGTGACCCCGTGGGGCGCAAGGTGCGGGCCATGGTGCTCAGTGGGGCAATCAACATTGCTGCGCCGGGCAACCGCAACCAGATTATCGAGGTGGTGCTGTGGGCGTTTGAAAGCGCTGAGAGTTTGCAGGCGCGGCTGGCGCAGTTTCGGGAGGGGGCAGCCAGTGGCATCGGGGCGCTGGTACGCAGTGTTGCGATTGGTGCAGGTACGCTGGGTACTCAGGTTGCCGGTGGGCTGAAAGTCAGTTCGATGGCCGCGCAAAGCGTGGCGAGCGGTGCCATGCGTAGCTTGCGGGATGGAGCAGCCAGCGGCGCAAGCGCCGGACTGCTGTTTGCCTTGGGGGGCCTGTGGTTCCATCAGGACAGCCTGGGCAAGAACTATCGCGCGTTGCAAGAAACGCATCCGGAAAACCCGGAGGCGCTGGCGGCGATCTGGTCTTCATCGCTGGGATTACTGGGTACTAGTGTCGAAGCAGCAGGGCTTGTTGTTGCGCTGGTACGCCCGCAGATACCGCGCCCTGGGACGGTAACCACGATTTCACTGGGAAGCAAGATAGCCAGGTATGGCGCCGCTATTACCGCGTTGGCCGGTGCAATGGATACAGTGCAATACCTGAATGCGCTCGTTCGGACTAATCGCCAGGGGGATACGGCTTCAACCTTCAGATATATGGGTGCGGCCGGGGCAGCCGCGTTCTCCGCTGGCTTTGGTGTTTATGCCGCGCTATTCGCAAGTTCGCTGCTCAGCCCTGTCGGCTTTGCGATTATCCTTGGCCTGGTAGCCTACACGCTGGCGATGGATGCCAAAAATCAAGAATCTTCATTATTAGAACTGTGGTCCCGACATAGTAGATGGGGAACACCAGAGGAGCATCGACGCTGGTTAAATCCACAAGATCTGGACGCCGCAATTGGCGCACTGAATGCAGCAGCCTTGGGTATTCAGGTGCACACCTCGATTGAGACAAGGCTTCAATCCTCTCACACGGCACAAATGCCAAACCAGACTGGCGCTTTGCTCAGTGATGGAAATGTTGTCCCGGCAGGATTCTATCTTGACGTTCACATACGTCTGCCAAACTTCGATACCGAAGTAGCACATTACAAATGGCACCTGACCATTGTCCCGGCGGGACGAAATCGACAGCCATCTCATCTCGCAGGCAACAGTTCACTCCCGGGGAAAGTCGAATACACCCCAGGAGAGACGAAAAGCATCTTTACCAACCCTGAAATACTCAGCGACCACATACACTCGAAAACCACCGACAGAGCCCTGCACATCAGCGGTTCATTTCCACTATTGGAAAACCATAGTATGGAATGCATCGAAGTAACGCTCACTTACTGGCCGGACAGGCATGACCAATCAGGCCATGCAAAAGTATCAATAAGAGAAAATAAAATGACTTCCTTCTGGAGCTTATTCTAATGCGAGGCCCGAATCTTAATCCGCCCTGCACCGGTTGGAAGCAAGACCTCCCCCACCCAGACATCCCCAGCACCATTGAGCCCGGCCTGGGCTACCAGAGTGCAAACCACCAAGACCTGATCTACCTTGAAATACCCAGATCAATCGGCTGGGCGCGGGAAATAATGGCTTTTATTTCACTGCCCTCTATTGCCTTCACCGCGTGCCTGCCCATCACAATAAAACTCAGCTTCGAGTACCGAGATTTCGAATTTGTATCTATTGGTATTTTACTACTGGCCTGCGGAATATGGGCATCTACATTTTTCCTTCGAATAAGCATATCCCCACCCCGAGACGAACCACTCCGCTTCAACCGAGCACGGAAAAAAATCTATGCTTACAACTTCAAATACTGTTGGTGGAACCCCTTCACGACATGGAAAGTAGAACCCGTTTGCTATGACTGGTCGCAAGTCCGCGCCGAACGCTGGTCACAATCCGGCGTCAAATGGGGCGTCATGCTGTCCATCGTCGCGCCAGGCACAAACAACGTCGTCGACCGGTTTCACCTGAATACCATGGGCGCTGACCAGCATGCCTGGGCCTACATTTGCACCTACATGCAGGAAGGTCCCTCAGCCCTCCCGCCACCCGGGGAACCCAAGGATCACAACGATGTGCTCTGGTGTGAGGTCGCCCTGCGACTGGCCCCCAGAGTAGAGTGGCCAGCAGAAATGGATCTGGAATCGAGAACAGCACCCTGAACTAACAGGCTCTTGTGTGCCGGTTCAAGCTTGCTGGGGCTGCTGCGCAGCCCATCGCCGGCAAGCCAGCTTCCACCTCGACCGCATCGTTCTCATGCCTTGCGCAGCCCTGTGGGAGCTGGCTTGCCGGCGATGAGGCCAGGACAGGCAGTACAAAAAATAGGGGAACGCACCGCGCCCAAGGTTATGTTATCGGCGCCACCAACCTATACCCCACCCCCGCCTCGGTGATGATGAACCGCGGCCCCGTGGGGTCATCGCCCAGCTTCTGCCGCAGATGCCCGACCACGATCCGCAGGTAATGGGTGTCCTCCACATGAGTAGGCCCCCAGATATCCTTGAGCAACTGCTGCTGGGTAATCACCCGCCCCGGGTGCCCGGCCAACAGCGCCAGCAACGCATACTCCTTGCGCGTCAGCGCTACCGCCACACCGTCCAACGTCACCCGGCGAAAGGCAAAGTCCACGGTCAACGGCCCAAAGCTGGCCGCCACCTCCGAACCACCGGCCTGCGGCACCTGGCGCAACAAGGCCCGCACCCGGGCGAGAAACTCCTGGATGCCAAACGGCTTGGTCACGTAGTCATTGGCGCCGCCATCCAGCGCATCGACCTTCTGCACTTCACTGGCGCGCACCGACAGCACCATCACCGGTACCGCGCTCCATTCGCGCAGTTCCCGCAGCACCTGTTGGCCGTCCATGTCCGGCAGCCCCAGGTCGAGCACCACCAGGTCCGGTTTGCCCAGCGCCGCCTGGGCCAGCCCCTCGGCGCCGGTGGCCGCCTCCAGCACCTTGTAGCCTTGCGAGGCCAGGCTGATGCGCAGGAACTTGCGGATCTGCGGTTCATCGTCGATGACCAACAGGGTGGCGGACTGGCTCATGGGGTTTCGCTTTCGGCTTCAGGTTGAGGGGGCAGCGGCAAGCATAAAGTGATGCCGGTGCCCTGGCCATCAATGCCTTCGCCTACCAGAATCTGCCCGCCATGGGCGCCAATCATGCCCTGGCAGATGGCCAGGCCCAGGCCCGTGCCCTGCCCGCCACGGTCGCCACGGGCGGCGGTGTAGAACATGTCGAAGATCTTCTCGCGGTCGGCCACTGGAATGCCCGGCCCCTGGTCGAAAACGGCCAAGCGCAACTGGTCATCCTGCACAGCCACCCGCAGCTCCAGCCGACCATTGCCCGGCGAGAAGCGTGCGGCGTTTTCCAGCACGTTGACCAGTGCCTGCTCGATCAGCGCCGCGTGCACGAACAGTAACGGCAACTCGGCCGGTACGTCGGTGTGCACGCGCAGCGGCGCCAGCACCACGCGCAGGCGGTTGAGCGCACTGCCGACAATGTCTGCCGGGGCCACCCAGTCGCGGGCCAGCTTGAGGCCGCCATGGCCCAGGCGGGTCATGTCCAGCAGGTTCTGAATGTAGCGGTCGAGGCGCTCGGCTTCGTTACGGGTGCCCTCCAGCAGTTCGCGGCGGTCTGCAGCCGGAATGGCTTCGCCCAGCGCCAGCAGGCTGTCGATGCTGCCACGCATCGCCGTCAACGGCGTGCGCAAGTCATGGGACACCGACGCCAGCAAGGCACTGCGCAGTTGTTCGGTTTCGCCATGCAGGCGCGCGGCTTCCAGTTGTTCGGCCAGGCGGGCACGGGCCAGGGCCTGGGCCAATGGCTGGCCAAGGGCAGTGAGCAGGCGCCGGCGTGGGTCGCTGAGCGGCTGGCCAGAGCGCGGGCGCACACCGAGCAATGCCAAGGGCTGCTCGTCCACCGCCAGCGGCCACCACCACCAGCGCCCATTGGGCAGGGTATCGCTGCCGTGGCCGGCGGCCTGGCCGTGCTGCCAGGCCCAATCGGCGGCGGCGCGTTCGGTATCGCTGAAAGCGTGGGCTTCGCCGCTGGCGACCTGCAGCTGGCCTTCACCATTGCGCTCCAGCAGGCACACCTGCATGTCCTGCCAGCCATCCAGATGCTGGCCGGCGGCGTTGAACACGGCCTGTCGGTCGGTGGCCACGGTCAGCCGGCGCGACAGGTCGAGCAACTGGCTGGTCTGCGCCTGGGTCTCGCGCAGCGCCTGCAACTGGCGGCGCTGGCGCGCGGCCAGGTTGCCGGTAAGCGCGGCCATCAACAGGAAGAACACCAAGGTCAGCACATCTTCTTCGCGCTGGATGCTGAACGAGAAGTTGGGCGGAATGAACAGGAAGTCGTAGGTCAGGAACGACAGCGCCGCGCAGGCCAGCGCAGGCCCCAGGCTGCTGCGCACCGCCACCAGCAGCACCGCAGCCAGGAACACCAGCGAAATATTGGGTAGCGCCAGCACGCTCGACACCGCCCAGGCCAGACCTGCGGCCATGACCGTAGCCAGCAGCGCCAGCAAATAATGGCGCCAGACCCAAACCCGCCGCACCGCCGAACGCGGCGCTGGCGGCTGCACGTCGCGGTCCAGCACGTTGATTTCCAGGCCATGGCTTTCGCGCAGCAGCCGCGCGGCCACACCGGCACCGAACAGGCGCCGCCGCAAGCGGTCGCGGGACTGCCCGACCAGCACCAGGCTGGCCCGCCGCTCGGCGGCATGCTGGATTAGCGTGCGCGCCACTTCGCCAGCACGCAGCAGTACCACCTCCCCACCCAGGCGCTCGGCCAGTTGCTGCGCGGCCTGCAGGCGATGGCGGGCGGTTTCGTCGCGCAGGCGGCCGTTGTCCACGTGCACCAGGCTCCAGGGCAGGTGGCGGCGCTGGGCCACACGGCTGGCATGGCGCACCAGGCGTTCGGCCTGGTCGTCGCCATCCACGCCCACCAGCAAACGGCCGCGCAAGGCCGGGGCCTCCTGCCCGCGCTGGCGATAACCATGGGCCAGGTCGGCATCCACCTGGGCGGCGGCAGTTTGCATGGCCAGTTCGCGCAAGGCGGTGAGGTTGGTTTGCGAGAAGAAGGCGTCGATGGCCGCCCGCGCCTGCTCGGGCACGTACACCTTGCCTTCGCGCAGGCGTTCGAGCAGCTCGCGCGGTGGCAGGTCGATCAGCACCAGTTCGAAGGCTTCCTGCAATACCCAGTCCGGCAGGGTTTCGCGCACTTGCACGCCGGTAATGTCGCGAACCTTGTCGTTGAGGCTTTCCAGGTGCTGGACGTTGACCGTGGTGTACACGTCGATGCCGGCGGCCAACAGCTCCTGCACGTCTTGCCAGCGCTTGGCGTGGCGGCTGCCGGGGGCGTTGGTGTGGGCCAGTTCGTCGACCAGGGCCAAGGTCGGTGCTGCCTTGAGCAGGCCGTCGAGGTCCATTTCTTCAAGGGTGACGCCGCGGTACTGGCTACGCTGCAAGGGTTGCTGCTGAAGGCCGGCGAGCAGCGCCTCGGTTTCGGCGCGGCCGTGGGTTTCAACCACCCCGGCCAGCACCTGCACGCCCTGGCGTTGCTGGGCGTGGGCGGCCTGGAGCATGGCGAAGGTCTTGCCGACACCGGGGGCAGCACCGAGGAACACCTTCAGCCGGCCCCGGCCGGTTCGTGGGAGGGTGGCCAACAGCGCATCTGCGCGGGCGGAATCACTCATGTTTCATCCTTTGCAATTTCCAGCATTCAGCCGATTCAGGGGTAAACACCAGACCTGTAGGAGCGGGTTCGACGCCTCGATGAACCCGCTCCTACAGGGGCCCTGCTAGCCCCTCAAATCATTTAAAAGTGGCGAGTTTTTCCAAGGCCTGGTTCAACGCCAGCACATTGACTATCGGCGGGCCAATCAATGGGTGGAGGGTGGCCTCTTCCAGCAAGCCTTGCAAGCGCTCTACCGGCAGTTGTCGCGCCGCCGCAACCCGCGCAATCTGGTAAGCCACTGCCTCCGGTGGCAGGTGCGGGTCAAGGCCGCTGCCCGAGGTGGTCAGCAACGCCTGCGGCACCGGCCCCTGCTGCGCCTGATACAGCGCAGCCGCATCGCCCTTGACCCGCTCGGCCAGCGCCGGGTTGCTCGGCGACAGGTTGCTGGCACTGCTCGCCACCGTGGCATAGGCGCCTGCCGAGGGTCGCGAATGGAACCAGCCATCGCCCTGGAAATCCTGGGCGATCAGCGCCGAACCGCGCACCTTGCCCTGGTGATCGCGCACCAGGCTACCGTTGGCCTGGCTCGGGAACGCGACCTGGGCAATACCGGTCACCGCCAGCGGATACACCGCGCCAGTCAGCAACGTCATCAACAAAGCCAGGCTCAATGCCGGGCGTACATAAGCATCCATGGCGGCCTCCTCAAACCAGGTGCAGGGCATTGAGCAGCAAATCGATCAACTTGATCCCGGCAAACGGCACGACAATGCCGCCCAGACCGTAGACCAGCAGGTTGCGCCGCAGCAGGTGCGCAGCACTGGCCGCCTGTACCCGCACGCCACGCAGTGCCAGCGGGATCAGCACGATGATGATCAGCGCGTTGAACACGATGGCCGAGAGGATCGCGCTCTGCGGGCTGGCCAGGTGCATCAGGTTGAGCACACCCAACTGCGGGTAGATGGCGGCGAACAGCGCCGGCAGGATGGCGAAGTACTTGGCCACATCGTTGGCGATGGAGAAGGTAGTCAGTGCGCCACGGGTGACCAGCAACTCCTTGCCAACCTGTACCACGTCCAGCAGCTTGGTCGGGTCGCTGTCCAGGTCGACCATGTTGGCCGCCTCACGCGCGGCCTGGGTGCCATCGTTCATGGCCATGCCCACGTCGGCCTGGGCCAGTGCCGGGGCGTCGTTGGCACCGTCGCCACACATGGCCACCAGGCGGCCGTCGTTCTGCTCCTGGCGAATGCGCGCCAGCTTCTTCTCGGGCGTGGCCTCGGCCAGCACGTCATCCACCCCCGCCTCGGCGGCGATGGCTGCGGCGGTCAGCGGGTTGTCGCCAGTCACCATCACCGTACGAATGCCCAGCTTGCGCAACTCTGCGAAACGTTCGCGGATGCCTGGCTTGACCACGTCCTTGAGGTGGATTACCCCCAGCAGGCGCTTGTCGAGGCACACCAGCAGCGGCGTGCCGCCGCTCTGGGCAATGCGCTCCACTTCACGGGCCAGCGCTGGCGGCATTTCCAGGCGCTGCATGCCGACGAAAGCCAGCACCGCATCGACGGCGCCCTTGCGGTAACGGCGCTGCTGCAAGTCGATGCCCGACAGCCGTGTTTCGGCACTGAAGGCCACGGCTTGGTACTGCCCGGCAGGCGGTTCGACAAAGTCATGCAGCTGGCGCAGGTATTCGACAATCGACTTGCCTTCGGCTGTGTCGTCGGCCAGCGAGGCCAGCAAGGCGCCCTCCCCCAGCTCGCGGGCAGTGACGCCCGGTGCTGCATGCAGCGCGCTGCAGCGGCGGTTGCCGAAGGTGATAGTGCCGGTCTTGTCGAGCATCAGCGTGTGCACATCACCGGCCGCCTCCACCGCGCGGCCCGAGCGGGCAATCACGTTCAGCCGCACCAGCCGGTCCATGCCGGCGATGCCGATGGCCGACAGCAGGCCGCCGATGGTGGTGGGGATCAGCGTCACCAACAAGGCGGCGAGGAAGATCAGCGGCAGGCTGCCACCGGCAAAGTGGGCGAACGGCTGCAAGGTCACCACCACGATCAGGAAGATCAGGGTCAGGCCGATCAGCAGGATGTCGAGGGCGATCTCGTTCGGGGTTTTCTGCCGCTTGGCGCCTTCGACCAGGGCGATCATGCGGTCCAGGGTCGACTCGCCCGGGTTGCTGGTGATGCGGATCAGCAGCCAGTCGGAGACCAACCGGGTGTTGCCTGTCACAGCCGAGCGGTCGCCACCGGATTCGCGGATCACTGGCGCGGACTCGCCGGTAATGGCAGCCTCGTTGACTGCAGCAATACCTTCGAGCACCTCGCCGTCACCAGGGATCATTTCGCCAGCCACTACGCGCACCACGTCGTCCTTGCGCAGCGCACTGGCCGCAACGGTCTCGTAGCTGCCATCGCGCTGGCGGCGCTGGGCGGTCAGGCCCTGGCTACCGGCCTTGAGGCTGTCGGCACGGGCCTTGCCACGGCCCTCGGCGAGGGCTTCGGCGAAGTTGGCGAACAGCACGGTGAACCACAGCCACAAGGCGATCTGCACGGCAACGCCGGTGCTTACGCCACTGCCGGGGGCGAAGCACAGCACCGTGGTCAGCACGGCGGTCAGGGCCACCACCAGCATGACCGGCGAGCGCTTGAGCTGGCGCGGGTCGAGTTTGACGAATGCCTGCATCAATGCCGGGCGCCACAGCGCGGCGAGCCGCGTCTGGTCCTTGGCACTGTGTCGGGCTTGTACTTCAGGAATGGGCATGTTCATGGTCAGTCCTCAGAAACCCAAGCTCAGGTGTTCGGCGATTGGCCCAAGGGCCAGGGTGGGCAGGAAGGTCAGGCCACCAACCAGCAAGATGGTCACCAGCAGCAGGCCGGTGAACAGCGGGCCGTGGGTGGGGAAGCTGTTCAGCCCCTGGGGCGCGCTTTTCTTCGCCGCCAGGCTGCCGGCCAGGGCCAGTATCGGCAGGATGTAGCCGAAGCGACCGATGAGCATGGCCAAACCGATCATCACGTTGTGGAACACCGTGTTGGCACCGAAGCCAGCGAAGGCCGAACCGTTGTTGGCCGTGCCCGAGGTGTAGGCGTACAGCAGTTGGCTGAAGCCATGCGCACCAGGGTTGCTGACCGCACCTGCCGGGCCTGGCAGGCTGGCGGCAATGGCGCCGAGCACCAGCACGCCGACCGGCATCACCAGCAGGGTCGCCACCAGCAGTTGCACTTCACGGGCCTGCAGTTTCTTGCCGAGGTATTCCGGGGTGCGGCCGATCATCAGCCCGGCCAGGAACACCGCGATCAGCACGAACAGCAGCATGCCGTACAGCCCGGCGCCGACGCCGCCAAAGATCACTTCGCCGACCATCATGTTGACCATCGCCACCATGCCGGTCAGCGGGTTGAGGCTGTCGTGCATGGCGTTGACCGAGCCGTTGGAAGCGGCCGTTGTGGTCACTGTCCACAGCACCGAGCCGGTGGTGCCGAAGCGGCTTTCCTTGCCCTCCATGGGGGCGCTTTGCTGTACCTGCGCGCTTTCCAGCGCCGGGTTGGGCTGGTGCTCGGACCACAACGCCGTGCTGCCGCCAATCAGGAACAGGGCAAGCATGCAGGCGAGGATGGCGCGGCTTTGGCGCAGGTCCTTCACGTAGTGGCCAAAGGTGAATACCAGCGCCACCGGAATGAGGATGATCGACGCCACCTCGATCAGGTTGCTCCAGGCCGTGGGGTTTTCGAACGGGTGCGCCGAGTTGACGCCGAAGAAGCCGCCGCCGTTGGTGCCCAGTTGCTTGATGGCGATCTGGCTGGCGGCCGGGCCCAGCGGGATGGTCTGGTCAGTACCTTGCAAGGTCAGTGCATGGGCGTAGTCGGCAAAGGTCTGCGGTACGCCCTGCCATACCAGCAGCAGCGCCAGCAGCAAGCACAGCGGCAGCAAGCCGTAGAGGGTGGCGCGGGTCATGTCGACCCAGAAGTTGCCTAGCGTCGTAGCGCTACGCCGGGCAATGCCGCGGCACAGGGCAACCAGCACCGCCAGGCCGGTGGCGGCGCTGACGAAGTTCTGCACGGTAAGGCCGAGCATCTGGCTCAGGTAGCTGACCGACGCCTCACCGCTGTAGGCCTGCCAGTTGGTGTTGGTGACGAAGCTGACGGCGGTGTTGAACGCCAGCGACCATTCCTGGCCAGGCAGGTGCTGCGGGTTGAACGGCAGGTAACCCTGTAGCAGCAGCACGGCGAACAACAGCAGGAACCCGACGAAGTTGAAGGCCAGCAGGGCCAGGGTGTACTGCCGCCAGTTCTGCTCCTGGCTGGCGTTCACACCCGCCAGCCGGTAGCAGGCCTGTTCGACCGGGCCCAACACCGGCGACAACCAGGTGCGCTGGCCCTCCATGACCTTGAAGTAGAACCGCCCAAGCCAGGGTGCCGGTAGCAGCACGATGGCGAAAAATGCCAGGAGCAAGGCGAAATCGTAACTGTGCATGGCCGCTCCCTAGCTGCGATCGGCGCGCAGCAGCGCCACCAGCAGGTAAAACGCCAATGCCACTGCCAGCAGCAGTGACAGCCCGTCGAGCATGTTCATGAGTGGTTCTCCCCGTGTTGCGGCTTGGGCCGCTTTGGGGAAATTGTCCGAGAGAGGGCGTAAAGGGGCGAGATCGGGGGGTGGGGGTGGGTATAAAGAATGCGTAAAGATCAGCTTTTCAAGGGCTGTGCCGGCCCCTTCGCGGGTGAACCCGCTCCCACAGGTACAACACAGGCCTTGAACTTTGTGCAGTTCCTGTGGGAGCGGGTTTACCCGCGAAGAGGCCGGTTCAGGCTTATTGCTGAGGAGGCTGCGACGTGGCGTTGCGACTCCAGTCCAGTAACAGGCTGTAACCCACCGCCAGCAAGGTCGGCCCGATGAACAGGCCAATGAAGCCAAAGGCCAGCAAGCCACCGAACACACCCAGCAACACGATCACCAGCGGCAGGTTACCGCCACGACTTATCAAATATGGCTTCAGCACGTTGTCCACGCCACTGATGATGAAGGTGCCCCAGACCCCCAGGAACACCGCCATGCCGTACTCGCCCTTCCACACCAGCCAACCGGTGGCTGGGATCCAGGCCAGCGGTGGGCCCATGGGGATAAGGCTGAGCATGAACGTCACCAGGCCCAGCACGATCGCCCCCGGCACGCCGGCAATCAGGAAGCCGATCAACGCCAGCAAACCCTGCGCAGCCGCCGTGCCGATCACCCCGTTGACCACCCGTTGCACCGTGCCGGCCACCAGCTCCAGGTAGTACTCGGCGCGGTCGCCCATCAGACGCTGCAGCAAGCGCAGCACGAACGCTGCCAGGCGTGGCCCGTCGCGATAGAAGAAGAACACGAACACCAGGCTCAGGGTCAGTTCCAGCACGCCGCTGCCGATCTGCGCACTGCGCAGCAGCAACCAGTTGCCCACCTGGCCCAGGTGCGGCTTGATCGAAGCCAGCAAAGCCGCGCCTTGCTGGTCCAGCGATTGCCACCAGCTGACCAGGCGCTCGCCAACCAGTGGTATACCGCCCAGCCAGGCTGGCGCATCGGGCAAGCCGTCTACCTGCACGTCACGCACGAATGCGGTGGCATCGCGAATGTGATCGGCCAGGTTGAACCCCAGCCACACCAGCGGCAGTGCCACGATCAGGATCCAGGCCGTGGTCAGCAGGCTGGCTGCCAGCGTTTCACGCCCACCCAGCACGCGCGTCAGCAAGCGCATCAACGGCCAGCTGGCAAAGGCCAGGATGGCCCCCCACAACAGCGCCGAAATGAACGGTGCCATCACCCACAGGCCGGCACCCAGTAGCGCCAGCAGCAGTATCTGGACCAGCAGCCGATCATTGTTAACCATGGTGGCGCTCGTTCAACGGATCAGTTCAAGGTGCAGGCCGTCGGTGGGCGCATTGCCGACTTCAAGCCGGCCGTTACGCACGCCCGCCTTGACCAGCGCCTCGCGCCAGGCTTCGGCCTGGGCGCCACTGAGGCTGGCGCGCAAGGTGCTGTCGAGGTTCAGGCTACGGCTCAGCAGGTTCACCCAGGTGTCTTGCGGGGCAGCCAGGTCAGGGTAGTCGAGCTTGCCAGTGTCGCGCATTTCGCGCAGCACCGTGGCAGCGGTCGGCAGCAGTTCGCCCAGCGGGCTGCCGGCAACGAATTCTTCCACGTGCAGATAGGCGCGGCGGTTGCCACGGGTAACGCTGTACAGCGCGACCAGAGTGTCGGCCTCTTCTGCCGAGCGGCGCAGCAGGATGAACGCCTGCTGCTCGTCGCCACCGTTGAGGCGGGCATTGGCGAACACATCGTTGGCCCACAAGCTGGCCTCGCCGCAGTCGCGTCCCTGGCACCAGAACAGCGGATAACCGCCGTCACGCTGCAGTTCTTCGCGGGCACTGGTGAAGGCTTCGCGGGCGCTACGCTCAACCGGCAGTTCGTAGGTTACCGAGCTGACCTGGCCGCGGCTTTCGACCTTGTCCTCGACCCGCAGGCGCCCGCTGATCTTGCGCAGCGGGCCCATCGGGTAGACGCGCTCCTGCTCCACGGCCGGGCGTTGGTCGACCACCTTGGCGTCTTGTGGTACCGGCAGGCTGCCAGCCCACAGCACGGGGCTGGCCAGCGCCAGGCAAGCGACGACGGCATTACGGATGGCAACAGGCGCGCTCATTGGCGACCCAGGCGGCGCCCTGCGCCGAAGTGAAGCTCCAGGATGTCTGGCAGTTGCATGGTTGTCTCCCTTTCAACCCGCCAAGCCTCGACACTTGTCCGGTGCAAGTCAAGCAAAGCCAAAAAAGCGATTGAAACAGTCTGCGACAAGGGCCGCGCCCTGCTCATCGTTCAGGTGCAGGTGATGGCCACCCGGCAGTGTCACCCGCTCAAAGGGTAGCTGCTCCAGCAGCTCGGTGTGGCGCGCCAGCATGCCGTCGGCGGCCACCACCAGTTGCGCCGGGCAGCTCACCCGGCGCACATAGGCCATGGCCTGGGCTTCGCTCAGGCGCACTGGCGACGGCAGGGTCAGGCGGCTGTCGCTGCGCCAGCTGTAGCCGCCGGGCACCGGCATCAGGCCGCGCTGGGCCAGTAGTTCAGCAGCCTCGCGGCTGACCGCGACCATGCCTTTCATGCGCGCCTGTACGCCCTGCTCCAATGTCGGGTACACCGACTTGCGCTTGCCATCCAGGCGCAATTGGGCCTGCAGCGCCATGCCCAGGCGCTCGCCAGCGTCTTGCTCGGCGCCGGTCGGCGGAATGACGCCGTCGATCAACGCCAGGTGGCTGACCCGCTCCGGCAAAGCGCCGGCCAGTTGCACGGAAATGATTGCCCCAAGCGAATGGCCCAGCAGGGCAAAGCGCTGCCAACCGAGCTGTGCGGCCACTCGCAACACATCATGGGCATAGTCGGCCAAGGCATAACCGGCCCCCGGCGGTCGATGCTCCGAGTAACCATGCCCGGCCAGATCAAGGGCGACGATACGCAGGCCTTTCAACTGCGGGGCCAGGCGGGCGAAGCTGTTGGCGTTATCCAGCCAGCCATGCAGGGCGATCACCGGCAGCCCATCTTCAGGGCCGAACAGGTGTGCGGCCAGCTCGATATGGCCCAGGCTCAGGCGGACTTCCTCGACCTGCGCGTTCATGCCTGGCTCCAGCGGTCGAACAGGCCCTTGATCAGGCTGGCGGTGTCGGTGGGCCGCTCCAGCGGGAACATGTGCCCGCCCGGCACACTATGGTATTCGCCCTTGGGCAAGCCGCGCACGGCAAACGCGTGGTGGCGACGCACAACGTCACTGCGGTCACCCCGCACCATCGCCAGTGGCACCTGCAACTGCCGCGCAGGCGCGGGGCTGGTATGCGGGATGCTGCGGTAGATACTGATTTCCGTGGCGGGGTCGAAGCGCAACTGCAGCCCCTGCGCCACCGCTTGCAAACCGTGTTCAACATAAGCTTCGAGGCAGTCTGGGTCGAAATGACGGAACAGTGACTTGCCAGCGAAGTAGTCCCGGGCGCTGTCGCGGTCACTGAAGGTTTCGCGACGCCCCAGGGTGCGGCCAGCCGGGGTGATGCGGTCGATGAAGCCGAAACGCTTGGCAGTGCGCAGCAGCCACTGATCGGCACGGGTGAGCACTGGCGAGTCGAGCATCACCACCCCGCGGTAGTACTCGGGGCGGCGCAGCGCCGCGTGCAGGTGCAACACGCCGCCCAGCGAATGGCCGACGCCCCATACCGGCTGGTCCTGCTGGGCCAAGTGGTGCAGCAGTTCATCGACCAGGCTCTGCCAGTTGTCGTCCACCGGAAAACGCGGGTCGTGCCCGTGCTGGGCCAGGTGCCGCACCTGATAGTCCGGCGCCAGGGCGGCGAACAGCTTGCCGTAGGTGGCCGAAGGGAATCCGTTGGCATGGGCGAAGAAGATCTGCTGCGACATGGCGCCTGGTCCGGACGGGATAATGGCCCATTGTCGGTTTCGAGAGGCCGTTCGGCAATGTCCGGAAAGGTCATCGGCGACGGCTATCAGGCCATGAAGAGCGGTCGAAACTGGCCAGGGAGCGGCGCAAGCAGGCTTGCATGTAGGCCACTTGGCCCTCCAGAGCTTCGCGGGCCAGGCGCTGGTCCGGGTAGTCGAGCTGCAGGCGCCGCAGCGCCAGGCAACTGCTTTGCAGCAGGTGGGAGACACGCAGGCAGGCGTCCTGCAACGTGCGCAAATCTTGTTCGCTTTGTTGCCTGGCCGAGGGTTCCAGGTTGCCGTTGCCGTTGACCTTGTGCATCAGCTGGTAGAGCTTGGCATCGGCCGACTCGCGCAGCAGGCTGTACTGGGCGAAATCCAGTGCAATGCCTTGCTCTAATTTGTCTACGGTGGGTTGCAGGTCCAGGGAGCTTAATAGCTCCCGCATCACACCGCTCATTCGTCACTCCCTGACTCTTTTGCTTTGGGGCAACGCTAGCAAGCGCTGATGAAGGACGACAACTGACAAAAATGCCAGTTGCCCTCTCGGTTTCTGGGCCCGCTCCCACAGAGTCCCTGGGGTTTCAGGCCGGCGAGTGAATCGCCCGCAGGGTCATCAGCCCAGCCAGTGGCCAATCCCCTTCCAGCTCCGCCAGGCTGGCGGTGCTCATGGCCGCAGGTTGTTGCTGGTGACCATGCTCCAGCGCCCCGACCAAGGTCCCCACCAGCGGCTGATGGCTGACCAGCAGTACATGCTCCAGCCCCAGCTGCTCGATTTCGCCAATCACCTGCTGTACATCACTCTCTGGCGTCAGCCAAGGCACCGTGCGCACCGGCTCGGCAAAACCCAGGGTGTCATGCACCAGGGCCGCCGTTTGCTGGGCGCGCACGTAAGGGCTGGCGATAATCGCCTGCAAGGGCTGCCCAAGCAGTCGGGCGGCACTGTGCAGCACCTGCTCGCGGCCATGAGCGGTCAGGCGGCGCTCGGCATCGCTGTTGGCCCGCGGCTCCGCTTCACCATGGCGCAGCACCCACAGCTTCACAGCTTGGGCTCCTCGTCACGCACCGGGTGTGGCGCTGGGGCCACCGCATGCGGCGCCTCGCCTTCCGGCGCGCGCGGTGCCGGCCAGTCAGCGAACGGCCATGGCTTCTGGTCGCTGTGGAAGCTGCCGAAGCGGCCGATCTGCGCCAGGTACTGGCTCAGGCTGTCGCCAAAGTTCATCAGGCTGGCGCTGGGGGCGCCGTACACCAGGCGATAGATCAGCTGAACCAGCACCAAGCCGCCGAGCAGCAGTTCGGCCAGTTGCCAGACCACCAGGAACACCAGCATCCACAGCACCCGCAGGATGATCGACTCGCGCTGGGCGCGTTCGGGGGTATCGTTCATGTATCGCTCCTTGCTCTGCTCGGCTCAGTTGAAGCCGCTTATGGAAATGAAGTCGACATCGGTCTTGGGCTCGGCGCGCATCAGGTGCTCGATCACCTGGTTCAGCGTGCGGCCTTCGAACAGGATGGCATGCAGGCCCGCCACCAGCGGCATGTACACCTGCACTTCCTGCGCCTTGGCCTTGAGCACCTTGAGCGTGTTGACCCCTTCGGCCACTTCACCCAGGCGGTTGACCGCCTCTTCCAGGCTCTGGCCCTGGCCCAGCGCGTAGCCAATCTGGTAGTTGCGGCTCTTGGGCGAGGAACAAGTGACGATCAAGTCACCGACACCGGCCAGGCCGAGGAAAGTCATGGGGTTGGCGCCCTGGCTGACGGCAAAGCGGGTCATCTCGGCCAGGGCACGGGTAATCAGCATGCTCTTGGTGTTCTCGCCCATGCCCAATGCCACGGCCATGCCGGCGATGATGGCATAGACGTTCTTCAGCGCACCGCCCAGCTCGACGCCGAAGCGGTCGGCACTGGCGTAGACACGGAACGTACGCCCGTGCAGCACGGCCTGTACCTGCTGGCACAGTGCTTCGTGCTCACTGGCAACCACGGTGGCGGTCAGCGCGTGCTCGGCGATCTCGCGGGCCAGGTTAGGCCCCGACAGCACGCCAATGCGAGCCTCGGGGGCGATTTCTTCGAGGATCTGGCTCATCAGCTTGAAGCTTTGCGCCTCGATCCCCTTGGTCAGGCTGACCAGGCCCTTGCCGCGCAGCAGCTTGGCATGCGGCGCCAGTACACTGCGCAAGGCGCTTGATGGCAGGGCGACGAAAACCAGTTCGCTGGCCTGCAGGGTGGCCAACAGGTCATTGACCGGCTCCACGCCATCGTGCAGGCGGATACCCTTGAGGTAGCGCGGATTCTCGCGATTGACGCGCATGGCCTCGGCCTGCGCCGGGTCGCGCATCCATTGGCGCACCGGCACTCCGTTCTGCGCCAGCAGGTTCGCCACAGCGGTGCCGAAGCTGCCGCCTCCCAGAACTGCAACAGGTTGCTGTTCAGTCATATTCAATCCGTTAAAGCCAAAAATTAAGTGGCGACCCCGCCATTATACGGCTCGCCTGCTACAGAACCAGTATCAGGGCGTTTGCGGTGTTCGCCAGGACATTTTCGGTGGCGTCGAGATCGAGCGCCGCAGGTGTTCGCCGAAACATTTTCAGCGCCTATGAAATCGAGCGCCGCCAAGTGTTCGCCGAAACATTTTCAGCGCCTATGAAATCGAGCGCCGCCAAGTGTTCGCCGAAACATTTTCAGCGCCTATGAAATCGAGCGCCGCCCGCGCGGCGCTTCGCGGCTAAAGCCGCTCCTACGTTTGTTTCGGGCCAATTATTCCTGTGGGATTTGCGCGCGAACGCCTTG